>NZ_JBQXEZ010000001.1:0-351323 GCF_052618305.1 Desulforudis sp. DRI-14 | reverse complement strand
CCCCCTATGATGAAGCTCTATTCCTGGCAGCCAAGGAGCGGCACGCCTTACGGGCGGCCTAATCAGGGTTATTAAAATTAGGTATTGACATAGAAGGTCCAGTGTGCGACATGGCAAGAAGGGCCTTGGCCCTTTTTGCCATGTCTGGGCCAAGCATTTGTCGAAGCTTATCCGCATATAAATCACCATACAGCCTGGGTCGTTTGAAAAAAAAAAAGGGGGCTGTTCAAAAACGAGCATGGCGCGGAAGGCGAAGCCGTCCAGCGCGGAGCGTACTGGGTGGTACGTGAGCACTGGACGACAAGCATGACAAAGCCAGGCGAAGTTTTTCAACAGCCCCAGCCTGGACCGGGAGGTAGGGTGATGCAGGAGCATATCCAAAAGCGGGTGCTTGACATCTGCGCCTACATACTGGACACCAACGCCACGGTACGGCAGGCCGCGATGGTTTACAAGGTAAGCAAGAGCACGGTGCACAAGGACATGACCGAACGTCTGCCTGCGCTGGATAAGAAGCTGGCCCAAAAGGTGCGGCTGGTACTCGAGTTTAACAAGGCTGAGCGCCATCTGCGCGGCGGAGAAGCCACCCGGAGGAAATATAAAGAAACAGGCTAAACTTTTGTAAGAAGGAGAGGAAACTTTCCGAACCTTGTAGAATACACCAGCGGAAGATTATGACCGGCGGCGCCTTGCTTTCGAGGTACGCCAGGAACAACACGGTGTTGCCGTTGCTCGCTTCTTTTTACGATAACCTGCCGGACAAGCATGATCGGAACTTGTATCCTTGTCCGGCTTCCGGGCTTTTGACTCGCAGATTGATTCGGAGATTGCAGGATTTCTTTCGAGTCCGGCCTCTGACTTCTTTATCGAGGGGGAAAGCAATGTTTAATTGGGCACCCGACATCGGTATCGACCTCGGCACGGCGACCGTACTGGTTTACGTGAAGGGTAAGGGCATCGTGCTGCGCGAGCCTTCCGTAGTAGCCATCAATAAAGAGACGGGACAGATCATCGCCGTCGGCAAGGAAGCCAGGCGTATGCTCGGAAGGACTCCGGGCAACATCGTGGCCATACGCCCGCTCCGGGACGGCGTGATCGCCGATTTCGACGTTACCGAAAAAATGCTGCGATATTTCATCGAGAAGGCCGGAGCCCGCAGGTTCTTCTTCCGCCCCCGGGTGATGGTCTGCATCCCGGCCCAGGTCACCGGGGTAGAGGAGCGCGCCGTAAGGCAGGCCGCCATCCAGGCGGGAGCCCGGCAGGCCCATGTCATCGAGGAGCCCATGGCGGCGGCGCTCGGCGCCGGGGTGGACATCTCGCAGGCCAGCGGCGCGATGGTCGTGGACATCGGCGGCGGCACCACGGACGTGGCCGTCCTCTCGCTGGGCGGGATCGTCTGCGCTACTTCCATCAAGGTCGGGGGGGACAAGTTCGACGAGGCCATTGTCCGTTACGTTCGCAAGGAGTTCGGCCTCCTGATCGGGGACCGTACGGCCGAGGAACTCAAGATAGAAGTGGGCAGCGCCCTTCCCGTCCGCGGCAGGGAGAGATCGGCTTCGATCCGCGGGCGCGACGTCATGACCGGGCTGCCCAAGGCGGTGGAGGTCACGACCACGCAGGTCTGGGAGGCGATCCAGGAGCCGCTGCATAGCGTGATATCGGCGGTCAAGGAAGTCTTGGAGAAAACACCGCCCGAACTGGCCGCCGACCTCGTCAACAAGGGCATCCTGATGACGGGCGGCGGTGCGCTGCTGGACAACCTCGATGCCCTGGTCGCCAGGGAGACCGGCCTGCCTGCCGTCCTGGCCGACGATCCCGTGAGCTGCGTGGCCCTCGGCACCGGCAAGGCCCTCAGCATGCTCAACGTTCTCCCGAAACCGAAGTACGACAAGCTGTTCAGGAAGGTAGTCTAAGGTTGCGTGACAGGTAATGTTGCCCTCGATTTGTTACACCAGGCGTCCATTGGACGCCTTCTCCGTTTCAACTCAAAGATTTCCCAAGCCGGAGACGTATGAATTAGGCGCTCAAGCTCGCCGTTCTGCAGTCTCTGTTGTGCTTAACATTGTTGAGGGATATGGCCGACAGGATAGTGCAGGGGAGTGCGCAGTGCGCAATGCTTATACACGAAAGGAGTGGTTTCATGTACTGGCCTGCCAAAGGCTCCGCCAACACGGAAGCGACGCTCGAGGCGGCCGTCAGGAGAGCGAAGGAGCTGGGTATCCCCCGCATCGTCGTGGCCTCGTGCTCGGGCAAGACGGCGCTCCTGGCCGCCGGTTGCGGCCTGGAAGTGGTCTGCGTGACCCACCAGGCCGGCTTCGAGAAGCCCGGCGAGGACGAGATGGGAGAGGAAATGCGCCGGGAACTTGCTTCCAGGGGCGTAAAGCTGCTTACGACCACCCACCTGATGGCGGGCCTCGACCGCGCCCTGCGCTTCAAGTTCGGCGGCGTCTATCCCGCCGAAATCATCGCCGCGACCCTGCGCATGTTCGGCCAGGGCCTCAAGGTGTGCGTCGAGATCAGCAGCATGGCCTGCGACGCCGGGCTCATCCCGCCGGGCGAGGACATTGTGGCCGTGGCCGGCTCGGGGACGGGAGCCGACACCGCCGTCGTACTCAGCCCCGCCCACTCCCAGCATTTCTTCGACACCAAGATCCGCGAGATTATCTGCAAGCCCCGGGACTTTTAGTGCGGCCTGATCCGCTCCCGCCAGCCGTCTGCTTCACGGACAACGATCCCGCTTTCTGCGGCCTCCCGCGCCAGGGGATGCCCGGCGGCAAGGAGCCGTGCGAATTCCCCGTACGTATACCCCTTGGGTTCGATGGCGGGTTCCACGTCCGTATAGAGGATCGTGCTCCGCTTCAGCGGGTCGGCCGGGAGGTCGTCGGCGATCACCACGACATCCACATCGCTCCAGAGGTTGAAGTCGCCCCGCGCAACCGACCCGATAACTATCGCCGTCAGCGGGCGGCATAAGCGGTCTTCAAGCCGGCGTGCATAATCCCGGGCCAAATCTATGTAACGGGCTTGCTGTTGCCGGCGGGCCTCAAGAACTTTTTCCATCCGCCCGCACTCCCTTAGCGAACTGCACGAGACGTGAGGCGCATACAACAGCCCGTTCCGCCGTCTCGCGGTCATAGTATTCGAACGGGCTACCGGAAGGATAAGCGTCGGGGTAGCGAGGAGGGATGTAGTGCCGGTCAAGTTCCCGGCACCACTTTTCCATATCATCGGGCAGCGTAAAGCCGGCATCTCTGAGGATTCTTGCAATCCGCAAGGTCGAGTGGCCCGGCGCAAACATTCCCGCAGCGCGAACGAGGGCCTTTAAGGCGTATTCGCCCGCCTGCTGGGCCTTAAAGCAGGCCCAGGCGTGATCGCCGGCAAACATATCCCTTTCAGCCGAAGACAGCGTATATTCGGCCTGGGCAAGCCAGCGCCGGTATTCGTCCTGGTCAAGGAGATTCATCTTTGCGCCTCCTCTCCGCCTGACCATATTATACCACCAAATCATCCGCCGGCGGTCACTCTGTCACAACAGGGCTCGGCCGAGGGTTAATAATTAATGAGCGGTTTCAAGCTTAAATTGCCATCAAGGCGAACGTTCCGGCTGCGGCCGAAGTGTGATAAGATGTTAACTGACTGACAGGACTGTCATCCTTTGTCAAAGGTGGCTCTATGCGTTTCACAAAACCCTTGCTGCCCCTTGTCGCCGTCCTGGTTGCGCTCGCCTTCCTGAGTAGTGCGGCCGTCTACTTCGGCGGCGTGACTTTGCCGGGAACGGGCCCGGAAGAGGGGCAAGACCAGCCGGCGCCAAACAAAGAAAACCTCTACGTCGTCCGTATCGACCCCGGGACAGATCCCCAACTGCTCGCCGGGTGGCTTGAAGCTGCGGGAGCCAGGCTCGGGGACCCGGTGGGGGATTCCCGCTGGCTTTTGCGCGTGCCTCAAGGCGCCGAGGCGAAGGTCAACCGCGTTCTGAAAGGACGCGTCGAGGTGCTGGAAGCCGAGGACCGTCTGGGGCCGGCGGTGGACGCAAACAGCGGTGAAGAACTTGAAATAACCATTTCCACCTTCGGCGCCGGCGACAAGGAGTTTGTGGCCGGTGAGGTGGAGCGGCTCGGCGGAAAAGTCACCAGGGGGCTGAGCGAAAGCGGGACGACCCTGCGCGCGGTCATCCCTGCCGGTGCCGTCAAGACCCTGGCTTCCCTGCCCCAGGTCGTTTTCGTCGAACAGTACCGCCCGCCGGTCTTCCTCAACGACCGGGCCCGGGACATTGCGGGCGTGTCGCCCGTTGCCGTCCGTGACTTCGTCACCGCGCGGGGGCTCACCGGGGCCGGGCAGATCGTGGCCATTGCCGACAGCGGTCTGGGCACCGGTTCTTATGCCGACCTGCACCCCGACTTGGCCAACGTCCCCGGCCAGATGCCCAAAGTCATCTACCTGGAGTCCCTGGCGGGGGGCGACAAGTCCGATCCCACCGGCCACGGCACGCACGTGGCCGGAACCGTGGCGGGCACCGGAGCCGCTTCGGGCGGCAAATTCAAGGGCGTGGCCCCCGGGGCCGGCATCTTCTTCCAGGCCATCCTGGGCAAAAACGGTAAGATCGACCCGCCCGCCGACCTCTACGCCCTCTTCGAGCCCGCCTACGCGGGCGGAGCGCGCATTCACGTCAACGGGTGGGGCGGGGAGACCAACGCCTACCTTTCTTCCTCTTCCCAGATCGACCGCTTCGTCCGCCGCCATCCCGACTTCACCGTCGTCTTCGGGGCCGGGAACAACGGCCCCGGACCGGGAAGCCTGACTCCCGAGGCTAACAGCAAAAACGCCCTCGTTTTCGGCGCCGGCCGGAACGCGCGCCCGGTCTTCGGCGAGCAAAGCGCCGACCCCCGCCTGATGGCCTCCTTTTCGAGCCGGGGGCCGGCGGCCGACGGCCGCATCAAGCCCGACCTGGTGGCGCCGGGGACGTCGATCGTTTCCGCCAAGTCCGGGCTGATCGAGGGCAACTTCCCGGCCAACAGCGCTTACACGCGCATGCAGGGGACCAGCATGGCCGCCGCCGTTGGGGGCGGGGCCGTGGCCCTCATGCGCGAGTACTTTATCAAAGAAGAAGACATGGCTTCTCCATCCGCCGCCCTGATCAAGGCCGCGCTGATCAACGGCGCCCGGCCCCTTCCCGGCGTTGACCGGCAGGCTCAGGGCTTCGGGCTCCTGGACGTGGCCGGCACCGTGACCGCCCTCAAAGAACGCCGCTTCGCGGCCGCCGACGAGACCGGCGGCGTGGCCCACGGGGCGTCCCGGACCTACCGCTGCCGGGTGACCGGTTCGGGCGCGCCGCTGAAAGCAACGCTGGCCTGGACGGACCCCCAGGCGGCGCCGGGGGCGCAAAAGGCGCTGGTCAACGACCTCGACCTGGTGGTGCGGGGGCCTTCCGGAACTTTCTACGGCAACGATTTCGGCCGCGAGGGCAAGAGGGACACGCTCAACAACGTGGAACAGGTGGTCGTCGACAACCCGCAGCCGGGCGAATACCTCATTGAGGTTAAGGGTGCGGCGGTGGCCAAAAACGTCGTGCCGGGCGCGGCCAAGCCCGCTCAGGATTACGCCCTCGTCTTCGGCCAGCCCCTGGAAAGGCATATCGTGACTGCGCTTAACGGAGACAGCCTGGTGCTGGACGGCGGCGGGGAGATCGACCGCAAGAGCGCCGCCCTCGCCGTGGCCGTCGACGGGAAGAAGACCGGCCTCGCGAACGTGCCGCCCGGAGCCGATATCTACTCCTTCACCGACGCGTCCGGGAAGCTCTCGGCCTACATCTACGGCCGGACGTGGCGCGCCGGCGGCGTCCGGCTGCTCAAAGCCGGCGGCGCCCCGGTCCTGGTCAGGGTCAGTCGCGAAAACCGCGAGGGGGGTTACCGCCTGGCCGGCGATTCCGTACCGGTTAGCTTGAACGGCCGGCCCGTCACCGATTTAAACCGGCTGCCCGTGGGGATGTCGGTAACGGCCTCGCTCAATCCTTCAACCCAGGAGATCTGGAGTGTCGAAGGGGGATACGAGGAAGTCGACGGCATCCTGGCTGCGGTTGATCCTTTGAGCAGGAGCGTCAGGCTCCTGGACGACTCCCGGACTTTCTACCTGCATCCCGACGCGGCGACCTTCTTCAACGACACCGTCGTCGATGGGGACCGGGACAACCTGCCCTTTGGGGCTTCCCTGTCGGCGAGCGCCGAGCAACTGGCGCCGGGCATGCCCGTCAAGCTGGGTGTTGCGCCGTCCACAGCCGGGATTTCCTGCATTACCGCCAGGCGCAGCATCGCTGTCGGCCACCTGGGCCAGGCCGACGCCGCCGGCCGGTTCTCGCTGGGAACCGGCGTCGCTTACAGCCTGCTCCCCGGCGCCCCGGTGACCCGCAACGGCCAGCCGGCTTCACCGTCATCGCTGCAACCGGGAGACCTGGTCATCGCCACCTTGATCCCGGATTCCCGGACCTGTATCAGCATCACGGCCTTTTCGGCGGTAATGTTCGGGCGCGTCATCTTCGCCACCGACGATTCGCTCTACCTGTCCGCTTACGATGGGACCGCCGTATCCCTGCAGCTTGGTAAGGACACCGAGGTTTACCGCTGGGGCTTGCTGGCCGGCTCGGACCAGCTTTATCCCGGTCAGTGGGTGCGGGTGATCCTGTCCCCCGGAACGAAGGAGGCCCGGCGCATCGACATCGCCGACGACGCCGCCGAAAGTACGGAGCATTTCCTGTCTTACCAGAAATCCGACCGTACGCTGCGCACTGCTGAAGGAGGCGTTTACCCTCTCGGCAGCCGGGCCGTCGTCACCAAGAACGGCTTGGGTATTGAGCCTTCGGATCTGTTTACCGGCGAAGAAATCACCGTCACCGCCCTGAGAGGGCCCGGCGGGGAACCGGTCGCCGTTGCCGTCAAGGGTAAAACGCTGCCCTCCGCCGAACCGCCGGCCTTGAGCGTCCTGACCATAATACCCGTGCGCGACGGCTTTTTCGCCCGGGGCAAGACCACGGCCTCCACCCTGTACCTGTGCGTGCCGGGAGAGCAGCGTGCCCCGGTGAAGGTTTCGGAGCAGGGCGAGTTCTTCGCCTACATCCCCTTCCGGGACGGCGTGTCGCGCGTCCAGTTCATCGCGCTGGACGGTGCGACGGGAGCGATAGCGGGGCAAAGCGTCGATCTTCCCGTTCCGCCCAAGGGGCTCAAGCTGCGTGACGTCGACGGCCATTGGGCCGAGCTGGAGATCCGCGCAATGGCCGACAAGGGGTTCGTCGCCGGCTATCCCGACGGCGCCTTCCGCCCCGACAAACCGGTGACCCGGGCGGAACTGGCCGTTTTGATGGCCAGGGTGGCCGGCCTCGTTCCCAACGGGGACCGGCAGCCTTCGTATACCGACGCGGGCCGCATCCCTTCGTGGGCCAGGGGTACGATCAGCGCCGCCCAGGAACTCGGGCTGGTCGCGGGGTACAGGGACGGTGCCTTCAAACCGGCCAGGCTAATCAGCCGCGTCGAAGGCACGGCCATGGTGGCACGCATGTGCGCCTGGCTGAACCTCGAGCCGGCCAGGCCCCCGGAAAACGTCCCGTACCAAGATTGGCAGGACATTCCTGCCTGGGCGCGCCGCGATGTTGTCAAGGTCTACGCCCTCGGCCTGCTGGGCGGCGATGCCGCGACGGCTTTCCGGCCGCAATCCTACCTGACCAGGGCGGAGGCCGCGGTCATTCTGCACCGGCTCTCCAACGCCATAAATGGCGGTTAGCTGTTGGCGGTTAGCCGTTAGATACGGGACGTTAACATGTGGATTAGCTAAACAAAAACCCCGCCTTTTATCAGGCGGGGTCCCTCTATTCATCAAGTCCAACATCTAACTTCAGACTTCTGGCCTTCTACGCCTTACACCCTAAGTCTTACGTCTATCCCTCAAGGATCAGGACGATGGTCTGGCGCTCGGCCTTCCGGCTCAGGTCGTCCAACTGCTTCTTAAGGGCGTTCATTTCGGCCTCCAGCAGGACCTTTTGGTTTGCGTCCCCGGTGGCCTGCCACTCGGCCAGCAGGCTGTTGTACCTGACGGCCTTTTCGTTGTAAGTAGCGGAAACGTCTTTGATGTCGGGTTTCCGCTCAAGGGTTTGACCCAGACCGGTCAGCTTTGCCAGGGCCTGGTCGGCCTTATCCAGCGGGACCTCGGCGGCCACGGTCTGCCGGCGCCCGTCGGCGCCGTCCTGCACCGCCAGGACCTCCACCGAACCGTTAAGCCCCTTGGCTACGGTCGCCGCCTGCTGGTAAGCGGAAGAGATGTCTTCCACCTGCAGCCGGACCAGGGTGGTGTGGATGACCACCTTCCGGTCGGTACTGAGGAAGGCGAAGTTTGGCGGCGTCACAGCGTCGTCGGGGACGGTGCTCCCGCCTTGGCCGCTGTTGGACGGGGGATTCGCCGCGGGCGGAGTTACACCCTGCTTATGGGGTTTTGGCGGGCTGGTCGCATCGGGTGTGACGGGATCGGCGACCGTGTCGTTCCCGGGGTTATTCTCTATTATCGCCATCTTGGGCGTGTCGCCGCCGTTATCGGCGACGGTCAGGTTGGGCAGCAGCCGGTAAGCTATACCCAGCGAACCGCATGCCAGTATGGTTACGGCGGCCGCGGCGGCTACCGCGCGCTTCCAGGTGTCCGACCAGCTAACCAGGATGCCTCTGCGCCCGGTGGAGAGCCTGGCCGTAACTCCGGCGGCGAAGCCCGCCGGGGCGGGGATTTCGGTGCTCATTTCGCGCAGGCCGCCGGCTATCCGCCGCCACAGGGCCGCTTCGGCCCGGCATTCCGGACATGAGGCAATATGGCTCTCGACCTCCGCCGAAACTAGGGCGGCGGCCTCGCCTTCCAGCCACTCTGGCAGCAGTTGTCTTGCCTCGGCGCACCTCATCGTTATTACCTGCCTTATTCTCCCCGCACTTTCTCGCGTAACGCCTGCCTCGCCCGGTTGAGCCGGGACTTGACCGTGCCCAGCGAGCAGTTCAGCAGGCGGGCGATGTCCTCGTAGGCGTAACCCTGCATCTCGCGCAGCACCAGGATCACCCGGTGTTCCCGGGACAACTCGCGCATCGCCGCCCACAGCATGGAACGGAACTCCTTGGCTTCGAGCGCCTCTTCGGGCGACTCGCCGGCGGCGGCCACCAGCCGGGGAACCTCGCCGTTTTCGATCTGCACCGGCTCATCCAGGGAGATCGCCGTCTTTTGCCGGCGCTTGAAGTTGATCCAGAGGTTCACCGTGATCCGGTGCATCCAGGTCCCGAAATCGGCCTCGTTGCGGAAACCCCGCAAGGCGCTGTACGCCTTGACGAAGGCTTCCTGGGCCAGGTCCTGGGCGTCGGCATGGTTGCCGGTCAACTGGTAGCACAGCGTATAAACTTTATCCTGGTACAGCTCCACCAGTTCCTCGAAGGCTTTTGCGTCGCCTTTTTGGGACCTTTGAACGAGCAGTTTCACCTTGTCCAAAGGAGGGCATTCCTCCTCGGCCGCGGAACTGCCGGATTACCTTTTAGACATGATACGGGTCGCAAAAGTTCCGGGGTTCCGGGAAAAATTTTCTACATTATTTTAATGCGCGCGGTAGGGAATTTCTGACGAAAAGGTTAATTCATCTAACAATTTACCTTATTAACCAACAATATGGAAGGAGTAATTAGTGGAAGTACTCGTGGAGTTGAAACCGTATCGCTGCGGGAGAAGGTGCCCCCCGGATTTCCCCGGGGCTTGCGGCCGACTATTCAACGTTCGACGTTCAACATTCAACGTTCAAGGTTCAAAGGTTCGATGTTCGATGGGGGTTGGAATAACGATAAGTAACGATAAGTCTGGCCCCTAATCTTCGTCTTCTAAAAGCTGGATCCCGAACTGCTTAAAGTGGTGGCCGAAGGAGAAGGCGTATTCCAGATTCAGCCGCTCCATTATGGCGAAAGTCGTAGCGTCTGTATAGGAAAACTCTTTATCGGTAAAGGTGCATATAATTGCTCGGGCTCGCTCCTCATCAACGGCCGAAACGCCGGCGATTTTGAACTTTTGAGGTCTGACCCCCCAAAGTAAGACACGTTGACTTACCTTTGGGCATACTATATGATGTACACATAGCCGGCCGAAAGGTACGTAGGGGGTGACACGTCCGTGAAATCGATCACTGTCAAGCTTGACCAGGCAACCCTCAAGCAATTAAAGGATATTGCCGCCGCGAAAGGGTTTAACAATCAGAGCGAGCTGGTACGCCGGGCGCTTAAAGCCTACCTGGCCAGAGAAGCGCTGCTGATGAGAAAAAAGGCGATCGCGGAATACGCCGCTGATGCCGGTGCTCAGCGCGAAACGCGCCAGTTGGCCGAAGCCGGTATGGAGGATTTGGACGACTACATCAAACGTATCGAGGGAGAAAGAGATGCCTAGACCGGTGCGCCGAGGCGACATCTACCGCATCGTTCTCGGGGAGACAAAAGGTCACGAAACCCGCGGGCCGCATTACGCAGTGGTGGTCCAGGCGGATATCTGCAATGTCCTGAGCACGGTACTGGTTGTTCCTCTTTCCAGCTCTGTCAAGCGGCCGGCCCCGTTTCACGTTCCGCTGCAGGTGGCCGGCAAAAAGACCTATGCCCTCGTTGAACAACTAAGGGCGGTCGACGCCGCCCGCCGGCTCAAGGAATTCATCGAGAACATCGCCGGCACCGGCGCGATGGCGCAAATTGATAACGAACTCAAACTGATCCTCGGCCTGCACGAGGACTACCGCTGGCTGTGAAGCTTCTTATTGATATGCCTCTTTCTCCGGGATTAGCTGAAAGGCTTACAAGAGAAGGATATGATGCCATTCATGCGGTTTCACTTGGGTTGGACCGGGCGCCTGACGCTGTTATTCTGGACCATGCCCGCCGGGAAGGCCGGATAGTAATTACCGCGTAACGATAAGTCTGACCCCCGTCTATAAAGAAATTCACCCATAAAAAGAAAACCGTCCAACAGTATCACCGTGGACGATTTGGAATGGGCTTGAAGGCCTACGCCACTCTATAACACTAAGCGTTCACAGGGATGTAATCCACCGTTGTCGATGGTTCAGGCAGTGGAATTCCATCCTCAATAAGACCTTCGATGTGCATACGCATAGCAACGGCCATATTGTTTTTGGCTTCGTCCACCGTCCGGCCGGTGGCTACGCAGCCTGGTAGGTCCGGGGAGTAGGCCGAGTAGTTGCCGTCTGCTCTTTCGACAATCACCAGATACTGCCGCAATTCTAATCCCTCCGTTTCAGTCCTGCCTGTTTAAGGATGCTGTTTAACGTTCCTGAAGCCAGGTCATCGTTAGGGTGCCCGGCAATGGTTACCCGACCGGGTCGAGTAGGATGCTTGAACTGCCGGTGACTTCCCTTCTGGCACACCATATACCAGCCGTCAGTTTCAATCAGCTTGATGACATCACGAACCTTCATGGCTACTGCTCCATTTTGCCTTGATTATACCACATCAGGCCAGCGGTTAATAGCAGTGTCGCTTTCTTCTGCGATTATCCCTCTTTCCCCTTATATTCTTTACTCTGCGTTCTCCGCGCCTCTGCGTGCGACCATGCCCACCGCGCAATGCTCAGCGCGCAATGCCCACCGCCCGGCGCCCTCACCAACATACCTAACGAGTTAATCTTCCAAGCACACAAAAAATTTCTCGCTGAAAAGAATAACGATAAGTCCGACCCCCATAACCTGAGTCTTTCGCTGGTTGCCGGCGATGTTGCCAGGCTTACGGCTCAGGGTATAATATGGATATCAAACATATGCAAAAAGAGGGGATGGCGGTGAGCCTAGTAGAAAGGATTATAACGGACCCCGCTGTTTGCCATGGTGAAGCCTGTATCAAGGGTACCAGGATTCCGGTGAGCGTTATTCTAGATAACCTGGCATCCGGCTTGGATATGAACGAAATCCTTAAAAGCTATCCCAGCTTAACCGCGGATGATGTCAGGGCGGCTATCGCTTACGCGGCCCTGTTGACCAAAGAGCGGCATGTCTACCTATAAGTTTAAGATTGATGAAAACCTCCCTCAGGAGCTGGCCGATTTGCTTCGCGCTTCCGGTTGCGATGCGGAAACGGTTTGGTCGGAGGGGATGCAGGGTGTTTCTGATGCCCTTCTTATAGAACAGTGCAAGCGGGAAAATCGTGTATTAGTTAGGTGGGTATAGGTTTTGCGGATATTCGCACATACAAACCGAAGGGGCATCCAGGAATCATTGTACTGCGAGTTCGGGATCAAAGCAGGCAATCCATGATTGCGTGCTTCAAAAAGGTATTGCCGGCCCTGCCAAGCGTCCCGCTTGCGGGCCTACTCTGGATTGTGGATGAACGACGTATCAGGCTCAGGGGCTTAACGCGTGAACCTTCCACTACCTCTGAGACATAACCCGTGTCCTACCGTCTGGCCGTGCTAATATTTTAAAAACTAGGATTTTGAACATCCCCCTTCTTGGCGCACTGGCTACTTCTTCGTTATCTTCATACTTCCACTATACTTTATTACTCCCCGATTTTGGCGAACTTGGCATCCCTGGCGGTTAACGGACGTTCGACGTTCGGCGTTCAGCGTGCGACGTTGGAATAACGATAAGTAACGATAAGTCTGACCCCATTGTTGCCCTGCCCCCGTTATTGACAGTCGTAGACCGAGGGCATAATGTAATGTATAAAGAGAGGTGATGACATCATGGCTGAAGAGGGTCTTGTTCGCAAACAGACATATATCAGCAAGAAACAGGACGCGGCCTTGAAGAGAATTGCCTTACGGCAAAAAGTAACCGAGGCGGAGATCATCAGGCGGGCGATAGACGCCTACATTAAGCCGCTGGAAGCGGAGTCGAATCCCCTGTTGGAGCTTGAGGGGATCGGAGCCGGCGGAAGCGAGGACGGAGCCGAAAACCATGACCGCTATCTCTATGGTAGATAGGAAAGTATTTGTCGATACCGGCGCCTATTACGCCTTTTTGGACCGGAATGACCGTCACCACCGGCAGGCGGCTGAAACATTCAGGTCGATGGCGGACGTTCCCCAAGTGACGACCGATCTGATTGTCGCCGAATGCTTCACTCTGATCCGCTATCGCTTGGGCTTTCCTCAGGCCGCTTCGTTTCTGGACAGACTCTCCGCGGCGAGAGAAAAAGGCTTTGTCCACATTGTTTATTACGGGGCGGAGCACGAGGCGGCGGTGCGTGAAGTGCTCAACAAGTTTTCCGACCAGGATCTTTCCTACGTGGACGCCTTCAGCCTGGCATTACTCAGCGCTAAAGGATTCACCAAGAGCGTTTTCGCTTTCGACCATCATTTTCACCTCATCAATTGCCGCGTTATCCCGGGCGGCTTCTAACCGGACCCCGGGTTTTTTAGCTTTTAAGGTTTGACCCCACTGGACGTGGTCGGGTGCGTCGCCCCCTCCGCATTCGGCGCTCGGACAATGACCGGTAAATCATAAGCCATTAAACCGCCAAGGGCGCCAAGGTAAAGAAGAACGCCAATCAGCGACTTGGCATCCCTGGCGGTTAACGGACGTTCGACGTTCGGCGTTCAGCGTGCGACGCTGGAACAACGACAAGTAACGATAAGTCCGACCCCATTGTTGCCCCACCGCCCGGCGCCCTCACCAACATACCTAACGAGTTAATCTTCCGAGCACACAAAAAAATTTCTCGCTGAAAAGGGAACATTTTGCGCCGGCCGGTTGTCTAATCAATCAGGTAACCGGTGCAAGTCCTGCCATGCTTGTGGTAGAATGGTTACGGGTACAGCCCGTACCACCGCTGCAAAGGGTTACCTCGATTAGAAGGTGTGCGTATCCATAGCACCTTTTGCATCTTGTTAAAGGGGGGATGTGGAACCCGGCAAAAGAGGTGATCGTCCAAAGATTCTTACTAGTTGACGAAGCACCTTACGTATCAGAAGCACCTTGTTGGGTTACCAGACCCAAGAATATTTTAGAGGAGGGAATTAGTTAGGTGATTAAAGCGCGGAACAAGAGAATCTCCCTGCTGCTCGCCATCGTGTTCGTACTCACGCTGGTACTGCCGATGGGCAGCGCTTTTGCGGCTGATACCGTAACGTGGACCAATACAGTTAACAAAGCGGTTGTTGCCGACGGCACTACCCAGAATGTCCTTGGCTATATCAAGGCCGCCATTGACTCAGAAGCCCAGCTTTCCGCAACCGATGCTGTGTACTTCACAGTCCAGCTTCCGGATGACGTGGAGTTTGCTGCTGCTCCTGACGGTACGAACATTAGCAGCTTTGTGTCCGGTAGCCCAACTGTAGACGCAGGCGGTTCCGACAAGGATACCCTTAAGGGTTATGTTGCGGGTAACGTTTCCAGCATTCAGTTCAACTTTGCTACCACTAATGCGAGTAAGGTCATCGTTGATGCTGCTTTCGAGGGCGACATCGAAGTAAGCGTTAAGCTCGAGGCCGTTGCCTTTGTTGGCGGCGTTGCAACTACCGCTTGGACGGCCGAGACCAAGAAGGTCATCGGTGTCGTAAGTGATAAGGCCCTCACTGTTTCAGCCGGGACTGTCGTGTCCATCAAGTCCAGCGGAACTCCTCAGCAGGTCGCAGACATTACTTTCGAAGAGAATAAGGCCGGCGCTGCTGTGGGCCAGGTCATCTACGCAGAGCTTCCCGACTCCCTAACCTGGGCGAGCTATGGAAACCTGGTGTCTTCTATGGGCCTTTCTGCTACCGTCAACGGTATTGGTACGGACACTCTTGAAATCGTGTTCTCCGGTACTCCTTCCGGTCCGACTGCCGGCAGTCTGAAGCTTGACAACCCGACCATCAATGTGGGTCCGGGCGCTTCTGAAGGCGATGTTGTTGTCCAGTTTACCGCGAAGTCTGGTAGCGTATTCGAGGCTACCGATCTGGTTGTCGCTAAGATCGGCGAGACCTCCGGTACCTTCACTCGGTACGACGATACCAGCGACAAGCTGTATCCCGGCCGTAAGAACCAGAACGTCGATGGCATTAAGATGAAGTTCTCCGCGAAGCTGAGCCTCAATGATCAGATCTGGCTTGAGCTTCCGGAAGGAGCTGCTTTTGGTTCGAATTACGGTACCGCCACCGGCTTAACCGGAAAGGGTCGTTACAAGGTGAGCGGTGACGAGAACCGTGGCGCTTGGTTCATCGTAAGTACAGCGTCTGATGAATACACTATCAAGGGTATTGACGTAACGCTCGACGCCGACTTTGCCCCCGGCGACCTCGTAGTCAAGGTTAAGGGCGATGTCGGTCCGGCTGAGGTCGTTCTCGGCGAAGTGATCGCTCCGTTCACGGCTACCGCTGAAAAAACCAAGGTTAATTCCAACGGGTTTGAGGAGCTCGGCGGTAAGATTACCTTGACCGAGGCAGTGAAGGATGCCTTTATCTCCGGCGGCGAAATTACGCTGACCGTAGGCAAGGACATCAAGTTCGCAGCGGCTCCGAAGTACACCATCAATGGCGGTTCCGAGACCAAGATGACTAGAGTTGATGATCAGACCTACAAGATGTCTCCGTCCTTCTCGAACCGCATTGACACCATCGAGATTTACAACATCAAGTACGACGTTGGCACCCGTGTAACTGGTGACATTGAAGTCGAGATCGGCGGTTCCGCTGTTAACACCCTCGACGGATCGGCTGCCGGTGATGCACTTGCGACCGTTGTTAACGCCACTGTCGGTACCGGTACCGTAAGCGCATCCTTTAAGGTTGGCGATGCCGGCGTGGCTGTCGTGAACGGTCGGACCCTGGTTCAGGTCAACAAGCTGAACGAAGTCCTCGGCCTCAGCAAGAGCTGGGATGCCGCCGCCAAGACCGCCTACTTCATCAAGGACGGCAAGGTCGTGGCCTTCCCGATCGGTAAGAACGTCATCCTTATCAACGGCGTTACGGTGCCGGTTGATCAGGGCGGCAAGATCATCGACGGCGCCACCTACGCGACCCTGCGCGGTCTCGAGATGGCCTTCGGCGGCAAGCTCTCCTGGGATGCCGCCACCAAGACCGCGAACTTCGAGTTCTAAAATAGTCAGCTAAGCTGGCTGATTAGAGCTGAATAGCGGGACCGGACCGCCGGAACCCGGGGCTCTTGCGAACCCCGGGTTCCTTTTTCCTTGTTACGGGGTCAGGCTTATCGATATTTATCGATAAAATTAGCTGATTTTAGGTTCCCGGCACCAAAGCTATTGACCGGCCTCGCCCGACAAAGAGTATTCGCCGTTGACGGTAGCAATGCTGGCAGGTTATACTTTAGGTGCTATTAGGTGCTAAATAGTTTATTAGCTAAAGGAGTATGTGGTAGCGTGCGAGTACTAATGGTGGTGGCGGCCATAGTTTTCACATTGCTCAACGGCGCAAACATTGCTTTTGCAACTGTATCGGTCGAGAATCAAGCAAGAAAGCTGACACTACAGGAAGCTATCAACAGAGCTTTGCTTGTTAGTGATTCTTTAAGGAAGGCGGAAGTTGACCTTGAGGACGCCGACAGCAAGAGAAAGAGCGTCACCATATTACCGCAATATATTTACGAGTGGTCAGAAGTCGGGGAGCAATCGATTTATGCTAAAGAGTCCCTAGACTTTAACTATCAGAGGGCTCTTAATACTTACTATTCGAAACGCGATGCAGTGGCGCTTGAGGCTATTCAGAGGTATTACGATGTTGTTAAGTGCCAGCGAAGAGTCGATCTGAAAGAACTCACTGTCACTCGCGCAAAGCAAGAGTTGATGAAAAGCCAGGCTTTGTATCGATGCGGTATGCTTACGAGGAGTGGGTTAATGGAGGCAGAGGCGAAAGTATCTGCTGCTGAGGGGGAGGTTGTCTCGGCCAGGGGGGAGTTGGACAAGGCCTGTCTCTCCCTTAACTTACTTTTGAAGCTGCCAGTTGGGGAGCAGATCGATTTAGTGGATGCTCCGACTTATGCGCCGATCCAAGGCGATTATAAGTTTTATGAGGGTCGCGCCCTTTATGATAATCCCCTGCTAAAGATAGCGTCAGAGGCCACCAAGTACAAAGACAGTGTTCAGAACATGACACCCTCGCCAGGAACAGGAACCGTTATCAACTCCAGTGATGTCGAGAAGGCCAGATTGGACAATGAGATTGCGCGTAATGAAACCTTACAGTTGGTACGGAGTCTCTACAACAGCATCTTGGCTTTGGAGTCATCGTACGAGGCAATGGTTAGAGACCTTGATGTTGCACGAGAAACACTGAGAACAACCAAGATGAGATATCAGGTGGGAATGGTTACATCGCAGGCTGTTCTGGAAGCCGAAGTCTATGTGGCAAGCGCTGAGCAGGGGCTGTTCGAATTGGCTACCCAGCATGAATGTTTAAAACTGGCTTTAGAAAAGCCGTGGGCTTATACGCCTACGCCCAAGTAATTTGTCTGTCCGGGGGGAACATCCCTAAGGGAGGTTTAACATTTGTGAAAGCTTTACGGGTTTTGGGATTGCTAACTGTGATAGTCTTTAGTTTGGCGCTTGGAGCCTACGCCTCCGAGTGGGGTCTTTATCGCGGCTTTCCGATAGTCAAGGTAAATGTTGACGGCCAGGATATTGATTCTGACGTCCCGGCAATTACAATTGATGGCCGAGCACTTGTGCCGTTGCGTGTAATCTCAGAAGCGTTAGGAGCGAATGTTAATTGGGATCCAGGTACTAAGACAGTAACCATTGTTTCGAAGTCTCCGCCGTTGAATTATGAACCACCGACTGAGGAGGGAAGGTACAAGGCGGGTGATGAGATTGAAATGACAAAGGCTGTGGTGCTGATCTCCGGTGTAAGATACTCAACCAAATATGAAGACTATGCAGCGCCTGACGGGTACAAGTATGTAATCCTCGATCTAAAGGTAAAAGCGTTGGCAAATCCGCCTGGGAGTTTCAAAAGCGTGGGAGATGTGTTCCGGCGTTGGAATTTGTCTGACGGCACCACTGACGCTACTTTCTTTACCACTGGAACGAATCCGATGCTATACAGGAACCAATGGGTTGCAGGGACTGTGGTAGCTAGGATTCCTCACACTTTGACCATAACATCGGTTGACTTGACTGATACAGGAAATGATACCGTGACTGTCTATTTGGAATGAGTAGCTGATGGTGCCAGACCTTCTATGTCAATACCCCATTAATGACGTCTAGATATTTCGGTTGGGGTTAGGCTGCACGAGACTGATGTTTCTCTTTGGCAGCCAAGAATCGCGTCTCATCATAGGGCATGTTATTGAGCCACATTGCATAGATAATGCGCATCCAAACACTCGCCAGACACCTGACCGCCGTGGCATGGGCTTTGCCCTTCGCCCGTTTGGTGTCATAATATTCACGGGCCCAAGGAACCCAACGGATACTCTGCATTGCCAGTTGGTACATAACGTTTCTGAAGGGTTTCACACAGGACTTACGTGGACGTGCATAGGAGTACTTGCCGCTTTGGAACATTACCGGTGTCGTCCCCGCTTGGGCTTGAACAGCTTGCAAGTTTGGATAACGGCTCCGATCATCGCCCCACTCCGCCAGGAGCCGTGGTGCCAGCTTTACTCCCGCCCCCGGGATGCTGGCGAAGATCTTGTAGTCGGAGTGGCTCTTAAAAAGATCCTGGATGGCCTCGTCATAGGCTTTGATTTCGGCTTGCAGAGCTTCCAGCTGGCCCACCAAAGCCAACATTAATCTGGCTTTTGCCCGAACGGTCGGAGCATTAGCCTCCAGTTGAGGCTCGTTTAGTTTAGTCCAGATTGCAACCGCCGTCTTGTTTGGTTGTGGATGTCGGCGGGACTTGAGAAAGACCGCAAGTTCGGGCACAGATGCCGTGCGGGCAACCTGTAGCGCCGGGAAGGCCCGGAGAAAGGCTAGAAAGACCGGGCTGTTAGCACTCGAAAACAGGTCCAATGCCACGGGGTAGTATGTTTTCAGGCAAGCCATAAGTTTGTTGGTTAGGCTGGTTCTCTCTTGGACCAGACTCTCCTGATCACGAGTGAGTATTTTGAGTTCCTGGATGATCTCGTTGTCAGGTTTAAGTTGCCGTAGATAAGGAAGTTCAGCGCGACCAATATCGGCAAGGAGACGTGCGTCCAGCGGGTCACTTTTTGCTCCGGAAGGTTTCCGCCGCCGATCAACAAGCTTGGGATTGACGGGGTAGACGGCAAAGCCGTTCTCCAATAGGAATTGAACAAGGAGACCCTGGTTTGTTTCAACGATGCAGGCGACATTGGCAGGTTCTTCAACGAGCCTCAAAAGCTCACGGCCCATCTGCTCAAGACCCCGGCGAGAGTGTGCAACTGTGAACTTAGCTAGAGTAGTGGCTTGGTCGTCGATAACAACCACTTGGTGCGAAACATCGGCCCAGTCGATACCGGCGAAAACCATGATGCAGAACTCCTTTTCCAGCATTCCCAACGTGTACAGTGGACGACGATCAGCCTTATCCAACAACGGTGCTCGAAGCACGACCCTTCTATCGATCATAACGCCACATGGAACTCGGGGAAGGCAAGTCTGGCACGGGCAATCTAGTTGCTGGCACCGAAAGGCCTTTCCCCGAAACGTTGGGTACTGGGTCTCTACGACAAGTAACTACAATATCCCTCGTTTTATGGTCAGTCTAACGGATAAGGCACTTAAGTTATTAAGTTTTGCTTTCAGTGAGTCACGGGTGTCAGGTACGAACTCATTTGTGTCGGAGGGTCTGAACCTCCGATTTTTTGGATTTGCCGGGAGTTGCCGTTCCAAGATGGCTCGGTGATGGTTATAATAATGGCAAGAGGTGAAGGGTTCGCGTGTGACCGAAAGGGGTTTGGATGATGATGGCTATTTTGAGCGCATTTGTGGCGGCGGCGATGGCCGAGGTGCGATACAAGATACTTGATGACGGTACTTTTTTTGGCGAGATACCATCCTGTCCCGGCGTGTGGGCGAATGAGAACACTTTGGAGCGGTGCCGCGAGGTTTTGCAGGAGGTTTTGGAAGAATGGCTTGTCCTCAAACTCCGCGACCGTGATCCTCTGCCCCCGAATTTCGGGGACACCATACTAAATTATGCCGCGGGGAAATCGGTGCCAGGCACTTCAGGAATTTCGGGGAGGAATTTCGGGGACACCATACTAAATTATGACGGGTTAAGTAAAGGGTCAGACCCCCAACTTAACCAGATCACCCTGCCGGCGCGGCGGCGTGCGGCGGGTGAACGGACGGGGCGGCTCTCCCGAAAGAAGGGGGAGCCGTATTGCTACTTAGATGAACCTGCGGATGTCGAATTCCGCCGTGAAGGGGTTGACGAAGGTCACGCCCTCAAGCGTGCTGCCCGAGTGGAAGTCCTCACTGAGGACAATAGGAACCTGGTTCAGGCGGGCGGTCGCCCAGATCTGGGCGTCCCAGTAGGAGAGGTTGTGCGTACGCACACCGCGTGCCGCCTCCAGGACGATCAACCCGGTGATGTCGAAAACCGTCCAGGCCTGCAGCAAGTTCTCGACTCTTTCTTGTGCCTCCTGAAGACTCAGGGGCGTGGGGATCCTGCGCGTCACGGCCACCACAAACTCGGCAAGAATCTGGGCGCTCAGCGCCCCGTGCCCGGTGAGCGCCAGTTCATCCAGGACTTGAAAGGCCCGCTCCTGCTTGTCCGGCTCCGCGCCGTCGTAGGCGTAGACCAGGACGTTCGTGTCCACCAGGGCCCTAGCGGTCATAGAGGTCCTCCCTGCGCCAGCTCCTCCGGGGGCCCCGGCCCGCTCCGCGCCGGCTGGCGATGAAGGCCTTTTCTTTTTCCCAGGCGGCGGGGTCCTTCCGGGCGCTGACCCGGCCGAGATGCGCCTCCAGAGCGCGGCGAACCAGTTCCGCCTCGGTGACGCCCTCCAGCCGGGCCCGCTTCTTGAGCAGGGCGTCCTGGTGAGGCTCTATATAGAGTTGCTTACGGATCATCGGCGGCACCTCCTCCTAATACATCACAATATACATTATATGTATCTCCTATGTCAAACCTTTCTCATCCCGTCAGCAATCGGTGCCAGGCAGTGCGGCTGGGAAAGCAATCGGTGCCGGAAAGCAATCGGTGCCAGGCACTCAAGTTATCAGGCACTCAAGTTATCAAGTTTTGCCATGTTCGATCTCCAAAGAGCCCTCCCCCGGGCTCTTTTTTGCTGGACCCGATGTACGGGCTATCCCCCAAATGTGAGGGTCAGACCTTCACATTTGATGACGGCACAGAGAGACGCAGGGCCGCAGAGTAAGAATGTAGGGAAGAAGCTGCAAAGCACGCCAGGTAGCAGGGGTAGGGTTGACGTTTTACTTATCAATGTATATACTTTGTATAAACGTGTATAAGCATGCCATTAAGGAAGGTGCTGCTGATGCTGGCGTATGTGCAAAAGTGGGGCAACAGTCTGGGCATACGTATTCCGAGATCCCTGATTCAGAGAGTGGGTTTGGCTGAGGGTGCACCCGTGGACTTGGAAGTCGGCGACGACGGGCTGATTATTCGTCCCAGACGTTGCAGTCTCGAAATGCTATTGTCTCAGGTTACTGAGGATAACCTGCACTGTGAAGTGGACACCGGACAGCCGGTGGGACGTGAAGTATGGTAGAGCCCGAACTGTATGTTCCCGATAGGGGAGACGTCATCTGGCTACAGTTCAATCCTCAGGCGGGGCACGAGCAGGCCGGTCGCCGGCCGGCGTTGGTGGTTTCTCCACGCATTTACAACGGCAAAGTCGGCCTGGCCCTGGTTTGCCCTGTCACTTCCAAGGTGAAGGGTTATCCCTTCGAGGTTTTGTTGCCGGGCAGCTTGCCGGTTTCCGGCGTGGTTCTGGCTGATCAGGTTAAAAGTCTGGATTGGCGGGTAAAAGAAGCGGAATTTATCTGCTCTGTCCCGGCGGAGATCATCGGGGAAGTTCTCGAAAAACTGCGGCTGCTCGTTTAGTGCCAGGCACTCAAGTTATCAAGTTTTGACAAGTTCGATCTCCAAGAGAGCCCTCCCCCGATTTCGAATTTCGGGGACGTCATACTAAATTACGCTGCATTACGCCGCCGGCAGGCACGGCAAGAAAGGCGGCCGGCGGAACGGACGGGGCGGCTCTCCCATTGCACGTGGGAGCCGCCTTTTGCGATAAATTAGTAGGACTTCGGTGTTGCTGTTTTGTATCCCAAGCGGTTATACTCTTGATAGGGTAGTTATACATGTGGGGTGATATTGATGGCTCAGATGGCTAAAGTATCACAAAAAGGATGGTTAGTTATACCTTCTGAGTTGCGAAAAAAGTATGGAATTCATCCCGGGACAAGGGTGGCCTTCGTAGATTACGGCGGCGTGTTGTCCCTGATGCCGTTGCCCGACAATCCCGACAAGGTAGCCAAAGGATTCCTGCAAGGTTATAACCTGGTAGACGCCTTGCTTGCTTCTCGCAGGGAGGAACGCGCCCGTGAAGACATACATCCTTGACAGTTATGCGCTCCTGACCTACTTGCAGAAGGAAACGGGCGCGGATCAGGTGGATGAGCTGATAGCTTCGGCACGGGCCGGTACCGTGAAGCTTTTACTTTCGGTGATCAATCTTGGTGAGGTCGCCTACATCGTCGAACGGGCGGCAGGTCTTGAAAGGGCAAGGACCACGCTGGCGATACTGGAGGCACTGCCGATAGATCCGGTGGACGTCGACCGCGATCAAGCACTACGCGCAGCCCGTTACAAGGCAACGATGGCCATTGCCTATGCGGACTGTTTTGCTTTGGCGTTGGCGGAGAAGACAGGCGGGCAGGTAGTTACGGGCGACCCTGAGTTTAGAGCGGCGGAGCAAAAGGTATCCATCCTCTGGCTCCCGAGGAATAGGTAAATTTGGGGGAGCTGCCTTTTGCCATTGGTGTTCTTGCAGCCGCCTTGCCATTGACCCCAGGATCGTGATCTGATATTCTGATTATCAGAAGAAGACCGAGTGCGGAGGTGAGATCGGATGGGCGAACCGGAGACGATTCGCGTGGGTAAGCGCGGCACGGTGGTCATCCCGTCCTCTCTGCGGGAGATCTACGACCTGCGAGAGGGCACATTGTTGGTGGCCGAGGCGCGGGAGGAGGGGGTACTGCTGCGCCCGGCGGCGGTTCTGCCGGTCGAGATCTACACCCGGGAACGCAAGGCCGAGTTTCTCCTGAACAACGCCGTCACGCCCGAGGACTACGACCGGGCGGTTGATGAGGTCCGCCGGCTCGGGCTCGACCCGGAGAAAATCCCCCACGAAAGGCCGCGGTCGCGCTAGATGCCTCGGCTGTTCCTGGACGCCAACGTGTTTTTCTCCGCCGCCTACGGCAGCCGGGGCCTGCTGCGGCTGTGGGAGTTGGCTCGGAGCGGGGAGGTCACGTTACTGACCTCGGGCTATGCAGTGGAGGAGGCGCGGCGCAACCTGCGTCACCCGGACCAGCGGCGGCGGCTGGCGGAACTCCTGAGTGACGTGAGCGTGGTGGCCGAAGCGCCGCCGGACGCGTCCTGTCCGGCAATGCTGCCGGAGAAGGACCGGCCGCTGCTCCTGGCGGCGATCGCGGCGGGGGCGACGCATTTCCTGACCGGTGACCTGCGCCATTTCGGCCGCTACCGGAACCAGGCCGTCGCCGGCGTGCGGATCTGCACGCCGCGGGACTACCTGGCAGGTAGTTACGGGCGACCCTGAGTTTTTATTGTTTACGAGCGGTAGGTTTGCGGTTTACCCTATTTGATTTGTAGGGAAGAATTGCGATAAGGACAGTACCGGCAGGTAGCTGATGGTGCCAGACACTTAACTTATTAACTCAACTATTATGGATTCGTGGTCGCGAATCCCGTCAAAGTCCGATTGCCGAATGCGGAGGGAGCGAAGCGCCCGACCATTTAACCGCCAAGGGCGCCAAGAAAGCAGAATGTTGTAAAAGAATGTTGTTAGGAACGGCAATGGACGCCGAGAGCGCGAAGAATCCGGAGATAAGAATTGACCGCCGGAGCGAAAAGGTATTCCTATGATCGCCCGACGACGCCCAGACCGAACTGGTCGAAGTGCCGGTCGAAGGTGAAGGCTACGGGTATGTCATACTGCCGCATTACGACGAAACTCGTGGCGTCGGTATATGAGAAGTCCTTATCCTGGTATCGCGCAATGATCTCACGAGCAAGCCTGGCATCCCCGGGCGAGACGTGGATGAGGTTCCAGTCGTAGGAAAGAAGCCATTCCCGTGCGAGCTGTCGCCCCATCCGCGCCAGCAGCAGGGCGTGCGTTTCGGCGATCAGGAAGCTGGTCATAATCAGTTGCGCTTCCCGTCGGACAAGGTCATTCAGAGTGGCGAGGGCGGCTTCGTGCCAGCGGTCACGGCGGTTGATGAGGGCCAGGACAGCACCGGAGTCCACCAGAACCTTCACTCCTGGCGTTCCTCCTCGGCTGCCGCCAGGTAAGCGTCATGCTTCTCAGCGAGGTCGGGCGGTCCTTCGCCCCGACCGATGAGGCTGAAAATCGCGCCGCTTCGGCTGGCCTTTTTGAGCGGTGCAACTTTCCGCAGGATCACCTCATCGCCGTGAACGTGCACGGCGAGGTAGTCGCCGCGTTCGATACCCAAAAGCCTGCGGGCGGATGCAGGCAGGGTCATCTGGCCCTTGGCGGTGACCTTGATCACCTCGAACTGTTCGTCCATCCGCTCACATTCCTTTCTGTAAGAAGTCCTTACAAGTAAGGTAATACACAAGGTCCTGGGTGTCAAGGGTTATCTTCACAGCCATTGAATGACAGCACAGATATGGGTAGAATAATGGCAAGAGGTGATGGCAAATGAAAACAACAGTTTATGTCGATAGGGCCATACTTGATGAGGCGATGCGTCTGGCAGGCAGCAAGAAGATGACGGAAGTGATCAACCTTGCGCTTAGGGATTTCGTGCGGCGTCAACGGTTGGCAAGGCTTACGGAGAGAATAGGGACGGAAGACCTGGCATTAATGCTGGACGAGCTAGAGGAATTGCGCAAAGATGAGTAAGCGGCTTTACCTTGTTGATACGTCCATCTGGATTCTGGGGCTGCGCAGAGATGGCCCGGCTGAGATCCAACACTGGTTGAAGGATGCCCTGCAGCGTGAGATGGTGGTAATAGCGCCGGTGGTAATGCTCGAACTGCTGACCGGGGCCAGGACCGAGGAGCAGTACCGGTATTTGCGTGATGAATTGGGCGCTTTGCCGCAGGTTGAGGCCGGTGCTGAAGCATGGGAAAAGGCATCGTGGATGGCCTTTTCGCTGCGCCGGCGTGGAGTTACGGTACCAACGATGGACGTTATTATTGCCGCACTTGCGATTTCAAATAATTGCGTCCTGGTCCACCAGGACCGACACTATGAGATGGTGGCGGATGTCTTTTCGGAACTTCAGCAAGTTCCGGGGTCAAACCTCAAAAGTTCAAAAGCTCCGCTAAGCCGCTAACGAACCGCTAACGCCTTCCTACCGGGGTCACGTCTCAAAAGTTCAAAAACTCCAGCGAGCCGATGGGTAACAACAGACTGTTTTCCTGGGAGATAAGGCGTTTCACGGAGCCTTTTCAGGGGGGCTCGTTCTGTTATTTGTTGCTAAATCCTTATTAATTTGCTAATGTTTTCGGCTGCGACGGTATGCTAACATCTACATAGGCTGAGCTGTTGGAAAGCTCAATCCCTGACCGCAGACAGGCAGTCCGTCCGTACCTATTTCTACCGGAGAACGTGCGAGCGCATGAGACAACATCCCGTTACGCGCCACACCGATCCGACTCTGACTCCGACTCCAACCCCGGTAAAAGGCCGGGCACCGGGCGTTCGGCCTACTGTGCCTGCTCGCAGGTATGTGCCGGTGACGGCTAAGTTCTGGATCACCCAGGCCGGCGCCCTTACTTGGGTTGCTATATCGGTAATCCTCTCCCAGCCCTGGCTGCACGATCTGAGCCAGGTCGTGGGCTTTCTCCCGGCGCTGCTGATTATCACCTTTGTCGCCTACGCGCCCGGATACCTCGTCGCTTTTCTCGCCGTCGGTCTGCTGCTTGACCGGCAGCCCCCCTTCAAGGTGGCCGACCCCGACTTGCCGGTGACAATTCTGATTGCCGCCCGCAACGAAGCGCCGAACATCGGGATGACTCTCCGGTACATCGCCCGCCAGGAGTATCGCGGCCCGATTGCGGTGATCCTGGTCGATAACGGATCGACGGACGGGACGACGGATGTCGCGCGGGCGGCGGCGGAGGAGCTGAAGCTGGACTTTGTGTGCCTGCGCGAGGAGAGACCGGGGAAGAACTTCGCCCTCAACGCGGGATTGCCCGAGGTCAAGACACCGTACTTTATGACCCTCGATGCGGACACGCTGCTCCATCCCCTGGCTGTGAAACACATCATGGCCAGGCTTTTGTCCTCGCCTCCCGATGTGGGCGCCGTGGCGGGTCACGTCCTCGTCCGGAACAGCAGGGAGAATTTCTGGACGAGGGTCCAGGAATGGGACTATTTCGTCGGCATCGCCTCGATCAAGCGGATGCAGGGTCTTTACCAGGGTACGCTGGTCGCCCAGGGGGCTTTCAGCCTTTACAAAACCGAGGCCGTGCGCCGGGCCGGCGGGTGGCTGGACGCCATCGGGGAGGATATCGTACTTACCTGGAAGCTGCTCGAATCCGGCTACAGGGTGTACTTTGAGCCGACGGCTGTGGCTTTTACGACTGTTCCCAGCACCGGGCGGCATTTTTTCCGGCAGAGGAGTCGCTGGGCAAGGGGGATGTTCGAGGGTATCAGGACGGTCTATCCCTGGCAGCAGCCGACCTATTTGAAGAAATTCCTGACCGGAGTGGATCTGGTGATCCCGGTGATCGACTTCTTTTACACGCTGGTGTGGATCCCCGGCCTGGTACTGGCCTGTTTCGGCAAGTATTACATTGTCGGGCCGTACACCCTTCTGGTCCTGCCGCTCAACGTCGCCATGACCCTGATCATGTATAACTACCAGAAAAAAGTGTTCGGCCGCCTCGATCTCCGTGTCAGGAAAAACAGGCTGGGCCTTTTGGCTTACGTGCTCGTTTACCAGTTGATTGTCTCGCCCGTGTCCGTTTGGGGCTACATCCAGGAGCTCTTGCAAATGCGCCGCGTCTGGCGCTAACGGAGGTGCCAAGCACGTAAGTTAATAACTTAAGTGCCTGGCACGTTTGCCTAGAGGAGCTTCATCTTCTGCATCATTTTGTGGATCAGGCTGGCGGCTTGAGCCCTGGTCAGGGAAGCGCCGCCCTGGAACTCAACGCTACCGCCTGCGCTAGGAACACCGCCGATGTAGCCGGCCTTGTAGCAGGCCAGGACGGAGGGGCGGGCCCAGATGGAGATGCCCGTGCCATCGCTTACGTCTTTGTCGGCTCCGTCGGCAAAGGCGGTTTGCAGAACGGCATCGACAGCTTGCTCGTCTGTCACGAGGGTCAGCCGGGTAGCTCTGGCGATGATGGCCGCCGCCTGCTCGCGGGTAAGGGTGGCATCCCAGCCGAAGTTGCCGTTGGGCAGACCGGCGATCAGCCCGTTGCGGGCGGCCGTTTCGATGGCATCTTCGTACTCCCCGCTCAGGCCGCTGTCAACGTCGGGAAAAGTCGAGGTGCTTACGTCAATAAGCGGAAGCCCCAGAGCTTTAACGATTATGTACGCAAACTCGCCCCGGCAAATGTTAAGGCTGGAACTTAAACCAAAGGTATCAGATCCTCCCACGCCGAGATATCCCCAGGGATTGTTTCCGGGGCTTGAATTCGCCGGTTTCATAACCCCCTTGGCGAAGAGAGCCGAAACCGGGTGGTAGTACCAGCCGTCGGCCGGTAAGTCAGTATAGTTTTGGGCTCCAACGACCGAGATAAACACGGCGTAGTACCCGTCGACCGTCCCTTCCAACGGGATGGTCACTGTTCGCGCTGTCTTGTTAACCAGGCCGCCCAAATTTATATCGGTGCTGTTACTGAAGTCGTAGTTATCGCTCCGGAAGACGGTGATCCGGTCGGGCTCGGCGCCGATGCCGGTGTACTTGACGGTCAGCTTGGCGGGGGCACCGAGGGTGTTTCCATTAGAGTCTATTTCATATACGGGACTGATGCAGACGAAGCCGCTGGGGGAGTAGGACTTTGGAAGGTCAAGGTCGTCAACTCTTATGACCAGGCTTTGATCGCCGGCCAGACTTCCAAAGTTCACCAAGTAATTGCCCTTTCCGAGATCCAGAATAATATTCCCGCTAAATGCCGTGACCTTTGTTTGCGTAGTAATATCTCCAACAGAGAAGGTTGCTCCTTCAGTCGGTGCATTGGGGAAGGTGACGGTCAGTTTTTTGGTTTCGCTTACGCCATCTACTTTGGCGGTGATCGTGATGGAGTTGACGCCCGGCTTCAGGGGGTAGTTGTCCACGACACACTTGGTGGAACTTGGTTTACTAGCCGTGACGCCGGGTACCTTAATTTCCGGTTCAGTACTGCCGTAGATAAAAGTCACCACCGACCCGACTTTAACGTCGCCGTCGCTGGTTGTATATACCTCGATCGTTATTGTATTACTCGCAGAAACATAGGGAGGGGTCGAATCGCCATCGACAAGGATGCTGGTGATAACCCCCGCAAACGCTGTACCCACAGCCAGCGTCAGAATCAGCATTACACAGAGTGTCAAAACGACCGCCGTCCGCTTCCACATGTCGGTTCTCCCTAAAGCTCGCCAACGTATCCAACGTATCACACTATCCCCTCCTGCTGTTCGTAACCCCGTTTTTGGCAAACCCCATCTTTGGCAGTAGCCATTGCTTTCAGGCCTCAAAGTTTATCTCTTACATCTATCGGTCGAATCGGGTTCTCACTTGACCGGGCGAAAGGCCCAAAATTCTTTATAATCAAGCGGATAGGTTTTTGCGTTAGGAGTTTGATCCTTTGTCGATCCGCCCGCCCAGATTCAGGATGGCCTGCCGGACGGCCTGGATACGGTTCGCCAGCACCTCGGCCGGTGTTTCCGAATGGCTGACGCACAGCGCGGCGATGCCCCCGGCGGCGTCGCCGCAGACGCTTAAGTTTGGGATGACGCGCATCGCCGCCCAGGCAGTGGAGTCGGTGCTCTGCGCATAGCCCGGCACCAGGAGATTGGGTACGTTCGGCGTCAGCACCGCTTCGCCCGGAATGTAGACCGGGTTGTAGGGCGTCTCCAGAATCTGGGCCGGTTCCGACTTAAGGTAGGCGTTGATGTCAATGTAGTAACAGCCCAGCCCCACGCGGCTCGCGTAGTTTTGCTGGTCGACTCCTTCAAGAGAAGCGTTTCCGGCGCCGCGCACTTCTTCTCCCGTCAGCGCGTGTGCCCCGCTCTTGTCGAGGCAATGGATGGATTCACGCAGGTAGAGGATTTTGCCCGTGACAGGGCGCCCGTCGGCATCCCTCACCAGTTCAACCTTTTCAAATCCGGGAAAACGGCGGAGGGCCGTAAGAAATCTTTCACTGCGGATCTCTTCCAGCGCTTGCGCCAGCGCCTCGTCGGCGCTCAGCGTGCCGGGGATGTCGGGGGAAGGCCACCGAGGCGTGTTGCGGTCGATTTCCTGTTTCCTGGCGTCTACTTCGTGGATGAGCAGGGTGTTGACCCACTACGTGCCCTTTTCGCTGTCCTCGGCGACGTTGTAGCCCTTGATGCGGAAGCGGTGGCCGCCGCTGTTGTAGGCGCCGATCACGGGATCGCGCGTCACGAACTCCTTGCCGCCCCAGCCCAGCCCGCTCCCGTCGACGTCCTGGTAAAAGAAGAACTCCGCCTGCCCCGCGGCGTTCCGGTAGGCGCTCGCGGCGGCGGGGTTAATGCCCCGAACCTGGAACATGAGGGTGACGGCCTGCTGGTGCATGTCGCCGCCGGCGTCCTGCCGCCCGACGGTATGCCCGGCGCCCGCCAGGCGCGCCAGCCGCCCCGTTTCGGACCCGTCGATGAAGATGCCGCCCTTGACGGTAAAGGCCCGGCCGGCCCATAAGACCTTGAGGGTTTCAGGGTTGCGCATCACCGGGCGCACGGACAGCGATGCGATCCGCCCGTCGGCGCTTTTCGACACTTCCTCGATCTCGCAGTTGAAAAGAATCTTGACCTTGTTACCCGCGGTAACGGCGGTTTGCAGAGCCCGGGCCATGGCCTCGGGGGGGTAACCCTGGCCGTAGGCGTTGAACCACTTGATGAAGCTCCCCCGCGTGACGATCTCGCCGTTCCAGCGGCGGATGTCGAAGAAGTTCTGACCCCCCACGGTCCCGACCGAACCCAGACGGCTCTCCGGGACGATCATCAGAATGGACCGGCCGGGCGGCAGAAGCGGGGCGGCTTGGACAGCAGCCGCGCAGGAAGCGAAGCTCCCGCCGTAGATGATGACATCGGCCTCGAGTGTTTCGGCGGGGGGTTCGCTCAACGCCCCCGGAACGGACATCATAACAAACAGGCAAATCGAGAGGATCAAAGTCGACAAGAGAACCCGCCTCAGCAATCAAATACTTCCTTGTCAGGAGCTGAATAGCAGTGTCAGAAGCCGAATAACGGCCAATTCTTAAATTCGCTGGCCGTCGACGTTTTCCTTTGCTCTCGCTTTTGTTTCCCGGGCTATCGCTCAAATGTGAGGTCTGACCCTCACATTTGAGGTGACAAAGCATTCCGTCGGGGCCTTTTAGTTTAGTAAAGTTAGTAAAGTAATGCAGTAATAAAGTAAAGTATAGCTTAAGAAAGGAAAAAAGTAGCATTATGTCAAAATAGGGAGAAAAGTGCGGCAAAAAGCCGGCAGGGAGGGCGTAGTCTTGGATTACAGCTTCAAGAAAAGGAAATTGCAAACAATTGTAGTTTTACTGTTCCTCGTTACTATGGTCTTCGTAGAGATATCCACAGCTTACGCAGATGATCACGTTGAAGTGCAGCCGGTTGGAACGCTACCCGCATCAGCAGAGATGGGAACGGTTTTAGACCTTGTTCTTGAGGATGGATATGCCTACCTTGCCGCGCAGGGCTGGGGACTGCATATAATAAACATCAGTAATCCTTCAGCCCCGGGGAGGGAGTGGTCTTGGACAAAGGGCTCGAGCATCCTTGACGTGGACCTCGCCGGCAATTGGTGTTACATTGCTGCAAGTTATGGCTCCAGCAACAGCGGGCTTTACGCGCTGGACACGACTGTAACCACATCACCTTTTAGATATCATCGATTCGGTTCGGGTACGAACTATTCCCGTGTTTGTTGCGGGCCGGACAACAAGGTATATGCAGCGCGGGGAAGCACCCTGGAGGTCGTATATCACAACGAGAGCGGGTTTGGACAAAACCCTATGGGGTCCTACACTGTCTCCAGCTCCATCACCGGCATTGACGCCGCCGGTGACCTTGTTTACATCGTCGGGGATTTCGGGCTGCGGATTCTTGATGCCTCGGTGCCCGGCACTGTTGTGCTTAAGGGAAGGTGTGAGAACCTTGGCACGATCTACGACATTGACGTGGCAGGCAATTATGCTTACCTGGCCAACGGTTCGAACGGCCTGCGGGTGATTGACATTTCAGACCCGACCAACCCGGTCTCCTTGGATGTAGTGTTAAAGACGAACGACCTCGCCGTTGGGGTTGCCGTATCCGGTAGCTATGCCTTTATCGCTGACAACAATAAGGGGCTAACGGTCGTTGATGTTTCAGTCCCTGCTTCACCCTCAGTAGTTGCCTCTTACGACACCGACGGTACAGCCTTAAAGGTTCGTTTTGCGGGCGGCTGCATATACTTGGCCGACGGTGCAAAGGGGATGAAGATTTTTCGTCTCAACCGCACTCCTGTTAAACCGGTCAACTCTTCACCGGTTAACGGCGTCGAAGTATCCACGCTGACGCCGCTTCTACAGGCCTCGGCTTTTACAGATGCGGACGATGTGTATGGTGATGCCTTGGCGGCTTCCCATTGGCAGGTATACGGCGATCAAAGCTGCCAGGGAGAGCTTTACTACGATTCAGGAGAGGTAGGTGCTTTTACAAGTTTCATGGTTCCTTTAGAGAATCAAAACGGGGAACCGGTGCTTCAGTATGGAAAGCCCTACTGGTGGCGTGTAAAGTACCGGGACAGCCGGGGCGCCTGGTCGGAGTGGAGCAATCCGACAAGCTTTACTCCGGTAAGGGTGCCTCCCCCGGCTCCGGCGGGGCTTTCGGCTTCCTCCGGGAACCGAAGCGTTACCTTAGCCTGGAACGCCGTGCAACAGGCTGTGGGTTATTACGTCTACTTTGCCCCGGAGGGTGAATCCTTTGCTTGTTGGAACAGTGAGCCGGTAGGTTCGACAAACTGCACTGTCACAGGGCTGGTCAACGGGCGTTTGCACCGTTTCAGGGTTTCGGCGATTGACGGGGCGGGGCTGGAGTCCCCGCTGTCCGCGGAGGTAAGCGCCGTTCCTCAAGCGCCGTTCAGAAACCGGCGGACCGTAGAAACCCCCGTTGTTCGAGACCTTGACAAGTCATTTATGGAATTGTACAAGCTTTATATCGACGGAAGAATGGTCAGGCTCGGCCTCTTGTCTCAAAACGCTGTAAGATTCGAATGCCTGTTTCCCGGTCTCTATTTTATGGACCGGGACGCCGTTTTGGCGCTGGGGCACGGTTTGGCGGTCAGGTTCCAGTGCAGAATATGACAAGATATCCGAATGCAAAGGGTAAAGGAATCATGACGCATGGTAGCGAATTATAACCCGCTATGGCTTGCAGTAAAAGCATAACAGTCTGGGGGGCCTGGCGATGGAGGACAAGGCTGCAGTTAATTTCAACGGTACTTCCCCGGTCATTACGCCGGCGAGGGATTTAAGCTCAGGCGAAATAATCAAGGCTTACATTCAGGTCACCAAGCCCGTATCCGTGGCTTTATTGGTCTTTACCGCCGTGGCGATGATGGTCGTGGCCCGGGCCGGTCACCCCTTCACTTGGGGCCAGTTCCTGGTCGCGACCCTCGCCGTCACCCTGGCCTGTGCCGGAGCCAACGCCGTAAGCTGCTACGTCGACCGCGACATCGACGCGGTTATGGGCCGGACGAGCCACCGGCCGATCCCTTCGGGCAGGATCTACCCTCCCGTACGCGCTCTTTACTGGGGGCTGGCGCTTTTTGCGGCATCGCTGGCCTTCGCCTGGAGCCTCAACTTTGCGGCGTGGCTCTGCCTGTGGGGCGGCATGCTCGGCTACGTGGGCATCTACAGCCTCTGGCTGAAGCGCCGCAGCACCTGGAACATCATCCTGGGCGGGTTCAGCGGCGGGCTTCCGGCCTTGTTCGGATGGGCTGCCGTCACCGGCAGCGTAAACTTGCTGTCCCTGCTTGTCGCCGCCCTGGTTGTCCTCTGGATCCCCAACCATATCTGGAGCCTGGCCTTTTTCTATCGCGACGAGTACGCCAGAGTCAAGGTTCCGATGCTCCCCGTCGTGACCGAGCCGAAGAAGGCCCTGCACTGTCTGCTGATGACGGTAATCCTTATGGCCCTGGTATCAGTGGGCATTTATTTCGCCGGCGACTGGGGAGCGCTGTACCTGGTCACGGCGGTAATCCTTGGCCTGGCTGCCCTGGCCCTCTCGGTGAACGTCTACCTCAACCCCGCTCCCAAAAAGGCCTGGCTGCTCTTTAAGTTTTCGAGTCCGTACCTGGGCATCCTCTTCCTGGCGATGATGGCCGACGTGTGGCTTTAATAAAGAAGTTGGATGTTGGACTTGAAGAAATTCCTTCGGAATTTCCGGATTTATAAAAAGCTAGAACGTCGAAGTTAACTGTCCACCGGCAAAAATCCGAAAGTCCGAGGGCCTGACCCCGAAGCGGGGCGATTATTCGCCTCGTTTTCTTTTTTATCGCATATCGATAACTATCGATAAGTCTGACCCCGGGGGAGAATTTTTTGGTTGACGGGAGGGATGGTGTAGCCTACGATTAATTTAATAAATAGTTCAGTTCGTTAACTAATAAAATATTGGGAGGTAGGTCCTTGAAGAACGAGCGCCTGGATGAGTGCCTGCAGAAGATCGACGAAGTAATGGGTCAGCTTATGCGCCATATGCATTTCAAGCTGGGGAAGCACGTCCCCGAAGGCATCACGATGAGCCAGTTCATGGTCTGCAAGCGCGTCGGCGTGCACGGCCGGGTCAAGGTGTCCACCCTGGCCGACGATTTGGGTGTTTCCTTGAGCGCCATCACGGCAGCCGCCGACCGGTTGGTTGAAATGAGGCTTTTAGGCAGACAGCGTGATGAGCAGGACCGCCGCCTGGTCTGGCTGACCCTGACGCCCGAAGGCGAAGAGATGCTGCAGAACGCCCAGCAGCAGTGGCTTCAGACCATGCGCGGGTATTTCGGCGCCCTGCCGATTGAGGACCTCGAGAAGCTGGTCGCCATCTGCGAGCGGCTCCTGGAGGTTGTCAATGCGAAGGAGACGTCGACGTCGGAAAGTTAGATACTCCGCTAACGAATTTTTATGTTGGGAGAGGTTGACGTGAAACTCAAGAGAGCTCTGGCGGTTTTTGTAGTCCTGGGCCTTGCGGTCCTAATCCTGGGGGGCTGCGGAAAAAACGAGCAGCCGGCGGCGGACAGCGCCGTCACTCCGGTCGTAGTCGCCACAGCGGAAAAAGGACGGTTGACCAGGGGGGACGTCCTTACCGGCAAAGTGGCGGCCAAACTGGACATCAGCCTGGTCCCGAAGGTTCCCGGCAAGATCGCCGAGGTCCTCGTCGACGTGGGCGACCGCGTCAAGGCCGGGCAGGTGATCCTGCGGCTCGACGCTCCCGAGGCGGCGGCCGCCGTAACCCTGGCGGAATCCGGGCTGCGCACCGCCGAGATCAACTACGCGTCGGCGAAGGTCAACTACGAGCGCGGCAAGCTCCTGCTGCAGCAGGAAGCGATTTCTCAGGCCGAGTTCGAGAACATGTACGAGAAACCTTACGAACTGGCTAAAGAAGCTTATGAACGGACGGCGCCGGCCCAGCTGGCCCAGGCCAGGGCGAACTACGAGAACACCATCCTCACCGCCCCCGCCGCCGGGGTGGTTACCGCGCGGACGGTCGACCCGGGCGAAATGGCGATGACGGGCGTTCCCGTCGTGACCATCGTCGACCTCGACAGCGTCTACGTCGAGTGCGGCGCCTCCGAGAAACAGATCAACAGGTTCAAGATCGGACAAGAGGTGATGGTGAAGATCGCCGCCGTTTCGGCCGAGCCCCTGCGCGGCAAAATCACCCACCTGAGCCCCGTGGCCGACCCGCGGACGAAGGCGTACAACCTGAAGATCGAGCTCAAAAACGAAAAACAGTTGATCAAGCCCGGGATGTTCGCCGAAGTCGACCTCGGCGCCGAGGCCGACGAAAAGGTGCTTGTCCCGCGTGACGCCGTGCTTTCGAGGGAAGGCAAAACGATCGTCTTTGTCGTTGAAAACGGCAAGGCCATGATGCGGGAAGTCCGGACGGGTGCTTCCGACGGCCGGCGCATCGCCGTCGAGTCCGGGCTGAACCCGGGCGACCGGGTGATCGTAACAGGCCAGGACATCCTCGTTGACGGGGCTCCGGTAACCATTGCGGAAAGCGACAACGCGCCTGGCGGCGACAACAAATAACAGAGGTTAAAGCATGAAAATCGTAGATGTTTCAGTGCGGCGGCCGGTGGCGGTGACTATGGCCGTCTTGGCCGTGCTGGTGCTCGGCTGGGTGTCTTTCACCCGCCTGTCTATCGACCTCATGCCCGATATGGAGATGCCCTACGCGGCGGTGTTCACCCAGTACCCCGGGGCGGGACCCGAGGAGGTCGAGCGGACGGTCACCGACCTGATGGAGCAGGCGGTCGGCACGGTGGAGAACGTGACCGACGTCATCTCGGTGTCCAAGGCCGGCAGCTCCACCGTTTACGTCGGCTTCGACTGGGGCACCGACATGGATTTCGCCACCCTGAAGATGCGGGAAAAGGTTGATATTTACAAGCCCTATCTTCCACGCGACGCCGAGAACCCCATGGTGGCGGCCTGGGACTTGTCGATGATGCCGGTCGCCATCTACGGGATGTCGGGCAGCCTGGACCTGGAAACCCTGAAGCGGACGGCCGACGACGTCGTGAAGCCCCGTCTCGAAAGAATCGAGGGCGTGGCCTCGGTGGCCGTACAGGGCGGAAACCAGCGGGAGATCCAGGTCCTTGTCGACCCCGCGCGCATGCAGGGCTACGGCATCTCGCTGAGCCAGGTCGTCCAGGCCCTGCGCATGGAGAACCTGAACCAGTCGGCGGGGAAGGTCCTGGAGGGGAGCAAGGATTACCTTATCCGTGTCCCCGGCGAGTTCTACGATTTAAAGGATATCGAGGGAACGGTCGTTCAAGGCGCCGGCGGGGTGCCCGTGCGGCTCGCGGACTTTGCCGCCGTCAAGGACACCTTTAAGGAAAACGCTACCGTGAGCAGGATGAACGGCCGTCCCAGCGTGGCGGTCATCGTCACCAAGCAGCCGACGGCCAACACGGTCGAGGTGGTGCGCGAGGTCCGCAAGGCTGTAGAGGAGCTCCGGAAGGAGATCCCCGGCGGCATCCGCTTTGAGGCGGCCTTCGACCAAGCGAAGTTCATCGAAAAGTCCATTAACAGCATGGTTTCCCACCTGCTGGCCGGAGGGCTGCTGGCGGTGTTTTCGATTTTCCTGTTCCTGCGCAGCCTGCGCTCGACGCTGATCATCGCTACGTCCATCCCCTTCGCGGTCATCGCTACCTTCACACTGATCTACTTCAGCGGCGGGACGCTCAACATGATGACCCTCGGAGGACTGGCCCTCGGGATCGGGATTATCGTCGACGACGCCATCGTCGTGCTTGAGAACATCCACCGGCACCGCCTCAACGGCATGGGTATGGTTGAAGCGGCGACCTTCGGGGCCAGCGAAGTGGGCGGCGCCGTGCTGGGAGCGACGACTACGGGCATCGCCGTTTTTGTCCCGATCATTTTCGTGGAAGGCCTGGCCTCGCAGCTGTTCGGCCCGATGGGAACCACGATCGGCTTCGCCATCTTCGCCTCGTTCGTTGTCGCCGTTACGCTGATCCCGATGCTGGCCGCCCGTATGCTGGTCATCAACGGGAAGGGCGACGACTTTTCCGGGGCGCGCCCCGTCCGGCGGGTCCTGCGCAGGTTCGGACGCTTAATCGACGCCCTCGGCGAGAAGTACGGCCATGCGCTCGCATGGGGCATGCGCCGCCGCCGTCGCGTGGTGGGGCTCGCCGCCCTGCTCTTCTTTGTCAGCTTGCTGCTGATTCCCGCCGTCGGCGCCGAGTTTATGCCGGCTGTCGACGAGGGCCAGGTGTCCGTCCGCCTTAGTATGCCCAAAGGTACCGGCCTGGCGGCCACCGACGAGATGGTGTCCAGGGTGGAGCGGATAGTACAGGATATTCCCGAGGTCGAGACCACGATGATCACCCTTGGCGTAGGCACGGACGAGGAACGCGCCGGCATTGCAGGCAGCAGTTCCGACCAGGCGACCATCGACCTGATGCTCGTCCCCAAGGCCGAGCGCGACCGGACGGCCGGGGAGATAGCCGAGGATTTGCGCGGGCGGTTCGGCGCCATCCCGGGGGCTGACTTCAAGGTTACAAGCGATACCGGAATGATGGGCGGCATGAGCGGCGGGGGCCTGGAGGTACGGGTCAAGGGTGACGATCTCGCCACCCTTGACCGTATCGCCGATAGGGCCGTCGAACTGATCAGCGCCGTGGATGGGACCAGGGAAGTGGAGTCGGACCTGAACGAGGGGCGGCCGGAAATCAGGGTCGAGGTCGACCGGGAGCGCGCCGCCGCTTACGGCCTGAGCGTAGGCTACGTGGCCTCGGCGGTCAACGCCGCGATGAACGGTGAAGTGGCCACGCGCTACCGCGTCGGCGGCGACGAGATCGACGTCCGCGTCCAGCTGGCCGAGCACGCCAGGCGAAACTACGCCGACCTGGAGAACCTGGTCATCGTCACCCCGATGGGTGAAAGCGTCCCGCTGCGGGACGTAGCCGCTTTCGCGGTCGGCGAGGGGCCGTCTACGATCACCCGCTACGACCAGGTGCGCACGGCCACCATCACGGGCAAGATCGCCGGCCGTGACCTGAACAGCGTGATCAAGGACGTCCGGGCGAAGCTGGACACCATCCCGCTGCCGCCGGGCTACCACATCGAGTACGGCGGGGCCGCCGAGGAGATGATGGAGGCCTTCGGGAATCTGAGTCTGGCGCTCGTCCTGGCCATCCTGCTGGTCTACATGCTGATGGCCATCCAGTTCGAGTCCCTGCTCTCGCCCCTGGCGATCATGTTTTCCGTACCGGTTTCGCTGACCGGGATGGTCCTGGGTCTCTTGCTGACCGGACGGACTTTTAGCGTAGCGGCTTTCATCGGCGTCATCGTCTGTGTCGGCGTCGTCGTCAAGAACGCTATCGTGCTGGTGGACTACATCAACATCCTGCGCGGCAGGGGCATCGAGCGCGAAGAGGCGATCAGGCTGGCCGGCCCGGTCCGGCTGCGCCCGATCCTCATGACGGCCACCGCGACCTGCCTGGCCATGCTGCCCCTGGCGCTGGGCTTTGGCGAGGGTGGCGAGTCGTCGGCACCGATGGCCACGGTGATCATCGGTGGGCTGGTGTTTTCGACGGGGGTCAGCCTGCTCCTGGTCCCGGCGATGTACAGCATCCTGGATGATATGGGGCAAAAGGTCCGGCGCCGCGTGAGGCGTTTGAACGGGACCGTCGATAATCCGGCGTGATTTGGGGGAATGCGCGTGAAGAAGGGTAAAGCCATTTTTGGAGCAGTCGCTGTCCTCATGTTGGTCGCCCTGGGCGGGGTCACTTTCTATTACTGGTACATGAACGCGAACTATGTGATCACCGAGGACGCTTACATCGACGGGACGATTATCAAGGTCGCCCCCCGCATCAGCGGGGAGCTGCTCGACGTCTCGGTCGAAGAGGGAGACCGGGTGGCGGCCGGGCAAGTCGTGGCCCGCCAGGACGACGTGGCCCTGGCCCCGGGGGCCAACCCCGACCTGGCCGTGATCAGGGCGCCGATCAGCGGCGTGGTTATCAAAAAGCTCGGGAACGCGGGCGAGGTCGCCGCCCCGGGGCAGTCGGTCATCATGCTTGCCGACCCCGCCGACGTTTACGTTACCGCCAACATCGAGGAAACCAAGCTGGCCAAGGTCCGCCCCGGCAAGAAAGTCGACCTGTGGGTGGACGGGGTTCCCGGCCGGGTTTTCCGCGGGACGGTTGCGAGTATCGGCGAGGCCGCCAACTCCACCTTCTCCCTGCTGCCGACGCGCACCACGGGCGGGAGCTTTACCAAGGTGGTGCAGCGCGTCCCGGTTAAGATCCTCATTAAGGACGCCCACGGCGGGGACCTGCGTCTCGGCCTGAATGTAAAGGTAAGGATCCATGTCCGTTAACGGTGCGGTTATTAAAAACGGGGCCGTTCCCGACGGAAAAGTCCCGTGGGGGCCGTTGCTGGTGCTTGTCCTGGGCACCTTCATGGGTATCCTGGACGCCAGCATCGTCAATGTGGCCCTGCCCCGGATCATGGCCATTTTCAACAGCAGCTTCGACGAGATCCAGTGGGTCATGACCATCTACCTCCTGGTCGGCGGGGTGGTCATCCCGATCACGGGTTACCTCGGCGACCGGTACGGCTACAAGCTGATCTACATCTTAGCCCTGGCCTTCTTTACGGTTTCCTCGGGTTTCTGCGGGTTTTCCTGGAATACCGACTCCCTGGTGGTCGCCAGGGGGTTCCAGGCCATCGGCGGCGGCATGGTCATTCCTTTGTCCATGGCCATCATCTACAAAATCGTGCCGCGGGAAAAAATCGGCATGGCCCTGGGCATCTGGGGCCTGACCATGACCGTCGCCCCCGCCATCGGCCCGACGCTGGGCGGGTACCTGGTCGACAACTTCTCCTGGCGGCTGATCTTCTACATCAACCTTCCCGTCGGGATCATCGCCGTCTACCTGAGCTACCTGTTCGTTCCCGAAACGGAGCGCCAGGAGGGGCTGACGTTCGACTATCCGGGCTTCATCCTCTGCGGCATAGGCTGTTTCTGCGTCCTCCTGGGCTTGAGCGAGGGGCCGAGCGAGGGCTGGGGATCCCAGTATATCGTCACCCTCTTCACGGTCGCCCTCTTTTCTCTGGCCCTGTTCGCCGTCTGGGAACTGATCGTGCCCCAGCCTATGCTGGACATCAGGCTCCTGCGCAACGGGATCTTTGCGGTCAGCATCCTGGCGACCTGCCTGATCTCCATCACGATGTTCGCCACCGTGTTCCTGGTGCCCATTTTTGCCCAGTCGGTACAGGGCTACACTCCGATGCAGACCGGCCTGATCATCATGCCCATGGCCCTGATCAGCGGTTTCATCATGCCCATCAGCGGGAGGCTGTTCGACAAGGTCGGGGCCACGCCCCTGGCCGCATTCGGACTTATCCTCCTTATCTGGACGACGTACGAGCTGGGACAGCTCGACGTCAACTCGTCGATCCGGGAGCTTCAGTCCTGGCTGGTTTTGCGCGGCGTCGGCCTGGGACTGACGATGATGCCCGTGATGACCGCCGGGATGAACGCCGTCCCGCACATGATGGTCGGGAGAGCTTCCGCAATCAGCAACGTCTTCCGCCAGATTTCGGCCTCTTTCGGCATCGCCGTTCTGACCTATGTCATGACCAACCGCCAGGTGTTTCACGCGGCGCGCCTGGCCGAAACCACGGACCCGGCGCTGCCCGGCAACGTTATCGCCCAGCAGCAGATAGCTTCTCACCTGGGAAATGCGGGACTGGGCGGCATGGCCCACCTCATCGCCCCGCAGGTTCTCTGGGGGATGCTGCAGCAAAAGGCCGCCGTCCTGGCCATCAACGATACCTTTGTCTTTTCCATCCTCTTTGCCGTCCTGGCTCTGCCCACCGTCGTCGTGCTGACGAAGGGCAGGGTTGAAGCCGCCCGGCGGTCGGCCGAGTCCGGGATGGGACACGCTCCTCCCAACGGTAAGCCCGGCGGCGCGCCGGCGGTTGCCGAATTCTAACTTTTCTCGTTTCCGCTTTGTCATTAATTGTCGGCAGGGAAGTCCGGCTTCTGGTCGAAAGAAGTCCAGGATATTGCTACAAGACAGTTTGCGGAGGCCTAAATGCCAACGACATCCCTGCTGGGCGCGCGCATCGACGCCCTGAGCATGCTCGAAGCCCTGGAAGTGGTCACGGCTCTTGTCACAAAAGGGCATCCCAGCCAGGTTATAACCATGAACCCGGAGTATCTCTACCGGGCGCAGAGGGAGCCCCTGCTCCTGGACATCGCCAACGGCGCCGCCCTTGTCACGGCGGACGGGGTCGGCATCGTCTGGGCCGCCAGGCTGGCCGGCCGGCCCGTGCCCGAACGCGTCACGGGGATCGACTTGATGCTGGCCCTGCTGGAAAGGGCGAGCGCGAAAGGGTGGCGCGTTTTTTTGCTCGGGGCCGCCCCGGGGGTGGCCGAGGAGGCCGCCGAAAAGGCCAGGGAGCGCTGGCCATCCCTGGTCATTTGCGGGACTCACCACGGCTATTTTGAAACCGGGGAAGACGACAGGATTATTGGAAAAGTGCGGGCCGCCGCCCCGGATTTGCTTTTTCTGGGTCTGGGAGCGCCTAAGCAGGAGCTGTGGGGGGCCAGATACCTCCAGGATCTGGGCGTGCCCGTGGTGATGGGCGTGGGGGGCAGCTTCGACGTCCTGGCCGGCAAGGTGAAGAGGGCCCCGGCCTGGCTCCGGAAGCTCCACCTCGAGTGGCTGGGAAGGTTATTACGGGAACCCCGGCGCTGGCGCCGGCAAATGGTGCTCCCGAAGTTTGTACTGATGGTACTGTGGCGTTACCGTACTCCAGGACGAAGAAACCGCTCCAAGGCGTAAAAACAAGGCATAGGACGTAGGAAGTTAAGTAAGAAGTAAGACGTAGAGAACGTAGGAAGTTAGATGTTAGAAATAACTGCTAACTCCCTATATTTACATCTTATGTCCTAAGTCCTAAGTCCAAATAGGAGCAGGCAACGGTTTTAGCAACGAAGAAGGAATGATAGCTGACTTGCCGCCCAAAGTGCTAGTCTCGGGATACTACGGCTTTCACAACGCCGGTGACGAGGCCATCCTCTACGCGCTGGTCGACGGGCTTCGCGCCCGGCGGCCGGACGTGGAGATCACGGTGCTGTCCCAGGATCCGGTGCATACCGCCCGGACTTACGGCGTGGCTGCCGTCCGGCGCGCCGACCCCAGGGCGGTCGCCGGCGCGATGCGCGATACCGACCTGTTTGTCAGCGGCGGGGGAGGGCTCCTGCAAGACACGACGAGCCTGGCCAGCCTGCAGTATTACCTTGGTTTGATGGTCCTGGCGCGCCTTATGGGGCGCAAGATCTTTCTTTACGCCCAGGGCATCGGCCCCCTGCGGAGCAGGGCCGGCAGGGCGCTGACCCGCGCGGTCCTTAATCGCGTGAACATGATCACCGTTCGGGACGAGGAGTCCAGGGAACTGTTAAAAGCCGTCGGAGTCAACAAACCGCCGGTCAAGGTTACGGCCGACCCGGTGCTTGGCCTGGAACTCAAGCCCGAATGGCTGGAAAAGGGCCGGCGGGTCCTGGCCGGGCTGGGTCTTCAGCCGGGAAAGCTGGCGGGCATTTCGGTCCGCCCTTGGGCCGGGCGGGAAACGGTTATTCCCGCGATCGCCGGTCTAGCCGACTGGTTGGACGCCCGGGGGTGGCGCGTCGTGCTCGTGCCGTTTCACCGCGACGTCGACCGTGAAGTCTGCCAGGAAGTCGCCTCCCGGGCGAAGGCAGGGGTCAAGGTCATCGCCGGCGAAATGTCTGTTGAAGAACTGGCTGGGATGTGTGCCCATCTGGACCTGGCCGTCGGGATGCGGCTGCACTTTCTCGTGTTCGCCTCCCTGGCCGGGGTGCCTCCTGTCGCCATCGCTTACGACCCCAAGGTGGGGCAGTTCCTCGGGCGCCTGGGGCTGCCGACGGCCGTCCCGGTCGAGGGGCTCACGCCCGGCGCACTGCAGGACCAGGTGGAATACGTGATTGAGAACTCGGAGGCGCTCAGGGAGCAGGTCGCGCGAAGGGTGGAAGCCCTGCGCAAGGAGGCGCGGCTGACGGCTGAGCTGGCGCTGAATTTGATCTGATAGGGAGGGGTTTCTCTATGCGTCGTACTCCGGTACTGGCGGTAATCGGGATCATCGCCGGGGGCTGCCTGTTCCTCGGAGGATACAAGGCCGCCGCCGCGCTTTCGGGCCCGGGCAGCGCGCAGGACCCCCTGGTGACCAAGAGCTTTGTTGAAGAATACGTGAATAAGCTCCTGGGGCAGCAGGGCGGCGGGGGCGGCTGGAGAATTGACAACGTCGCGCCGGGGCAGACGGTGGAAGCAAGGGGCGGGACCGAGCTGATCGTCCGGGCGGGCAAGGCCACGGTATCGGACCCCAGCCGGAGCGGCATCGCCGACCTGACCTCGGGGACAAACCTTGCCGCCGGCCAGGCGGTGGCGGCCAACCACCTGCTGCTGGTGCCCAAGGACGGGCGCGGGCTGAAGGCTTCCACTGCCGTCGTGGTTATGTACAGGGGTTCCGTTGAATTGAAGTAGACACCGAGAACGTTTTTGGAAGCGAGAGAAATATGCGCAAGCTGAATGGTAAGCGCCTGGCCGCCATCGTGCTGGCCGTGCTGCTGGTATTTACGGGAGTCTACTGGGTTGCGGCCAACGTCATCATCCCCTACCTTTTTCCTGATTGGTTAAGCGACAGCGACGATCCGGACAGCGTCGTTAAGGGCCGGATGAACTTGCTCGTCCTGGGGGTTGACAGCCGGGAAGGGGAGAAAATGGCCCGCAGCGACACCATTCTTTTCGTCAGCGCCGACCCCGAGAAGCAGCGCGTGGCCTTATTGTCCATTCCCCGCGATACGCGGGTGGAGATTCCGGGTTACGGCACCGATAAGATCAACGCCGCCACGGCTCTCGGCGGGCCTGAACTGGCCGAGCGCACGGTTACGGAGTTGATCGGCCAGCCCATTGACTATTACATGGTCACCGACTTTCAGGGCTTTGAGAGGATCGTCGACATCCTGGGCGGCGTGACCATCGACGTCGAGCAGGACATGCGCCACCACGAAAGCGACGGGTACTCCATCAACTTGCAAAAAGGCGTACAGCGCCTCGACGGGAAGAAGGCCCTGATGTACGTCCGTTACAGGGATTACCCCATGGGCGACATCACCCGTACCGAAATACAGCAGAAGTTCCTCAAGGCGCTGGCCCAGGAAATGATGCAGACCAAAACGATCGCCAAGCTGCCCAAGCTGGTGCCCGAGCTCCGTAAATGCATCCAGACGAATATGAGCGTCCGTGAGATGGCCCGCTGGGCGGGAGTGGCCCGCCAGATGGAAGGGCTGGAAATGGTGTCGGCGACCCTTCCGGGCTACCCCGCCGAGATCAAGGGCGGCAGTTACTGGTACGTCGATCCCGCGCTGGCCAAGGACGTGGCGGCCCGGCTTGTCAACGGGGAACAGGTGGCCGACATAAACCCTCCGCTGCCTCCAAGCACTGTTGCGCCGGCGGCGCCAAAGGAAACGGTCAGGGAACCCGAGCCCCCGCCATCTGAGCAGCATCCCGGCAATGAACCTGCGCCGCCTCCCGCCGATCAGGTTCCGGTGATCATCGTGCCCGACGATGGCAGTCAGTCCCAGGAACCCCCGCCGTCCGGCGGCGGTCCCGCCGGCGGGGGCGGGCAGACAGGCAACGGCGGCGCTATCCCTGACTGGGGGACGCTGCCCCCCGTCGGGAACTAGGAGGAACACGAACAGATGTATACGCGCATACTCTACGCACTTACCGCGGCAGTGATCCTGGCAGCCGTCGCGGCCGGCTGCTGGTTGGCCCGGGAGAGGATCGGCATCGAGCGGGGCTTCAACCAGGTCGAGATCGCCGTGTTCTATGACGAGGCTGCCTTCATGGCCGCGGCCGAAGGCAGGCCCTTCAGCGAGGTACTGGCGGAACTGAAGGAGGCCGGCGTCACCACCGTCTTCTTCAAGGAACCGTCCCTTGAAGAGGGGCGTGTGGGCGGTCTTTTCGAAGTCTGCCGGGGCAGCGAGCTTGTCCGTTATCCCGCCATAGGTCCGGCGGTCGGGCAGGTCTCTCCCGGCAGCACCTGCCTGGTGATCTGGAACCGGGACACGTTCCGCCAGATGCAGGAACTCATGCGGACCAGGCTGCCCGGGGCCGTCTTTATCGAGGATACCGGCGGGCCTTACCTGGCCGTCCTGCCGGTCCCGTTTGCCCAGCTCAAGGACATGGGTACCGGTTTCCCCCGTGAGCCGCTGCAAGAGGTTGCCGACGCGGGGTTGAGGACGGTAGTTCAAGTCAGGTCGTGGAAGGGCGCCACCCCTGAAAGCATTGCCGCCCTGGGGGAATACCTCAGGGACATACCCGGCCTTTCGGCCGTAGCCTTTAACGACCTTTCCCTCCCGGGTTTCCCGGCGTATATCGACGAACTGGCCGGAGCCCTCGAGGAGCTCGGCGTTCCGGTGGCCGACATCGAGTTCTACCCCCAGGTAGGGCTGAAGAACCTCGGCAGCCGGCTCGCCCAGCGCACCGTCCTGACGCACACCATCGCCGTCGAGGAAATGCCCAAGTACGACGTCAGGCGGGCCGCAGATCGCTACGTTCTGGCCGCCACCGAGCGTAACGTCAGGCTCCTGGTCGTGCGTCTTTTCTTCGACCCTGCCGCGGGTGGAACCGGGGTGCTGGCGGAAAACGCGGCTTTCCTCTCTGGTATCGCCACCCGGCTCGAAGCCGAGGGTCTGACCCTGGGGACCGCCTCCCGGATGCCCGGCTGGAACTACCCGCTATGGCTGAATTTCCTGGTCGGCCTGGGCGTCATCGCCGGCGGGGTGTTGCTCTTGGACCGCCTCGGTTTCCGGCGCCTGGGGCTGGTGCTGGGAACGGCGGCAGCCCTGGGGTGGGCGGCGATGAGTTACGGGGGCGCGGCGGCCGGCGCCAAGCTGATGGCCCTGGGCGCGGCCACTGTCTTTCCGACTCTCAGCGTGATCACCTTTGTCAGGCCGCAGGGCACATCCCCCTGGCAGAGCCTGCTCCGCTTAGCGGCGGCCACGGGTCTCTCGCTGGTGGGGGCTGTACTGCTGGTAGGCGCCCTGGCGGGAACGCGCTACATGCTGAAACTTGACGCTTTCTCGGGTGTCAAACTGGCCCACTTGCTGCCGCTGCTGCTCGTCGCCCTCTATTTCGCCTTCCTGCTGCCCTCCGGCCGGCGGCTTGCAGACCTCAAGCAACAGGTCGAGTCGATGCTCAACCAGCCCATCCTGGTGAAGTTTGCCGTCGCCTGCGCGATCCTGGCCGCTTTCGGCCTCGTTTACCTCCTGAGAACGGGGAACGACGCCGGGACGCTGGTCCTGCCGCTGGAGCTGAAAGTCAGGGCTTTTCTCGACCAGGCCCTGGCGGTAAGACCTCGGACAAAGGAATTCCTCATCGGCCACCCGCTCCTGCTGCTGCTGTTTTACACCGGTTACCGCAACGCGCGTTACCTGGTCCTGGTATTGCTCGCCGCCATCGGGCAGATCTCGGCCGTAATGACCTTCGCCCACCTGCACACGCCCCTGGAGATTTCTCTGATCCGGGTGTTCAACGGGCTATGGCTGGGTGCCCTGATCGGACTGGTATTGATTGCCGCCTGGTGCCTGTTTGACAGACTGGCGGCTCCCGCCCGGCTTCCCGCCATGGAGCCGCCGGGCTGGAAGGTGGTCAAAAAGGCCGGCGGCAAATAGGCAAATAATAATAATGCCAGCGGCAACCGTTAGTCTTTGGAGGGATAAGTATGCTTGATATACGGGCCATCCAAGCCGTCATTCCCCACCGGTATCCGTTTCTGCTCGTCGACCGCATTGTCGAGATCGAGGACGGGAAAAGGGCGGTGGGCATTAAAAACGTCACCGTCAACGAGCCGTTCTTTCAGGGCCATTTCCCCGGCCATCCCGTGATGCCGGGCGTCCTGATCATCGAGGCCCTGGCTCAAGTCGCCGCCGTCGCGGTGCTGCGGCTGCCCGAATACCGCGGCAAGGTGCCTTTGTTTGCCGGGATTGACCAGGCCAGGTTCCGGCGCCAGGTTATTCCTGGAGACGAGCTTCGCCTGGAAGTAGAGATTTTGAAGCTGCGCGGTAAAATCGGCAAATGCCGGGGCAAGGCCTTTGTAGGTGAAGAAACGGCGGCTGAAGCTGAATTGCTGTTTGCCGCAGCTTCAGCGGGCGTCTAGGCGCGAATAGCTGCCCCATAATCAGCGATTCGCCCTTTTTAAGCCTTCATGCGCCTGCCTGCGAGGATTGTCAATTTCTCGGTATTCCGGTAAACTGTGTGCAGATTGTTTGTCCAGGAGTGGAGAATAATTGGACGGTCTTCTGGTCCCTCTGCTAATGGCCGGGGCCTTAAGTCTCACGTGCACGCCGCTGGTGATGCGCCTGGCCGGGCGCGTCGGGGCCATCGACCTGCCCGACCGGCGTAAAATGCACACGAGCCCGATGCCGCGTCTTGGCGGCCTGGCTATTTATCTGGCTTTTGTCTTTGTCATTCTTGTCACTCAGCAGTTGACTGGCGAAGTCCTGGGCCTGCTGGCGGGATCGACCCTGATCGTAGCCCTGGGCATCCTCGACGATACGCGGGGCGTGACGCCGAAGGTAAAACTGCTGGGGCAGGTCGTGGCGGCTCTCAGTGTGATCCCGTTCGGCCTGCAGGTGGAATTCATCACGAACCCCGTGCACAGCGGCATGATCGCCCTCGGGTGGTGGGGCATCCCGCTGACCGTCTTCTGGCTGGTGGCGGTGACCAACGCCGTGAACCTTATCGACGGGCTTGACGGCCTGGCCGCCGGCATTGCGGCTATCGCTGCGCTCACCATGTCCGTCATCTCCTGGACCGAGGGCCAGATTGCGGCCATGGTGATCAGCCTGATCCTGTTCGTCGCCGTCCTGGGCTTTTTGCCTTACAACTTCCACCCCGCCCGCATCTTCCTGGGCGACACGGGGTCGATGTTCCTCGGTTTTGCGCTGGCGGCAACGGCCATCATGGGCCTCACCAAGAGCGCCACGGCGGTCTCGATCCTGATTCCGATCGTCATCCTGGGCATTCCCCTGTTTGACACCGCCTTTGCCATCTTCCGCCGGTACCGTAACCGCCAGCCCATTTTCTACCCCGACAAGCAGCACCTGCATCACCGCTTGCTCGAAGCCGGACTGTCGCACCGTCGGGCCGTGCTGACCGTCTACGGGGTTAATCTTGTCCTTGGCGCCAGTGCCGTCTTACTGACCGTGCTCAGCACCGACCAGGGCATGCTCCTGCTCCTGGTGGTGGCCACCCTGCTGATCGGCCTCGCCAACAAGGCCGGCATCCTGGGCGAGGGTTGGGCCCGCAGGACAGAACCTGTACAGACAAAGCAATCCGAATTTTAAGACCGCAAATGCCAGCAAATCTGTTTGACGCTCGCCAGAGCGTTTTTTATATGCCAGCCCAGCATTGTGTGCGGGAGGTGCCTTGAATAATGATGAGGGTCAGAAAAGCCGTTATTCCGGCTGCGGGCTTAGGCGTGCGTTTTCTCCCGGCTACGAAGGCGCAGCCGAAGGAAATGATCCCGCTTATCGATAAGCCCACCATCCAGTATATCATTGAGGAGGCCGTGGCCTCGGGGATTACGGACATCCTCATCATTACGGGCCGCGGCAAGAGGGCCATCGAAGACCACTTCGACCACGCCCCGGAACTGGAGCATTTCCTCGAGCAAAAGGGCAAGGTCGAAGCCTTGGAGACGGTCAGGGCGATCGGTTCGCTGGCCAACATCTATTACGTCAGGCAGAAAGATCCCCGGGGCCTCGGGCATGCCGTGGCCTGCGCCGAAGCCTTTGTCGGCAACGAACCCTTCGCCGTCCTGCTGGGGGACGATGTGGTTGTCAGCGAGGTGCCCTGCCTGAAGCAGATGCTTAACCTTTATGAGGAAGTACGGGGAAGCGTTATCGCCATCGAAGAGGTTCCCGAGACCGACGTCAGCAAGTACGGGGTCATCAAGGGCCGGGCCCTGCGGCCTGGGATCTACGTCATCGAGGACCTGGTGGAAAAGCCGCCGGTTGAGGAGGCTCCTTCCCGACTGGCCGTGATCGGCAGGTATATCCTGCCGCCCCGCATTTTCAGCCTCCTGGCCCGGACCGGGCCGGGGGCTGGCGGAGAGATCCAGCTTACCGACGCCCTGCGCGAGCTCGTTCGGGAAGAGGCGCTGTACGGTTACGCCTTTTCCGGCCGGCGCTACGACGTAGGTTCAAACCTCGGCTACCTGAAGGCCACCGTAGAGATGGCCCTCGGCCGCCCGGACCTGCGGGGGCCGTTCCTCGCCTACCTGCAGTCGGTCGTCTGCGGGGGCGAACGCTAGTGCGGGCGCTCGTGACCGGCGGGGCCGGTTTCATCGGCTCGCACATTGTCGACGCACTCGTGGCCGAGGGGGCCGACGTCCTGGTGATCGACGACCTGTCGCGCGGCCGGCCCGACGCCGTCAACCCGAGGGCCCGCCTGGTGCTCCTCGACATCGCCGCGGAGGCCGTGCAGCGGGAACTGGAAGCCTTCCGTCCGGAAGTCGTGTTTCACCAGGCCGCCCAGGCCAGCGTGCCTGTTTCCCTGCAGCGCCCGGGACACGATGCCCGGGTGAACATTATCGGGACGATCCGCCTGTTGGAAATGTGCCTGGCGGCCGGCGTCCGCAAAGTGATTTACGCTTCGTCGGCCGCCGTTTACGGTACACCCTGCTACCTGCCCATCGACGAGAACCATCCCGTTTACCCCCTGTCGCCTTACGGCATCTCCAAGCTCGCGGCGGAGATGTATCTTTCCGTTTTCCGAAAGCACTGGGGCTTGGATTTCACCGTCCTGCGCTATGCCAACGTTTACGGACCCCGCCAGGATGCCCTGGGAGAGGGGGGCGTGGTGGCCGTCTTCGCCGACCGGATCCGCCGCTGTGAGCAACTGACCGTTTTCGGCGACGGGGAGCAAACGCGCGACTTCATCCACGTCCACGACGTCGCCAGGGCCAACCTGGCCGCTTTTTCTTCCGCCGGGGGCCAGGTGCTCAACGTCAGTACGGGCCGGGCCACCAGCGTCAACCAACTGGTGACGATGTTCAAACGCCTGACGCGCCGCGTTCCAAGCGTAACGTTCGCCGCCGCGCGCCCGGGCGACATCCGCCATAGTTACCTGGACAACAGCAAGGCCCGCTCCGAGCTGAACTGGGCGCCCCAGTACGACCTCGAAACGGGCCTGGCGCAGACGTTGCGCGCCATCGGCCTCTTAACCGGCGATAAGCATTAGGCACCAAGCTTTAGGATATAAAGGTGTTCCGCCCGGTCAAATGCCTGACCCCAAAAGCTTAATGCCCGGAGCCGATGCTGTTTTGGAACGGTCTTTAGGTTTTAACGTTTTCGTCGCCGGCCCGGGTGTGCGTATTTTGTGTATTTCTTTTTTGTTTAAGGCTCTTGAGGTATTCTTCGAGCATTTTCTTGCGTTTGTCGAGCCGCTGCAGGGCTTCGGATTGCATGGTTTGACCCCTTCCTGAAACTTGGGTTTCTAAACCCATTTATTGCCAGACAGTGCGTTGTTCAAACGCATAAGCCTTCCCACGCGGGGTAAAAATTAGAAAAGTCTCTGTGAGGAGGGTTTTTGATTGGCGAAGATAGCGTTTGGCACCGACGGTTGGCGGAGCATCATCGCCGAGGACTTCACCTTCGCGAACGTGCGTATCGTGGCGGCGGCCGTCGCCGACTACTTAGAGGGCCGGGGACTGGGCCCGCGGGGCATCGTCGTGGGGTACGACAACCGGTTTCTCTCCGAGCACTTCGCCGCGGCGGCGGCCGGGGTTTTTCTGGCGCGGGGAATGCCGGTGATGCTCGGCGTCAGGTCCATGCCCACTCCGGTCACGGCCTTTGCCGTTACCCGTTACCGCGCTGCCGGCGCCGTTATGCTGACGGCCAGCCACAACCCGCCCGAGTACAACGGCATCAAGTTCATCCCCGAGTACGGAGGCCCGGCCCTGCCCGAGGTCACCCGGCAGATCGAAGCCAACATCCGCCGTTACGAGCAAGGGGATGCCGCGCCGCCAGACGAGCCCTGGCGCCTGGATGAGCTGAGGCGGAAGGAGGGTTACCAGCACCTCTTGCGTTTCATCGACCCCCGGGACGACTACATCAGTCACGTTATGACCTTGATAGACGGGGAAGCGATACGCGAGGCCCGGCTCAGGGTTGTGGCGGATCCGCTGTACGGCGCGGGCTGCGGCTACCTGGACAGAATCCTGCGCCGGCTGGACGTGGTGGTGGAGACCCTGCACGACTGCCGCGACGCCTTGTTTGGCGGGAGACTGCCCGACCCCAGCAAGGAAAAGCTGGAACTCTTGCGCGAACGCGTGCTGGCCGGCGGCTACGACCTCGGCCTGGGGCTTGACGGCGACGCCGACCGCCTCGGGGTTATCGATGCCGACGGGAGCTACATTTCACCCAATGAATTGCTGACCCTGGTCTATTATCACCTGTTGACGGTGCGCGACATGGCCGGTCCGGCGGCCCGGACGGTGGCCACCACCCACATGCTGGACCGGATCGCGCAGGCTTACGGTTACCAGGTTAGGGAGACGCCGGTAGGTTTCAAGTATATCGGCCAGTGCCTGATGAACGGGTGCATCGTGGGCGGCGAGGAGAGCGGGGGCATGTCCGTCAAGGGGCATGTCCCGGAAAAGGACGGGATTATGGCGGGCCTCCTGGCCGTGGAGATGGTGGCCGTGCACGGCAAAAGCCTGCGACGCCTGCTGGCGGAAGTGGCCGGGCGTTTCGGCCCGGCGTACAGCGGGCGCGTCGACGTCCACACCATGCCCTCGAAAAAGGCCGAGGTCTTGGAAAAACTTAAAGGGGAGCCTCCCCGGGAACTGGGGGGCAAGGCGGTCGCCGGCTGCCAGACGATGGACGGCACCAAGCTCTTGTTCGACGACGGGGCCTGGGTCCTCATCCGCCCCTCCGGGACCGAACCGGTCTTTCGCATCTACGCCGAAGCCGGCTCTCCGGAGGAGCTTGCGCGTATCCACCAGGCGATGAGGGAATTTGCGGGGCTTTAACGGGCGTCGGGCACACGGGACACGGTTCACCGCCAAGACGGGGATCAAAAATAACCGCCAAGTACGCCAAGAACGCTAAGGGATGGAGAATCGGCGGTTTTATTGGTAATACTGCAACTGACGGGAAAGAAACGATGGGGCGTGAAACCGGTTGTCCGGTAAACTGATCGTTCAGGCGACCATAGTTATCGCCGCCTTCAACCTGCTCTCGCGTCTTCTGGGTTTTGTACGGGAGATGGTCATCGCCGACCAGTTCGGGGCCAATGCGGTCACCGACGCCTACCTGGTGGCCGTGACTCTTCCCACGATCGTCTTCGCCATTTTGTCGCAGGCCCTGGCGGCCGTGGTCATCCCCGTATTCACCGAGTACCGGGCCAGGGGCGAGACCGGGGAAGCCTGGAGGTTGACAGCCACCGTCGTGAACCTGCTCTTCCTGCTCCTGGCCGTCGTTACCCTGGCCGGCATGGTCGTGGCTCCTTTTGTCGTCAAGGTGATCGCGCCGGGCCTGGCGCCCGAAACCAGCCGGCTGGCGTCCGAGCTGACGCGGATCGTCTTTCCGATGCTGGTCTTTTCCGGACTGGCCACGCTGTTTTCGGCCTTCCTCAACGCCAACAAGATCTTCGGCATCCCGGCTTTCAGCGGGGCGCTCAACAATATCGTAATCATCGCCTCGGCCGCGCTGCTGGGCGGGATCTTCGGCATCCAGGGCCTGGCCTGGGGCACGGTGGCCGGCATGGTCCTGTCGGCGCTTATTCAGCTGCCGCCCCTGTGGCGTGCGGGCTTCCGGTTCAGCCTGAGTTTTGACTGGTCGCATCCGGGAGTGCGCAAGGCCCTGCGGTTGGTTGTTCCGGTAACGCTGGGCATCTCCGTCACCCAGGCCTACTTCATTATTGACAGAGTCCTGGCTTCATTGCTCCCTGAAGGGAGCATTTCCGCTCTTAATTTTGCCTACAAACTGATCCAGCTTCCGGTGAGCTTGTTTGTCCTTGCCGTCAGCACGGCTGTCTTCCCGATGCTTACGCAGTGGGCCGCCGAGGGCAGGATCGGCGAGGTTTTCGGCGGTGTACGCCGTTCCCTGCGCGTCATTGTCCTGATGATCGTTCCGGCGAGCGCCGGCTTGATGGTGTTGCGCACGCCCATCGTCCAGCTCCTTTTTGAAAGAGGGGCTTTCGATGAAAGGGCCACCTTTATGACGGCCGCAGCCGTGCTTTTCTACGCCGTGGGGCTCGTCGGGTTCGCCACCAACATCCTTTTGACGCGGGCTTTTTACGCCTTCCAGGATACAAAGACCCCTGTCAAGCTGCTGGCTGTGAACATCGTCGCCAATATCGTCCTCAGCTTGCTTTTAATGGGACCGCTTCTGCACGGCGGGCTGGCCCTTGCGGCTTCGCTGTCGGCCTTTTTGCAAACCGTCCTCCTTGTCTACTACCTGGACCGCCGGCTGCCGGGCCTGTGGCACTATTCCTGGCTGCTGTTCGGGGCCAAGGTTACGGTGGCTTCGGCGGTGCTTGCTTTTGCGAGTTACGCCGTCGACCAGACCCTGGCTACTTCAGGCCTCCCTGCGGGGACGGCCGGACTGGCTCTGCGGGTCGGCGCCGGGATCGCTGCGGGGGTCGTCGCTTACCTCATGGCCTGTTGCGCCCTGGGTTTTGAGGAAATCCAGATGCTGCGGAGCACGTCGCGACAGCTCATGGGCAGCTTGCGCAAACGGAGCCTGTGAATTCGGTCGTCACTTTATTTGGTTCTGTGCCAAGTTGGTGTTAGGAAGCCGCTCAGTAATCAGTTGAGTGCTGGGTCGTCAGTCGTCGGGTGTACGCAAGCGAGCGCCTGTAACCATCCATGCTTAAGCGGCATATGATGGTTTGTGTACGGGGGTGGGTTCCTATGTTTAAGGCTACGGATCTCAGCTCGCGGCTGATCATCAACCTTGCCGACGGCAGGCGGATCGGCCCGGTCAAGGACATGATCATGAACGATGCCGGCAGGGTTGAAGCCATCGTGCTGCGCGGCCGGAAAAGGCTTATGGGCGTGCTGCGCGACAAAGATATCGTCGTACCCTGGCCGCAGGTCAAGAAAATCGGCGTCGACGCCGTGCTGGTCGAGATAGAAGACCTGTAAATTCGGTTTTTCAACAGGCCCTCTATTGCCGGGGGCTTCGAATTTGTTCGGGGCGGTTTTACAAAAGACAGATCAATTTTTTGTTTGCCTCGTCGATAATCATGCTAGACATGCTTGTACTCAAAGAGACGGGCTCTTGCCCGGTGGAGGGAGACTGATGGCCAAACTTAACTGCTGGGAGATACTCAACTGTCCGGAGGACCGCAGGATGCAATGCTCGGCTTACGTGAAGGGGCTCGGCCGGCGCTGCTGGCGTCTCGAGGGGACTTACTGCGGCGGCAGGCTCAACGCGTCGGTTGACGAAAAGCTGTCGGAATGCCTGCAGTGCAGCGCCTATCAGGCCATCAACAGCATCGCCTGGTACCAGACGACCTACTTTCGTTTCGCCGCGCTTGTTGTGGCTCCCGTATTAACGGTATTTTTGGCGTTTGCTGTCCTGAGCAGGTCGGTCCTGTTGGGAGCCGGGCAGCAAATCTACTACCTGACCGTCCTTGGTACGATGGCGATTATCGGTGCGCTGACCATCGCGCCCGCGTACCAGATGTGCAAGCCCGTCAACATTCTGAGGGAAAAGCTGAGGGAGATCGGCAAGGGGAACCTGGCGGCCGACGAGGCGGTCATGCCGCGACGGGACGAGTTCATGCTTCTGGCGGTGGCAGTGAATGACCTTAAGGAAGTCCTGCGGGCCACCATACGGGCTATGGACGGCAGCGCGGAGGTCCTTAAGGGTTCGGCGAGCCAGCTCGTGGCCGGAGCGGAGGAAACGGCGGCCGGCGCCGGTCACGTGGCCGAAACAATGAGCCAGATGGCGGCCAATGTGGAGCACGTTACCGAAGCAGTCAAGGATGTCACCGCCGCCGCCGTTACGGCCGAGCAGCACGCCGCCGAGGGCAGCAGGAGCGTGGTGGAGTTGAAGGACCGCATGCAGTCCATCCAGACGGTGACCCAGAGCGCCACGTCCGCGGTGGACAACCTCCGGCAAAAATCGATCGAGATCGGGCAGATCACCGACCTCATCACCCAGATCGCCGACCAGACCAACCTCCTGGCGCTCAACGCCGCGATTGAGGCGGCGCGTGCCGGCGACCAGGGCCGGGGTTTCGCCGTCGTGGCCGACGAGGTCCGCAAGCTGGCCGAGCAGTCGGGGAACGCGGCCGACCGCATCCGTCAATTGATCGCCTCCATTCAGGCGACAACCGCCAAGGCCACCGAAGCGATGTCCAGCAGCAGGGAGGAGGTCAAGTCCGGTGTGTCTGTCGTGGGGATGGTCAACGAGGCTTTCGGCGAGATCATTTCCCGCGTCAAGGAACTCACCGTGCGGCTGCAGTCCGCTTCGGCCGCGTCGCAGGAAATAACGGACGGGATGGGGCGCATCGCGGCGACGGCTCAGGAGCAAAGCGCCTCGACGGAAGAGGTCTCGGCCGCGGCCAACACGCTGGCCAAGCTGGCTGACGACATCAAGCTCAAAGTGCGAAGGTACCATATAGAGTGACGTTATCAGCGCAAGGTCAGTTTGATAATTATTAACGATCGGTTTGCCGCTTCGCCGATACACTCTGACTGCCAACTCCTAATCTCCATTATTGCAGCCCGCCGTGCGCCAGGCGGGCGATTTTTTTTTGCCCTGTGACCCCCCGTCGCCCCGCCTAATAACATGGTTTTAGAAACCCTCTGACTGATAGATTGTGGGAAATCCGTAGGATTTCTTCGAGTCAGACCTCTGACTTCCGGCCTCTGACTTCTTTTTTGGAGGTGGACACATGTCATCCGAAGGCACCGGCATCATCCGTCCGGGGATGACGCACCTGCTTGTGGGCAACCTGCAGGAACAGTTGCACGACCTGGGTTTTGCCGTTGACGATCCTGTCAACTTTTTCGGACCCGGGACATCCCGGGCTTTGTGCGACTTTCAATCGCGCAAGGGTCTTCCCGTTACGGGAGAAATAGACGACAGGACCTGGAAAGAACTGTTCCGGACAACCGTTTTACCGAACGATTTGACCGCTGCCGCCGGCGGCGCTCCCGTCAACGCTTTGGATTCTACCGTTACAGTCAACATCAACATCGGGGCGCGGCGCTTGATGGTGTTTAGGGGCAGCGGCTTGCTGGGCCCTTTCCCGGTCGCCGTGGGCAAGCCGGCCACCCCGACCCCTGTCGGTACGTTCAGTATCCTCAATAAAATCGTCAACCCGGGCGGCGTCTACGGCTCCCGGTGGCTGGGCTTCACCACGCAGGGCCACGGCATTCACGGCACCAACCGCCCGCAATCCATCGGGCATGCCGTATCGAACGGGTGCGTACGGATGTACAATAGGGACGTGGAGACGATCTTCCCGGTTGTCGCGGTGGGCTCGCCGGTGATTGTCGTCGTTTCCAGCGGTTCCGCGCCGCATCCCGTGTTCAATCCCGCCCCCGCGCAGCCCCGGCCGGGCGGGGGAGACCGGGTGCATACCGTCCGGCCGGGGGAATCGCTCTATGCCGTCGCCCGGCTTTACGGGACGACGGTTGAGGCTATCATGCGTGCGAACAACCTCAGTTCAACAATCATTTACCCCGGCCAGCAACTGGTCGTTCCCTAGCCGGCGGCTTCGCAGCGCGAAGCTTTGGAGCACGCTTCGTTGACACCAATTACCGGTTCTGCTAGAATTGTTTGCAGTATTCAACAGATTTCGTTAAGAAGGGTTGCCAATGAGACATCTTTTCACTTCGGAATCCGTTACGGAGGGACATCCCGACAAGGTGGCGGACCAGATTTCGGACGCCGTCCTCGACGCCATTCTAGCCAAGGACCCCGAAGCCAGGGTCGCCGCGGAAACCCTGGTGACCACCGGTCTCGTTTTTGTGGCCGGGGAGATCAGCTGCAACTGTTACGTCGATATCCCCAGGATCGTCCGCGACACGGTCTGCCAGATCGGCTACACCCGCGCCAAGTACGGATTTGACTGCGACACCTGCGCCGTGATCACCTCCATCGACGAGCAGTCGCCCGACATCGCCCAAGGCGTGCTCAAGGAGGAAATCGGGGCGGGCGACCAGGGCATTATGGTCGGTTACGCCACCGACGAAACGCCGGAACTGATGCCCCTGCCGATCACTCTCGCCCACCGCCTGGCGCGGCGGCTGGCCCAGCTCCGGAAAGATAAGACCCTGGACTACCTCCGTCCCGACGGCAAGACGCAGGTCACCGTCGAATACGAAAACGGCCGTCCGGTCCGCGTGCATACCGTGATCGTTTCGACCCAGCACCGCCCCGACGTCGACCAGGAGACGATCCAGGAGGACGTCATCGATTACGTGATCAAGCCGGTGATAGGCCCGGAGCTCCTGGACAAACGGACGAAATACTACATCAATCCCACGGGCCGTTTCGTTCTCGGCGGGCCGCACGCCGACACCGGCCTGACGGGACGCAAAATCATCGTCGATACTTACGGCGGTATCGCCCGTCACGGCGGGGGGGCCTTTTCGGGCAAGGACCCGACCAAGGTCGACCGCTCCGCCAGCTACGCCGCCCGGTGGGTCGCCAAGAATATCGTGGCGGCGGGTCTGGCCGGCAAGTGCGAGGTACACCTGGCCTACGCCATCGGCGTGGCCGAGCCCGTGTCCATCCGCGTCGATACCTTCGGCACGGCGCGCATCGACGAGGAAAAGCTCGCGCAGATCGTTTACCGGAACTTCGACCTCCGCCCCGGGGCGATCATCAGAGATCTGGACCTGCGCCGGCCGATTTACCGGCAGGTCGCCGCTTACGGCCACTTCGGGCGTCCCGACCTCGACCTCCCCTGGGAGGGGCTGGACAAGGTGGAAGCCCTGAAGTCGGATGCCGGTATTTAATAGCGCTCGGCACTCAGCACTCGGCATTCAGATAAATAGGGGGCTGCGCTTTGCATAGCCCCCTCTGCTTGTCTAAAACCCCTAATCCTAATGCTGAATGCTGAGCGCTGAAGACCGGTATAAAGCCGCTGTACGAGGCGGCTTTTACTGTTTTTGGAGGGAACGGGTGATTTTTGTCGAAATGTTTCCCCGAGGTGGGTCGGTTGCGGCCTGGAACGGTGGTGCACATCCTCTACCTGTGGCTGGTGATCGGCGGGGGCTTTTACTTGCTCGCCGGGCTTTTTCAGGGCGTCGACCTGGACTATGCCGTCCAGTACGTGACCCTGATCGCTCTCGGGGTGCTGTCCGAATGGCTCGTTGTCTCCTTTCCGTACGGGCAGCTTTCCAGCGGGTTTGCAGTCGTGCTGGCTGCCTTTCTCCTCTTCGGGTTTCCCGCGGCGGCGTGGGTCGGGGCCCTGGGGACCTTGTTCGGCCAGGGCATCGTCAACCGCGGCAATCCCATGCGCACGACTCTTTTCAACGCCGCGCAGTGCGCCCTGGCTATCGCTGCGGGCGCCCTGGCTTACGATTATCTCGGGGGCGCCTCCGGGGAGCGTTTCGCCCCGTCCAACGTTTTGCCCGTGTTGGCCTTCGCCGGGGGCCACCTGGTGGCCAACCACGTCCTCGTCTACCTTTACATCGCTCCCCGCCGCCGTTCCTTCCCCAGTATCTCTTGGTACAACACCCTGGTCTGGGACGCCGGCACCTACCTGTTCGTTATTCCCCTGGCTTACCTAGCCAGCATCATTTATACCCACATCGGACCGACCGCCGCCTACCTGCTGTTTCTGCCGGCGCTGGGCGTGCAGCTTCTTCTCCGCCATACAGTGAAGCTCGAGCTCAGCAACCGCGAGCTCAGCGTCCTTTACGAGGTGGCCAAGCGCATGGGGGCCAGCGTCAACCTGACCGAGCTCCTGAACTTCATCCTCGCCGAGACCAGGAGGATCATCCCCTACCACACGGCGGCCGTCTACCTCTGGGACGACAGGTCGGGCCTCTTCCGCTGCTGCGCCGTCAGGAGCCCCTTCAGCCGCGACCTGGAGGAATCCACCCTCGATCCCGACGAGGGGTATGCCGCTCCGGTCATCCAGGGTAAAGAGCCCGTCGTCGTTTACGATACCCGCGGGGACGCACGATTGGCCCGCGAGGCCGGATTACCCCAGTTCCTGCGCTCGCTGATCATCATTCCGCTGCTGGTCGAGGACCAGGTTTCCGGAGTCTTTGTCGTGGGGGCCCGGCGCCCCGGCGTTTACGACGAGCGCAACCTGCACATCCTCACCATTATCGCCGGGCAGGCCGCGGTGGCCATCAATAACACGCTTCTTTACGACCGGGTCGCCACCCTGACGGGATGCGACGCCCTGACGGGGCTGCCCGGCCGGCAGGCGTTCCTGCAGCAGGCCGGCGAGCTGCTCCTGCAGTGCCGCGAAGAAGAGAAGCCGGCGGTGGCCCTCCTCCTGGAAATCGCCGGGCTGGCCCGGATTAACCGCCGTTACGGGGACGAGGCGGGCGACGCCGTCCTGCAGCAGGTGGCCGCCCTGATCGCCCGGCGCTGCGGCCCCGGCCTCCCCGTGGGAAGGTACGGGGATGACGCCTTCGCCGTATTCTTCACGGAGGCCGGCGAGATCGAGGTCGCCCAGGCGGCGGAGCGTCTCCGGCGGGCCGTGGAGCAGCGTTCTTTCCGTGCCGGAGACGGCGAGTGTGCGGTCTCGCTCCGCTCGGCTACGGCCATATACCCGCGCGACGGTGAGACGGCGGACGCGCTGCTCGCGTATGCCGAGGAGAGCCTGCGTGCGGCCGCAGCGACGGGGGACGCCGCCGGCTACCGGTCCAGGGCGGGGACGGGGGGCTTGCACGACTGGTAACGCTGTGGCGCGATTTATGGACGGGCCTGGTCGACCTGGTCTTCCCTTTTTCCCGGGCTTGTCCCCTTTGCGGGGGCGGCGCCGGCGAGGTGTGCCGGGAGTGCGTGGAGTCCCTGGCGGCGCTTGCCGCCGGGTCGTCCCGCTGCGCGGTGTGCGGCCGGTTTGCCGTCGTTTCCCTGGCGGGGTTCTGCGACGAATGCCCGGGACAGAGCTGGCCCTTCGTCTTCAACAGGGCCTCCTTTCCTTACGAGGGCCGCGCCCGCGAGACCGTACACCAACTCAAGTACCACGGCCGGCGGCACCTCGCTTCTTTCATGGCCGGACTGATGCTCAAGACTTTCCAGGCCGAGGAAGGCTACCTGAAGGCCGAACTGCTCGTCCCGGTTCCGATGGGGAGAGAGCGCCTGCGGGAGCGCCGTTTCAACCAGGCCGAACTGCTGGCCGCGGCGCTCGGCGGGCTTTCCGGGCTGCCGGCAGCCAAAGTTCTCGTCCGGGCGCGCGAAACCCCGCCCCAGACCGGCTTGAGCCGGGCGCAACGGAGGCGCAACATGGCCGGGGCCTTCGCCGTGGCGTCCAGAAGCGAGTCCTTCGTAAGAGGACGCACGGTTGTCGTCGTTGATGACGTCTTCACAACCGGGAGTACGATGGCCTCCGCGGCCCGGGCCTTGAAACGGGCGGGCGCGGGGCGAGTCCTGGGTCTTACGTTCGCCGGGGGCAACCGCTGACCTATCTTTACTGAATTATGGTTCCTTCGACAAATGCCTACACCATAAATTGCCTTGTCCACAATATGGAGCCCTGAAAAGCCTGTTATTCACAGGTTTATCCACTGTATCCACAGGTTTTTCCCATCGGATACGGCGTTCGCCAAACCTTTTTTCGACAGACTTGTTTTCACATGCCAACGGCAGGATATTCCTCTATGGGAGGGAATACTATAGATTAACTCGAGCCAAAGGAGTGAGAGCAAAATGCGAGTCAACGTGCGCGGCAAAAACATAGAGGTCACCGACGCCTTAAGAAGCTATGTGGAAAAACGCCTCAACAAGCTGGGCAAGCTCTTGAACAATTTTGGTGACGCCCAGGTAACGCTTTCGGTGGAGAGAGACTCGCATCGCGTTGAAGTCACTATCCCCATTAACGGCATGATCCTGCGCGGCGAAGAAGCGACACCCGATATGTATGCCTCTGTCGACCTCGTTGTTGAAAAGCTTGAGAAACAAGTCGAGAAGTTTAAAGGGCGCCTGGGCAAGAGACTCCGCACGGCGGAGGCCAGGGATGCGGAAGCCGAGGAGCAGGAAGATCCCTTCCGCGTGGTGCGCGTGAAGCGCTTTGCCATCAAACCCATGCAGGTCGAGGAAGCCGTGATGCAGATGAATCTCCTGGGACACAGCTTTTTCGTGTTCTCCAACGCCGAAACGCAGGAAGTCAATGTTGTGTACAGGCGCAAGGACGGCAACTACGGCCTGATCGAGCCCGAATAAAGGTACTTCGGAACAGAAAAGCGCGCCGCCAGGCGCGCTTTTTTATGCAATCCCGCTGCCATTTTTTGTCTGCCGCTTGGTTGCAATGACCTGCTGCAAATGCTAAAATAAAGAGATTGAAGGAACCGCTGGGTTCCTTAATTTGTGCGAATGCCGCATCCATGCATGCGGGCGTTTAAATGGCGAGGTGTATCACCGTTGATCGGTTTTATCAAGAACTGGTTCGACGACAACGCCCGGGAGGTCAAGCGGCTGAGCCGGGATGTCGCAGAAATAAACGCGCTCGAACCCGAGATGCAGGCCCTGTCGGATGAGGAACTGGCGGCCAAGACCGTCGAATTCCGGGAACGGCTGGCCAACGGCGCGGAACCGGACCACATCCTGGCCCCAGCCTTCGCCGTCGTCCGCGAGGCGTCGAGGCGCGTGCTGGACATGCGCCATTTCGATGTCCAGCTGATGGGCGGCATCGTCCTACATGAGGGGCGGATCGCCGAGATGAAAACCGGCGAGGGCAAGACGCTTGTCGCCACCCTGCCGGCCTACCTCAACGCCCTGACGGGGTGCGGCGTGCACATCGTGACCGTGAACGATTACCTGGCCCGCCGCGACAGCGAGTGGATGGGACAGGTGTACCGTTTCCTGGGGCTCAACGTGGGCCTGATTGTCCATGGCCTGGACCACAGCCAGCGGAAACAGGCTTACGCTGCCGACATCACTTACGGGACCAACAACGAGTTCGGCTTCGACTACCTCCGGGACAACATGGCCCTGAACCCGGAGGAGATGGTCCAGCGCGAACTTCACTACGCCATCATCGACGAGGTGGACAGCATCCTCATCGACGAGGCCAGGACGCCGCTGATCATTTCCGGGCAGTCCAACAAGCCGACCGACCTGTACCATACCTTCGCCCGGCTTGTCCCGAGGCTTAAGCCAGACGTTGACTATACGGTTGACGAGAAGGCACGCACGGTGACCATCACCGAGGAGGGCATCGACAAGGTCGAAAAGGCGCTGAAGATCGACAACCTGGCCGACGACCGCAACATCGAGCTGATGCACCACCTCAACCAGGCCCTGCGTGCGCACGCCCTGATGAAGCGCGACGTCGACTACGTGGTCAAGGACGGGCAGATCATCATCGTCGACGAGTTCACCGGCCGCCTGATGTTCGGGCGCCGTTACAGCGACGGGCTGCACCAGGCCATCGAGGCCAAGGAAGGCGTCAGGATCGAGCGGGAGTCGCAGACCCTGGCGACGATCACCTTCCAGAACTACTTCCGGATGTACGGGAAACTGGCCGGTATGACGGGCACGGCAGCCACCGAGGAAGAGGAGTTCCGTAAGATTTACAAGCTCGATGTCATCGTCATCCCGACCAACAAGCCGATGATCCGTACCGACATGCCCGACGTGATTTACAAGACGGGGAGGGCCAAGTTCCAGGCCGTCGTCGACGAAATCGCCCGGCGTCACGCCGTAGGGCAGCCCGTCCTGGTAGGCACGATCTCCATCGAGAAATCCGAGATCTTGAGCCAGATGCTGCGCCAGCGGGGCATCCCCCACCAGGTGCTGAACGCCAAGTACCACGAGAAGGAAGCCGAAATCGTCGCTCAGGCGGGGCGCAAAGGCGCGGTCACCATCGCCACCAACATGGCCGGCCGCGGCACCGATATCCTTCTCGGAGGCAACCCGGCCTTCATGGCCAAGCAGGAGATGCGCAAGCGGGGCTTCGATCCCGAGATCATCGCCGAAGCCGCCGAGGCGGGACCCTGCAGGCCCGAAGTGCAGGAGGCGCGGCGGGTCTTTCAGGAGCTTTACCAGGAGTTTAAGCAGATCACCGACCGGGAGCACGACGAGGTCGTGGCCCTCGGCGGCCTGCACATCATCGGGACGGAGCGCCACGAGAGCCGGCGCATCGACAACCAGCTCCGGGGCCGCACCGGCCGCCAGGGCGATCCGGGCTCGTCCCAGTTTTTCGTGGCCCTGGACGACGACCTGATGCGCCTTTTCGGCGGCGACAACATCGCCGGGCTCATGGACAGGCTCAAGATCGAGGAAGACGTGCCCCTGGAGCACAGCCTGATTTCCAGAAGCCTGGAGAGTGCCCAGAAGAAGGTCGAAAACCGCAACTTCAGCATGCGCAAGCACGTCCTGGAGTACGACGACGTCATCAACCAGCAGCGCGAGCTGATTTACCGCCAGCGCCGCCAGGTTTTGACCGGCGAGGACATGCACGCCGCCGTCGACCAGATGATGGAAGACGTGGTGGGACGGACCGTCGAGACCTACACCCCGGAGGGCGTTCATCCCGAGGAATGGAACTACGAGGGACTTCTTGAATACGCGACCCAGGTGTTCCTGCCTCACCACCGCCTGACCGCGGAGAACCTTGCCGGCATGAAGCGCGGCGAGCTCAAGGAGTTCCTCCTGGAACAGGCGCGCGAAGCCTACCGGCAGCGCGAGGATGAACTGGGTCCCGAAACCCTGCGGGAAATCGAGCGGGTCATCATCCTGCGCGTCGTCGACGAGAAGTGGATGGACCATCTCGACGCCATGGACCAGTTACGCGAGGGGATCGGGCTGCGGGCCTATGGTCAGAAAGACCCCCTCGTGGAGTACAAGTTCGAGAGCTACGAGATGTTCCAGAACATGATCGCCAGCATCCAGGAGGACGTCATCCGCTTCCTGTTCCGCGTCCGGGTGGCTCCGGCCCAGGAGCAGCGCCGGCAGGTGATCGAGAACCGCGGCGAGGACGAGGGGCCGAAACAGCCCGTCCGCAAGGAGAAAAAGGCGGGGCGCAACGATCCGTGTCCCTGCGGGAGCGGCAAGAAGTACAAGAAGTGCTGCGGCGTTAATAGCGCTAAGCACTGAGCTGTGGGCTCTGAGAATAGCACTGAGCGCTGGGCAATGAACACTGAGATTTATGACGAAAGGGATTCAGCTTACTGAATCCCCTCAAATAATCCCAAAGCTCAAGGTCCAATGCCCAGTGCACAACGCCCAATAGGAGGAAGATATGTATCCCGAACTAAGAGACAGATTGGAAGAGCTTGAGGGGCGCCTGCGCGACCTCAAGGCCTCTCTTTGACCTCCCCGCCAAGGAAGCGGAGATTGAGCGCCTGGAACGGGAGATGGCGACCCCCGATTTTTGGGGCAACCCGGAGAAGGCACAGGAAATCACGCAGAAGGTCGCCCAGTTGCGGGACGCCGTGGACAATTTCCGGAGACTCGAACAGCTGTACGAGGACACGGCCACCCTGCTGACCCTCGGCGAGGACGAGGACGACGCGGCCATAGCGTCCGAGGTGCAGGATGAGCTGGACCGGCTGGACCGGGAGGTCCAGTCGATGGAAATAGAGCTGCTCCTTGCGGGGCCCTACGATCACCGCAACGCCATCTTAAGCTTGCACGCCGGGGCGGGCGGGCTCGAGGCCCAGGACTGGGCCGAGATGCTGATGCGTATGTATATCCGCTGGGCGGAGCGGCGCAGTTACAAGGTCAGCGTGCTGGACATCCTCGACGACGACGAGGGCGGCATCAAAAGCGCCACCCTTTTGATTTCCGGCCTGAGCGCCTACGGTTATCTCCGTTCGGAGAAGGGTGTCCACCGCCTGGTGCGGATTTCGCCCTTCGACGCCAGCGGCCGGAGGCATACCTCCTTTGCCTCGGTTGACGTCCTACCCGAGGTTAACGAGACGGCCGAGGTGAACATCAATCCCGACGACCTGCGCATCGATACCTTCCGCTCGGCGGGCGCGGGCGGCCAGCACGTCAACAAGACCGACTCGGCGGTGCGCATTACCCACCTGCCCACGGGCATCGTGGTGTCTTGCCAGAACGAGCGCTCCCAGCTGGCCAACCGCCTGGCGGCCATGAAACTTTTGCAGTCGAAACTGCTGGCGCTGGAACTGCGCAAGCGCGAGGAAGAAATCGCCGCGCTGCGCGGGGAGCAGATGGACATCGCCTGGGGTAGCCAGATCAGGTCTTACGTCATGCACCCGTATGCTCTGGTCAAGGACCACCGTACCAAGGTGGAGAAGGGTAACATCAACGCCGTCCTCGACGGCGACATCGACGATTTCATCAAGGCCTACCTTATACACCAGGCAAGACAAGAAGCCCGGCGCTAAGCGCCGGGCTTCTTTCTTGCCTGGTGGGTGTTGCCTGCCACCCGAGCCCTGACACCTGAAACCGAAAACCTGACAAAAAGGCAGCCGAAGGGTTGCCTTTTTGTCGTCAGGAAGGATTCGTTGTCGAGGAAAAAGAATAAGAGTGCATACTGGCAAGGATGGGTATTCTAAGTCGAGGGGTTAGATTTTGGTACATAAGGTCTTGGTGCGCAACTCCAGGGAGTACCTGATACTCACTCTCGGGGTCCTCCTCACCGCCCTGGGGCTCGACCTGTTCCTCGTGCCCAACAAGATTGCGGCCGGGGGTGTGAGCGGCATTGCCACGATCATCTTTCATCTGGTCGGCTTCCCGGTGGGTATTACGATCCTCGCCCTCAACGTCCCCCTCTTCCTGTGGGGGCTGTACAAGCTGGGGCTCCAGGTGGGGTTCCGGTCGCTGTACGGGACGGTGACCTTGTCGCTGTTCGTCGACGGGCTGGCCCCCTACCTTCCCGTGGCCACCCGGGATGCGCTGCTGGCGAGCCTGTTCGGCGGCGTGCTGGTCGGCCTGGGGCTGGGCCTGGTTTTCCGCTCGAAGGGAACGACGGGCGGCACCGACTTTGCCGCGCTTATCGTCCGGCGCTACGTGGGCATCAACGTCGGCCAGCTGCTCTTCCTGATCGACGCTTCGGTCGTCCTGGCCGCCGGCATAGCCTTCCGGTCTTACGAACTGGCGCTCTACGCGCTGATCACCATTTTCGTTACGGCCTGGATCATCGACACTGTTCAGGAGGGCATCAGCTTTACCAAGGCCTTTTTCATCATTTCCTCATACCCCGATCAAATCGCCGGAAAAATCAACACCGAGCTGGACCGGGGGGCGACGATCTGGCGGGGGACAGGAGCGTACACCGGCGCGGAGCGGGACGTGCTGTTGACGGTGGTGAGCCGCAGCGAGGTCACCCGGTTGAAGGACCTCGTCCACGAGATTGATCCGCGGGCCTTCGTCGTCGTCACCGACGTGCGGGAGGTCTTCGGTGAAGGCTTTAAACGACTCGAACCCGGAAAAACGTAAAGCAACGGAGGTTAGGAAAGATGGACCAGGAGATCCTTGGGAGCCTCAAGGAACGAGCCCGCGAGATCAGGCGACACATCGTCCGCATGCTGGGGGCGGCCGGGTCGGGACACCCGGGGGGATCGCTTTCGGCGGCCGATATCGTCGCGGCCCTGTATTTCAAGGAGATGCGCCTCGACCCGCAGAACCCGGGCTGGCCCGAGCGCGACCGTTTCGTTCTTTCCAAGGGGCACGCCGCGCCTGTTCTCTACGCGGCGCTGGCCGAACGGGGGTATTTCCCCGTGGAGGAACTGGCCACTCTGCGCAAGCTGGGTTCGCGCCTGCAGGGACACCCGGACATGAAGAAGCTTCCCGGCGTCGAGATGTCGACCGGTTCCCTGGGACAGGGGCTTTCGGCGGCCAACGGGATGGCTCTGGCCGCCAGGCTTGACGGCCGCGATTACAGGGTCTACGTCCTTCTTGGGGACGGTGAAATCCAGGAGGGCCAGGTGTGGGAGGCCGCCATGGCCGCCGCCCATTACAGGATCGACAACCTGGCGGTTTTTGTTGATTTCAACGGCTTCCAAATCGACGGGCCGGTGCGTGAGGTAATGAACCCCGAGCCGATTCCCGACAAATTCAAGGCTTTCGGGTGGCACGTGATCGTCATCGACGGCCACGACATGGGCCAGATCCTGCAGGCCCTCGACGAGGCAAGGGCCACCAAGGGCCGCCCGACGGCAATCGTCGCCAGGACCGTCAAGGGCAAGTGCGTATCGTTTATGGAAAACAAGTGCGAGTGGCACGGCGTGGCGCCGAAGCCGGAAGAGGTGGAAAGAGCTCTCGCAGAATTACAGCGATAAAGACGGGGAGGTTGTGTGAGAGATGGAAAAGATAGCGACCCGCGAGGCGTACGGAAAGGCACTGGCGCAGCTCGGCGAGGAAAGGGCCGATGTCGTGGTGCTGGACGCGGACCTCGCCAAGTCGACCAAGACCATAGATTTTGCGAAGCGTTTCCCGGAACGCTTTTTCGATATGGGCGTCGCCGAGGCGAACATGGTGGGTACGGCCGCCGGGTTCGCCGCCGCGGGGAAGATCCCGTTCTGCAGCACTTTTGCCGTATTCGCCGCCGGGCGGGCTTTTGACCAGATCCGCCAGAGTGTCGCGAACACCAGGCTGAACGTCAAGATCGCCGCTACACACGCCGGCCTGACCGTCGGCGAGGACGGGAGCTCCCACCAGTCGGTCGAGGACATCGCCCTGATGCGCAGCCTCCCCAACATGACGGTCTTCGTGCCGGCTGACGCGGTGGAGGTCTACGGCGCGGTACGGGCCGCCGTGAACATCAACGGGCCGGTTTACATCCGCCTGGGACGCTCGGCTGTCCCCATCCTCCACGATCAGAGGTTCAGCTTTACCCCGGGGAAGGCCGTTAAGCTGCGTTCCGGGAACGACGCTGCGGTCATCGCCTGCGGCATCATGGTGGCCGAAGCGCTGCGGGCGGCCGAACTGGCCGCGGAAGAGGGCCTCTCGGTGGCCGTGATCGACATGCACACCATTAAGCCGCTCGACGTCGAGGCTGTCGTCGAGGCGGCCCGTGCCAGCGGGGCCGTCGTGACCGCGGAGGAGCACAGCGTCATCGGCGGGCTCGGCAGCGCCGTCGCCGAGACCCTGGTCGAAAACTTCCCCGTGCCGATGAAGCGCGTCGGGGTAATGGACACCTTCGGCGAGTCGGGCAAGCCGGCGGAGTTGCTGGAGAAGTACGGTCTCACCACGGCCAGTATTCTGGCGGCCGTAAAAGAGGTCGTGGCCCGCAAGGGCTAGGACATATACTTTTATGCTGTACAAGCCGGACAGATTGCCGCGGCAAGCCGCCTTGCAGCCACCCGGCTTTGTTTCTGGGTTTTAGCCCCTTTTCTAGAGGAATCTTGGAGATCCTGTCGAAGAACTTCGGTACGGCAACCGTCACAAATCCCCCGGAGGCATTGCATTTTGATACAATTTTACTCCGTAAGCAAGATTTACCCGGGCTCAAAGGTAGAGGCCGTTAAGGATATCAACCTCCGCATCAAGCGGGGGGAGTTCGTTTTCCTGGTCGGCCACAGCGGGGCCGGCAAGTCCACCATCCTTAAGCTGATTTTCCGGGAAGAGCTCCCGACCTCAGGCCAGCTCTTCTTCAACGACAAGAACGTGGTCCGGATGCGGGGCCGCGACGTCCTGGCCTTGCGCCGGCGTATCGGCATGATCTTCCAGGATTTCAGGCTTCTGCCCCAGAAGACGGCTTTTGAAAACGTGGCGCTGGCCCTGGAGGTTTTCGGCGCCTCCCAGCGGGAGATACGCGTCAAGGTCCCCGAGGTCCTGGCCCGCGTCGGTCTGCTCGAAAAGGCCATGGCTTACCCGCACCAGCTGTCGGGCGGCGAGCAGCAGCGGGTCTGCATCGCCCGGGCCATCGTTAAGAACCCGCTTGTTATCCTGGCCGACGAGCCTACCGGCAATCTCGATCCCGAGACGTCCAGGGATCTGATGAGCCTCCTGGAGCAGATCAACGCCGCCGGGACGACGATCATCGTCGCCACGCACGCCTGGGATATCGTGAACGAGATGATGAAACGCGTTGTGGCCCTGGATAAGGGCCGTATTGTAAGGGACGAGGAACAGGGGAGTTACGGGTATGCTCAATAGGCTGACCTACTGCCTGCACCTGGCGATCCAGGCCCTGACCCGCAACTTTTGGATGGCCGTTGCCTCGGCCGGCATGATCACGGTCTCCCTGGGCATCCTGGGGAGTTTTCTCCTTGTCGCCATCAACGCTAGCCAATTGATGAAGACGGTCGAATCCAGCGTCGAGATCAACGTTTTCCTGGTCGAGGACGCCGACAAGGAGCTTCTCGACCAGCGCATCCGGCAACTGGACGGTATCCAGTCCTGCGTGTTCGTCTCCAAGGAACGCGCCCTGGAGGAGATGAGGGAGGCCCTGGGGGAAAACAAGGACATCCTCGACGGACTTGAAGAGGACAACCCGCTGCCGGACGGCTACCGCATCAAGGCCGAGCGCGCCGAGCTGGTGCCGGTGATCGCCGGACAAATCCAGGAAATGCCTGGGATAAAAAAGGTCCGCTACGGCCAGGGCTGGGTCGAAAAGCTGATCGCCATCACCCGCTGGCTTAATGTTGTTTCACTGGCTGCCGCCGGCTTGCTGGCCGTGGCCGCCGTTTTTCTCATCGTGACGACCGTACGGCTGTCGGTGGTGGCCAGGCAGCAGGAAGTGAGCGTGATGAAGTTCCTCGGGGCCAGCAACTGGTTTGTTCGTCTGCCCTTCCTGATGGAGGGGATGGCCGTGGGCTTGATCGGCGCCCTTGTTTCGACGGCGTTCCTGGCGGGAGGCTATTATTACCTGACGCTGCAGGTGGAAGCCGCTTCGCTTTTCTTTTTGGAGCTCGTCAACGACCCTCAGCTCCTAGTCCCCGTCTTTACGGGGCTGGTTCTCCTCGGCCTGATTATGGGGGGGCTCGGGAGCATGGTTTCCATAAGGAAGTTCCTTAATGTGTAACTTGAGCGTTGAGCACTGAGCACTTAGATTGGTGCTGAGCACTGGACACTGAGAATAGCACTGGGCACTGAGCAATGGGCGCTGGGATTAATCTAGGAAAGGGATTCGGTTGCACCGAATCCCATCCTAAAGTATCTCAATGCTCAAAGCCCAAAGCCCAATGCTTTTTGGGGGCATGGCAGTTGTTGCGAAAATGGATGTGTGTTCTTGCAATAGCTATTACTATCGCCTCCATCGTTGCGGGGCCGCTGGCGGCTACATGCGCGGGCAGCCTTGAGGACCAGCTCAAGGAAACGCGCCAGAAACTGGAGGAGCAGCGGCGCCTGGTCAAACAGCAGAAGGGTACCGTTTCCACCTACACCAGGCAGTTGGCCCAGCTCGACCGCTCCATTGACCAAAAGACCAGGGAGCTCGAGGCCTTACAGGTTTCTCTCGCCCAAGCCGAAAGACACCTGGCGTACACCACGGCGCATCTGGAACAGACGGAGGCCGAGCTGCGGGCTACCGACGCCCTTTTCAGGAAGCGCGTGGTCAACCTCTACGAGAACGGGAGCACCGGTTACCTCGAATTCCTGCTGGCGGCGAAGAGTTTCAGCGACCTGGTTTCCCGGGCCGAATACGTCACCTGCATCGTAAGCAGGGACGCCAACCTGGTGGCCGAGGTGGCCGCCCGGCGCGACGCGGTGGCGGAAAGGAAGCGGGCTTTTGAGGAGAAGAAAGCCGAGATCGCCTCTCTCAAGCAGACCGAGGAAGGTGTTTATCGGGATCTGGCCGCACGCCAGAGAGAAAAGGCCAACGTTTTGAGCGTCGCCAGGCAGGACCTTACCCGGCTGCAGCGCGAGCTGGACGAGCTGGAGAAAAAGGAACAGCAGATCCTGAACGAGATCGCCCGCCAGCGTGCCGGAAAGGGGCCTCAGGCCGAAGGTCCCTTCACATGGCCGCTGCCGGGGTATACCGGTATTTCTTCCGACTTCGGCAACCGCATCCACCCCATTCTCAGGGTAACGCGTTTTCACGACGGGATCGACATCCCGGCGCCCACCGGCACCCCGGTGGTGGCCGCGCAGTCGGGGACGGTGATCTACGTGGGGACGCTGCAGGGCTACGGCAAGGTCATCATGCTCGACCACGGGGGAGGTTTGACGACCATGTACGCTCACCTCTCGCGGCAGAGCGTAAGTGAGGGCGAGGTCGTCGTCAAGGGGCAGAGGATCGGCGCCGTGGGCAGCACCGGCTGGTCGACCGGCCCGCACTTGCACTTTACGGTCAGGGTAAACGGGAACGCGGTCAACCCGCATAACTACGTTTAGGACCGTGTCCCAGCTCGGTCTGAATGCCGAATGCCGAGCGCTGAACGCCGAAATTACAACCAGCCGATGAGCTGGTTGTAATTTCTTGGGGCCTGTTATAGTATAATAGGCGTACTGAGCAAAGATGGTGGTGTGCTGCTTGCGGGGATCAAGGGGCTTGCGTGTTTTACTGGCCGGCCTGGCTTTTCTTTTCACGGTCTGCACCGCTTTAACCGTTTACACAGTGGTGACGAACTACCAGCAAATCGGCAACCTCCTGCGCGTTTTGCAACTGATCGAGACCGAGTACATCGGCCAGGTCCGGTTCGGAACCCTGGTCGAAGGAGCCATCGACGGCATGGTGCGGTCCCTCGACGATCCTTATTCGGCTTACCTGGAACCGGAAAACTATACCCGTTTTCGCGAACAGATCAGGGGGTCCTTCGGGGGGATCGGCATTCTGGTGGGCATGCGCAGCCAGGGGCTGCTGGTCATCAAGCCCTTTGCGGGGACGCCGGCGGCGCGGGCCGGGATCAGGGAAGGCGACGTGATCACCGAGATCGACGGCTTCAAGGTCAGCGAAATGGACCTGGAAACGGCTGTGGCGATGATCCACGGTCCCATCGGGACAAAGGTGGGTCTGGTCGTTAAGCGCGAAAACTACGAACAGCCCCTGCGCTTCACCATTACCCGCGAGGAGATCACCATTCCTTCGGTCGAATACAAGTTCCTTGAGCCGGGCGTCGGTTACATCAGCGTCAGCCAGTTTAGCGAACAGACTCCTCCCGAGGTCCATGAGGCTTTATCCGAATTGCGGTCCAAGGGCCTTAAAGGCCTTATCCTGGACCTGCGCAACAACCCCGGCGGCAATCTCGGTTCGGCCGTCGAAATCAGCGACCTTTTCATCGACGAAGGCCCTGTCGTTTACATCGATTACCGCTCCGGGAAGGACGAGGTTTTCGAAGGCAAGCCCGGAAAGCTGGGTCTGCCCCTGGTCGTGCTCGTCAACCAGGATAGTGCCAGCGCCGCGGAAATCGTGGCCGGGGCCGTCAAGGATACCAAAGCCGGCACCCTTGTCGGGACGCGGACTTTCGGGAAGGGCGTCGTGCAGAACCTTTTCCCCTTGAGAGACGGGGCGGGCTTGAAACTGACTACCGCGCGTTACCTGACGCCCAACCGGACCGACATCCACAAGAAGGGCATCGAGCCGGACGTCGTCGTCGAGCAGCCGGAGGGGAGCGCGAGGGATGTTCAGCTCGATAAGGCGTTGGAAGTGTTGAAGAGCGAACTGTAAATTATAAAGAACGTCCCGGGAGTGAATCATGTTTTCGTTCACTTGGGCGCTCCACCAGGTGTTTCTGGGAATGCTGGCGGCCTTGACCCATCCGGTTTTCTGGATTGTGATGGCCCTGGTCGCCCTGCAGTACGGCAGGGTGGCGGAGTTGCGGCGAAACTTCCTGGGCGCGGCCGGCAACAAGGTCCTGTCCGATACCGCCCTGGCCGCGGCGTACGGGTTCGCCGGGGGGATCGTGGGCAGCCTCCTGATCGTCCTGACCGGGCTGACCCTTAACGGGACCGCCTTTCAATACCTGCTCCCGCTGGCCATCGTCCTGATGCTTATCCACCCCCGCTTCCTGTGTTTCTCCTACAGCGGGGGGCTGCTTGCCCTGGCCAATCTCTTTTTCGGCTTTCCGGCCATCGACATTCCCCAGGTGATGGCTCTCGTCGCCATCCTGCATTTTGTGGAAGCCGTGCTGATCCTGTTCAGCGGGCACATCGGGGCCGTGCCGGCTTACGTCCGCCTAACCAGGGACCGGATCGTCGGCGCTTTCACGCTGCAGAAGTTCTGGCCCATCCCCATTGTGGCCCTGCTCGTCGTGGGCGCCCTGCCCCAAGGGGCTGAGGGTGTGCAAATGCCGGGTTGGTGGCCGCTGATTCCCGCCAGCGTACCCGGGAATCCCGACAATCTTGTTTACATAATGCTACCGGTGGTCGCCGCCCTGGGGTATTCGGACATCGCCCTCGCCCGGACGCCCGTTGCCAGGAGCCGCATATCGGCCGTCCATCTCACCGGCTTCAGCATTACTCTTTTTGCCTTGGCCTACCTGGCCGCCCAAAACCAGGGTTTCGTCTGGCTGGCGGCGCTGTTTTCGCCCCTGGGCCACGAACTGACCATCCACATCGGCAAGCGCGGGGAGTTCGGGGCCAAGCCGCGGTACGTTCCCGGTTACGAGGGGGTGGGGGTGCTCGACGTGGAACGGAATTCCCCCGCCTGGCGCGCCGGCATTCGTTCCGGCGACGTCATCACCGAGGTCAACGGCATCGCCGTCTTCCGCCGCGCCGACCTGCAGGCGGCCCTGGCCGGCGGGGGAACGACAGAGGTGGGGTACCTTGAAGACGGCCGGACATACCGGCGGCAGGTCGTTATCGCGCCTTCCGGCCGCAGGTTCGGGGTCTTGACCGTCCCGGAAGGCGATGAAGAGCGCGTTCTCGAGCTTCGCCCCGGCGGCCTGGAAAGGCTTTGGAACAGGCTGAAAAGCTGAAGTTTTTAGAAAGGTTTGGTGCCGGCCGCGGAGGTTTCCACTCCTCCGCGGCGCTCTATTTGTGGTAGGATAGTTATTAAGCATAAGCATTAGGCTATAAGCGTTAGGATAAGAGCCGGGGGAAGAAGGGTCCTTAACCCCGATTCCTAATGTTTGGTGCTTAGGGCCTAATGCCGCCAGCTCTAAGTTATAATTAGGACTAAGCCAATTATCTACCCGTACACTTACGACTAACGCTAAAGGAGGCTGCGTTATGTGCGAGGCCAATGCCTACCTGCGCGATGGCGATAGGGAAGAGCTGCTGCTCGAAGCGGTAGACAAGATCGTCCCCTACGAGGACGGCCTGCTGCTGGAGGACATCTTCGGCCGCCGCAAGATCGTCAAGGCCAGGGTCGTGGAGATGGCCCTGGTGGACCACCGCATTATTCTTGAACGCGTGTAACTAGACGCTTCGATTTACCTGAACACCGCTATATGCCAGATCTGGTTGGTTGCCCTTATGGAGTGAGAGGTGTGAGACAGAGGTGAGCAGCTTACGTGATGCCGTGACCCCTGATGCAAGTGAGGAACTCACTTCCGATTTCTCACATCCCACCTCCCGGGAGCTGCCGGCCTGGCTGCAGGCCGAATACCGTCCTGCCTCCGTTCCCGCCGGCCGGCGCGGGAGTTTCCTGGCGGGGACGGTAGCCAGGATCACGGACGTCGTGCGGGAGGATTTTCTGGCCGACAGGCGGGCCGACGCCGCCGGCCTTTTGCAGGGCATCGACCCCCGCGTCAAGGTCGGGGCCGTGGTGGCGCTGATTGCTTCGGCCGTCACCCTCGAGAGCCTCGGCTTCCTGGTCCTGTTTTATGTTTTTGTGCTGGGTCTGGCCCTTGCTTCCCGCATCCCTCCGGCCCTCGTCCTGACCAGGGCGTGGCCGGTGGCCCTTTTTTTCGGCGGCTTTGTGGCCTTGCCGCTCATGCTGAGCTGGTACACCCCGGGGACGGCGGTCGTCACCGTCTGGGGGCCTTCACATCCCGTAGCTTTAGGGCCCCTGGCCCTGCCGGACGAGCTCTACCTTTCGGCGGAAGGCATCAACCGCGTACTGGTGACCGTTCTGCGCGTTGCGGCCTGCACGACCCTGGCCCTGCTTTTGCCGATGACGACGAAATGGGGGCACCTTTTCCGGGCGCTGCGTGCCCTGTTCGTGCCCCAGACCATCGTGATGCTCCTGGAAATGTCCTTACGCTACCTGTTCCTGTTGCTGCAAAACGTCCTCGATCTCGTGACGGCGCGGGAGTCGCGGGCGATCAACCCGGCCGCCCTGCCGGAGCGCCGCCGTTTTGCCGTTCGCAGTATCGCCACGCTCCTCAGCCGGTCGCTGACCCTGAGCGACGAGGTTTACCAGGCCTTGAAGGCCAGGGGATACTCCGGCGAGCCCCGCACGCTGGAGGACTTCAGGCTCGGCTGGCGCGACGGAGCTTTCGCTCTTGTTGCCGGCCTGGCCGTTTTCCTGCTCGTCGGAGGTGAGGCTTTTGTCCGATGAGGTTTACCGCCTCGAAAACGTCAGCTATGCCTACCACGCCGGACAAGCCGTCCTGGACGGCATCAGTCTGAGGGTCCCCCGCAAGGAAGCCTTGGCACTGCTGGGGGCCAACGGGTCCGGCAAGTCCACGCTGCTCAAAATCATGGCGGCTCTCCTTTGGCCGACGTCGGGCTCGGTGTACGCCTTCGGGGAGGAACTGACCGAGAAACGACTGCGCGAGGCGGCCTTCGCCCATGCCTTCCGGTGCAGGATCGGTTTCGTCTTTCAGAACACCGACGCCCAGCTCTTCTGCCCCACCGTGTGGGACGAGGTGGCCTACGGCCCCCTGCAGCTGGGAATGCCCAAGGACGCCGTCCGCCGGACCGTCGAAGAGGTGCTGGCGTTTTTCGGCCTCGAGGCTTTGCGCAACCGGCCTCCCTATCGCTTGAGCGGCGGCGAAAAGAAGAAGGTAGCCCTGGCCGCCGTTATGGCTGTGAATCCCGAGGTCCTTCTCCTGGACGAACCGACGGCCAACCTCGACCCCCGCAGCCAATACTGGCTCGTCACCTTCCTGCAGAAGCTGCACGCCGCCGGCAAAACCATCGTCATCGCTACGCACGACCTCGACATCGTTCCGGCCCTGGCCCGGCGCGTGCTGGTTCTCGGGGAGGACCACCGGCTTCTCGCCGACGGCTCGCCGGTCGAAATCCTGGGTAACCGGGAACTGCTCCTGCGGGCCAATCTCGTCCACGAGCACTACCATGCCCACGTCCACGCTGACGGGCACGAGCACCTCCACTTCCACCACCATGACCACCATGATTAGCACTAAGCATCAAGCACCAGACACAATTGACGATGGCAGGTGACTGATTTGTTTAACTTTGCGATAGAACAGCTAACTCTCGCGGACATGCGGGGCCCGTTCACCCTGGAAGAGCTTAAGGCCGAAATGGAAGGCTGCCGCAAATGCCCTCTCAGCCAGGGACGGACCAATATCGTTTTCGGTGAGGGGAACCCCGCGGCGCGCCTGATGTTCATAGGAGAAGGCCCGGGGGCCGAGGAAGACCGCCAGGGACGGCCCTTTGTGGGGGCCGCCGGCCAGCTCCTGGACAGGATCCTGGCCGCCGCCGGGATGAGCCGCGAGGAAGTCTATATCGCCAACGTCGTGAAGTGCCGTCCCCCCGGCAACCGGGTGCCCACTCCGGCCGAGGCCGAAGCCTGTATGCCGTGGCTGAAGAAACAGTTTGAGATCATCGCCCCGCGCCTCGTGGTCCTCCTGGGGAGCACGGCCCTGCAGTACCTCGTCGACTCCAAGGCGCGCATCACCCAGTGCCGGGGACAATGGATCGCAAGGGGAGACGTGCGGATCATGCCGACCTACCACCCGGCCGCCCTGCTCCGCGACCCGAGCAAGAAGCGCCCGGTCTGGGAGGACATCCAGAAGGTACGGGATCTTTATAGGCAGTTGGGTGTTGGCAGTTAGATGTTGGATTGGGATGGATTCGGCGAGGCGAATCTCTTCTGAATGGCTGAAACAGTGTTTTTGTATCTGCCAGTGAATGGTCAATAGCGACCATTTTTTTGTTGTTATAGGTATTATAGGTAAGCGTTTCATATTTTGTGCCATAATGTAGGGTGTTGGTATACAGCATTAATCACCCTTTGAGAAACATACTAAGAAGGGTGATGGAAATGAAATGGATGCGCGTTCTTGCGGGCGTTATAATTATAAGCCTGTTTTTAACGGGATGTCCCGGCAAAAAGCAGGCTGAACGTAAGCCGGCGGAGAAGCCGCCTAAGATCGCCTTCGCCGTAGCCGATATGCGGCGCGACGGCACCCAGGCCATGAAGAAAGCGGTCGATCAAGCCGCGAAAAAGGACCGGATCAGGGTGACCTGGCTCGATGCCAAGGGTGATCCGCTCCAGCAGGAAAGAGACGTCCAGGAGCTGATCAAAAAGAAGGTCGACGCCGTCGTCATCCAGTTCGTCGATCCGGTGGGGGGCGACGCTCTCGTCCGGCAGTTGCAGATGAACAGGATTAAAGTCATCGCCCTGGAAACCCTGCCGCCCAACGAGCCCGTCGAGGGCTACATCGCCTCCAACCACCGCTTGGCGGGAGAGCTTCAGGCCCGTTTCGTCGTTGACGAGCGGGGTCCGAACGGGGGCAACGTGCTTATCCTTCAAGGCGACCCGCAGGACCCCATGGCCCGGGAGATCACCGATGCGGCCCGGTCGGCGCTTGAGGAGAACGGGTACTCCGTCACTGTCGAGAGCCATCCCCGTTACGACCCCAAACTGGTCTCGCAGACGGTCGAAAAGGCGCTTGCCGTCGGCAACTGGGCCGCCGTCCTGGCCAATGAGAGCCGCATGGCGGTGGCCGCCGTGGAGGTCCTGCGCACCCGCGGGCAGACCCGGGAGGTGTTGACAGCGGGCGTAGGCGCCGACCAGACCGCCGCCCAGGCTTTGATGGCGGGGCAGCACGACGCCGAAATCGACGTCATGCCCGAGATGATCGGCCGTTTTGCTTTCGACGCCGCCAAGGCCGTCGCCCGCGAGGGCAGGTGGAATTTTGAGGCCCAGACGACGAACGGAGTGTCCGGGGTCCCTACCAGGATTATCCCGGTCCGCCTTATTACCCAGGAAAACATGTTCCTGCTTGCCGAACGGATGCAGCAGGGCGGACAGCGGGGCGGCCAAGGCGGCGGCCAACAGGGCGGCCAAGGCGGACAGAGCGGCGGCGGGCAGCAAGGCGGTCAACAAGGCGGACAGAGCGGGGGCCAGGGCGGCGGCGGCCAGCAGGGCGGCGGCCGGCAGCAGACCAAAGTCATGATCACTACTCAGGACGGTAAAACCATGGAAATCAACGTTCCGGGAGAGATTAAAAAGATCGAGAGCATGCCTGCCGGGCAACAAGGCGGCCAGGGCGGGGGCCAGCAAGGCGGCGGGCAAGGCGGCGGCAGTGGCAGCCAGTAGTATGCCTTGAGTGAATCCGCTGCTGTAATTACCGATAAATGGTAAACGAGTAACAATCGGTAGCTGACTCCAAGGGCTTTTCTTATCAGGGTAAGAGAGGCCCTTTAATCTTCACCGGCGCTGGGAGGCAATTCATCGACCGCCTTGAACCAGACCGTGAACGTCGTGCCTTTGCTGCTGGAGTGGAGTTCTATGCGTGCCCCGTGCTCTCGGATGATGCGCTCGGAAATGGCCAGCCCGAGGCCGGTCCCCTCGTCCCTGGTGGTAAAGAAAGGCTGGAAGATTTTCTCCCGGATCTCCGCCGGGATGCCGGGGCCGTTGTCGGCGATGCGCAGGAAGACCTGCCCGCTTTCCAGGCCGGTGCTGATCCTTACATGACCGTTGCGGCCGGCGGCGTCGATGGCGTTGTGCAAAAGGTTCAGCGTCAGTTGGATGAGCTTGTCGCGGTCGCCGTTGATCATCGGGATACCGCCCAGCTCGATCTCCAGGGTTGTGTCGGACATGGCGGCCGTCGTGTTGGCCATGCTGGCAGCCGCGATGACCACCAGGTTCAGTTCCAGCGGCTTGATGACCGTGTCCTTGGGCTTGGCGAAGGCCAGGAATTCGGTGAGCAGCCTGTTAACCCGGTCGCACTCCTGGATTATCGTCTCGGTATAGGGGATGATCTTTTCGATGGGGTCACGCGTGTCGCGTTCGGCGATCAGCTGCGCGAAACCGCGGATGCCGGTGAGCGGGTTCCTGATTTCGTGGGCCAGGCCGGCGGCCATCTGCCCCACGGTCGATAACGTCGCTGCGCGGCGCCGTTCGGTGACATCGCGGGCGATGACCAGAACGGCCTCGACATTATTGAACGAGGGTAGAGGAATATAGTCCCCTTCCAGTTCTCGGACCTCGTCGCCGCGGATGAGCTGGCCGGGCACACCCGTCACGGGTATGCCCTTCCGTATGTGCTCCCGGGTTTCGCCGGCATCTTCCTCCAGTAAAAGGCCGAGGTCCTGCAGGTCGATGACGTTCAAGCCCGCGATATTGCGTCCGAGCATCGCGTTGATCGTTTTGTTGGCGTAGATCACGACGCCGTCCCTGTCGAGCACGAAGAGGCCGCTGGGTGAAACGTTGATGACGGTTTCAAGAAAAGAGCGCTCCTTGACCAGGTCCTGGGCGAGGTTGCGGTTGATCTCGTTGATGCTGCCGACCAGCCAGCCGACGGTGCAGCTTACGGCCAGCAGGAAGAAATCCTCGCCCATTGCCTTCGTCAGATTCGTTTCGATATTGCCCTGGTCAAAAAACATGTGCGGGATCATCACCAGGAAGGCGGTCAGGAAACTTATCCGCCACCCGAAGTGCAGGGCGCTCAAGACCGCGGAACAGATGACCAGAGCCTTGTAGGGGCTGGCGTGCCCTCCCGTGACGGCGATGATCGCCAGCAAGCCTGCAGCCGAGAGGGCGGCGAAGAGCACTCCTTTCAGCGGCCATGGACGGACCGGAGACCAGCCCGACAAATCGATGCTGCGCTGCAGGATCACCGTGAGGGCGAGCATGATCGCCCAGCCGGCCATGAGCGGCCGCAAGGAAACCGTCCAGGAGGTTGCCGGCGCCGTTTGGGTTGCCACCACCGACAGGACGGCGACCATGAAGAAAAAATGTCCCGTCCAGTATTGGCTGCGCAGGGCGTTTTCATATTTCTGCAGGGGGGGACTGTCCTCGATGCGCAGTGGTGTACGCTCCTTTCCGGCCGTCACAGTCCAAGGCGGCGGCGGAGCTTTTCTCCGCGCGTCCTGACCAGCACCGCGAGGAAAAGAAGCATAAGGACCTGGGGCAGGCCCGTGACGATGCTGATGACCTCACTGGCGGCCATGTCTTCGGGAGTGGCGCCGAGCACCGCCAGGCTGACCCCGCTGCCGATGATTTCGCAGACGGCAAGCGCTGTCGAAACGACAAGAGCGGTTATGACGGCCCGGTGGGCCTGAACGCGGTACACGATTACAGGGGCAGCGGCCAGCACCGCCGTGAGGACCAGGGTATGCAGGCCGAAAGGAGCGTCCAGGGAGCGAATGAAGGCGACCGTCCCGAGGGAGAGAGCCGCAAACAGGAGCACCGGCCCGGCGCGCCAGGGGATGCCGAGAAGGGCAAAAGCCAAAAGCCAGACCGCGACCGTTTCCGGAAAGCCCTGAAACACTGCTTCAGCCAGGCTAAGCTCCACTCATCCTTCCTCCTCATTTCTGCATAACAAAGAGGATTCGACATCTGGGGAGAAGTTCCTGTTGCAAACTGTCGTTTCCTGTCAAGAAAGGATATGGCTGAGAGGAGCGGGCCGGGCTTACTTGCGTCGGGCGTCTGCGCTATAATAGGCGTTGAGGTGGTACAATGCCTCCATTTAAACTGGTTTCGGATTTCACGCCCTGCGGCGACCAGCCCGGGGCTATTGCCGGTTTGGTCGATGGGTTGGAAAAAGGCCTCCGGCATCAGACTCTGCTGGGCGTGACCGGGTCCGGCAAAACGTACACCATGGCCCAGGTGATCCAGGCCGTGCAGAGACCGACCCTGGTCATCGCGCCGAACAAGACCCTGGCGGCCCAATTGTGCGGGGAATTCAAGGACTTTTTCCCGGACAACGCCGTGGAGTATTTCGTCAGCTACTACGACTATTACCAGCCCGAGGCCTACATCCCGGCGACGGACATGTACATCGAGAAGGACGCCTCCATCAACGAGGAAATCGACAAGCTGCGCCACTCGGCCACCTCAGCGATCCTGGAACGCCGGGACGTAATCATCGTCGCCAGCGTCTCCTGCATCTACGGTCTGGGCGACCCCGAAGAGTACCGCAGCCTTACGCTTTCCCTGCGCCGCGGCGCCCGGGCGGACCGGGACGCCGTGCTGCGCAAGCTGGTCGACATCCAGTATCAGCGTAACGATGCCAACTTCACGCGGGGCAGGTTTCGGGTGCGCGGCGACGTTTTGGAGATCTTCCCCGCCTCGACAGGGGAGAAGGCAATCAGGGTGGACTTCTTCGGCGACGAGGTCGAGCGCATCCTGGAATTCGACGCCCTGACGGGGGAAGTTACCGGCGAGAGACACCACGTCTCCGTTTTCCCGGCCAGCCACTACGCGACTTCGCGGGAGCGCCTGGACCGGGCCGTCCGCTCTATCGAGGCCGAACTGGAAGAGAGACTGGCCTATTTCCGGTCAAGGGGCAAGCTGCTGGAGGCCCAGCGCCTGGAACAGCGCACCAACTACGACCTGGAGATGCTAAAGGAGGTAGGCTACTGCAAGGGCATCGAGAACTACTCCCGGCACCTGACGGGGCGGGCCCCCGGCGAACCCCCCTATACCCTGCTGGATTTCTTCCCCGAGGACATGCTGGTTGTCATTGACGAGTCGCACATCACCGTCCCGCAAATCGGGGGGATGTACGAGGGAGACCGCTCCCGCAAGGAGGCGCTTGTCGAGCACGGGTTCCGCCTGCCGTCGGCCTTTGACAACCGGCCGCTGACCTTTGCGGAATTCGCCGCCCACGTCGGGCAGACCGTCTACATTTCGGCCACCCCGGGTCCGTACGAGCTGAAGCACAGCGCCCGGGTCGTCGAGCAGATCGTCCGTCCTACCGGCCTGGTCGACCCCGAGATGGTGGTCCGCCCGACGAGGGGCCAGATCGACGACCTCCTCGGCGAGATCCGGCAGCGGGTGGCGCAGAAGGAAAGGGTGCTGGTGACCACCCTCACCAAGCGCATGGCCGAGGACCTGGCCGACTACTTCAGGGAAATGGGGATCAAGGTCCGTTACCTGCACTCCGAAATCAACGCCCTGGAAAGAATGGAGATACTGCGGGATTTGCGCCTCGGCGTGTTCGACGTCCTGGTCGGCATCAACCTTTTGCGCGAGGGCCTGGACCTTCCGGAGGTGAGCCTTGTCGCCATCCTTGACGCCGATAAGGAGGGCTACCTGCGTTCCGAGCGCTCCCTGATCCAGACGGCGGGACGGGCGGCGCGCAACATCCATGGACGTGTCATCCTCTACGCCGACACCGTCACCGGTTCCATGCGCCGCGCGCTGGACGAGACCGCGCGCCGCCGCTGCTTGCAGATGGAATACAACCGCCGACACGGCATCACGCCGGAGACGGTGAAAAAGGCGGTGCGCGGCGTCATCGAGGCCACCCACGCCGCCGAGCCGGCCGAGGCCTACGCCGTCCCGGCGAAGAGGATGACGAAGACCGAACTCAAGCGCACGATCGCGAAGCTGGAGAAGGAGATGCGCGAGGCGGCGCGGCACCTGGAGTTCGAGCGCGCCGCCGAGATCCGGGACGCCCTCATCGAGCTGCGGCTGCAGCTCCGCGGCCAGACCACGCGCCCGGTGACCGAGGCGGCGGAGGAAGCCCTTGCTCCGTCGCATGGGGTGTAATGGAGATTAGAACAGCGGGGATAGCGGCCCTTGCATCGGCGACAACAGCTTGAGTGAAACGGCGGGCGGGACCGCCGTTGGGGGAAAAGGCCTTTCGGAGGGATGTTACGGTGTGCCATAGTCTGTTCCGCATTTACCGCTTTGTGTCAGGCGACGAGGACGACTACCTCTGCCGGACGACGGTCTTTGTGGCCGACCGCCCCGGCTCGCTGGCGACGCTGGCCGGCGTCTTCGGCGGTCACGGGGTGAATATCACGTCCTTTTACTATAACCGGTCGGCGCATCCGAACCGGGTGATGATTGAGGGAAGGAGCGACAACCTCCGGGCGTTACAGGAGGCCTGCCGGGACCTGAACGAGCAGGGCATGTTCGACGGCGAGGCGCATGCGACCTCCCCGGAGATCGGTGTGCTCGACACCCGGAATATCCTTAAAATACGGGTGTCTCTGCAGCCCCGACCGGGCACCCTGGCCGACTTTGCCGCTTTGCTCCGTGACCATAAGGCCAATGTCATCCACATGGCATACGATGAGGCCGTTTGCGAGACGGCGGCAACGGTCACTCTTATCACGGAAAACGCGCGGGAGATAGGCGAACTTCTGCAGGACCTCAACGAGCACGGTTACTATTACGGGTTGCACTATCAGGGCGCGGAGCGGGAAGAAACCGAAAACATCATCGGTCTCAATCTTGTGGAGCGGTTTTTCTTTAAACTGAAAAGGCTGCTGGGGGGCGAGGATACGGAGCGGCTGAAGGGGGTTGTGGAGTCGTCCCGGCGCATGTCCGAGGCGCTGACCAGATTCAGCCGGGAGGCGGGCAAGGATCTGGAAGCGGGCGAGGTCTTCACCAATGTGCTGGTTTTCGCCTCGGCCTCCCTTTCGCGAACCGGTTCCGCCTTTTCCTATCGCCGGCTCCCGGCGCTTCCTCTGGGAGGCGTTGTCTTCCATGCTTTTCGTCTCCCGACCGGGGGGAATATTCACCTCCTGGAAAGCGCCGAAGAAATAGTGATGGTGGACGGCGGCTATGGTGTATACTACGAGGACGTGAAGCGGATGTTGCGCGAAAACGGGCTGGACCCCGCGCGCGTAAGCCGTATCTACCTGGGCCATGCCGACGCGGATCACGCGGGGATGAGCGGCTACTTCGCCGCCGAGTTCGGCAGCCGCGTGTTCCTTCACCCGGCGGTCCGCGGCGTCTTGGAGAACGAAAACCGGGCCTGGGGGAGCGGTTCGCCGCTAACCGAACTGAATCATTACTTCACGGTGCTGGTCAACACCTTTACGAGGTACCGCGCACCGGACGACTGGTCGGCGTACGACACGGGCGAACACGGTCTCCTGGGCGGTTTCCGGGTCATCGATGCCTTCACGGTAGGCGGCGAGACTTTTCAGGTGCTGGAAAGCGCGGGCGGCCACGTCCCCGGCCAGGTTTTCTTTGTCGGTACCGGGTCGGGGCTCGTTTTCACGGGCGATTACCTGCTGCTTGTGGAGAGCCTGCGTCCGGAGGAGCGGGAGTTCCTTAACCTGCCGAAGTTTATGATGACGAGCACGAACACCGACTCCCTCCTTTTCCGCCGGGAAATGCAGGCGCTCAAGGAGGTTGTCCTTGGTTTGGACGCCGCGTTATCCAAACAAAACCGCGGGGCGATTGTCGCGCCGGGCCACGGTGATCACTACCCCGCCAGATGGTTGAGCCGGTAGATACCACCGCATCGCCTGCATGTAGGGGGCCCGATCCCCTCCGGGGGCCGGGAGCAACCCTCGTCGCGGCCGGGCGGCGGTTTGCTCTCAGAGACCGGCGACGGCCTCGTTCAGATCGGCGAGCATCTTTTCCAGAGGAATGTTCCGGATCACGGCCAGCTCTTCGAGGGTGCTGAACAACGCCGTGCAGGTGATGCAAACGTCGTATTGCCTGCTATAGCTGTCAAATATCGCGCGCGCCTCCGGGTAGTTTTTGAGAACCTCCAGCACGGTCTTGTCCTTGGAGATCTTCGGGATCATTGCGAAAAGGCCTCCCCTTGCGGTTTTAGGTGTGGTCGAAAATCGTATCACGCAGTGTTCGACGACCTATTATCACTTTCCTTCATAGCTAAGATAACATGTAGTTATTCACGTCCTGTACCGCTTCGACCGCGCCGCCGAGATCCGGGACGCCCTCATCGAGCTGCGGCTGCAGTTCCGCGGCTAGACCACGCGCCCGTCCTTGGGCACCAGCAGCAGGTGCGGGATAGGTTATATAGGTTATAATGGAATTAAAAAGCCGGATTTCGAGGTGAACGAAAGGGTGAGAATACATAAGTCACAATGGCTGGAGCGGCGGCGGCAATGGGAAAGGTTCGCCGCCTGGGAAAGGACGGGGCTTCCGGACAACGGCGACACTGCTGTCCGTTTGCGCCGTGTGGGCGAAATGATGGACCTGTGGCTCGGTCTTCACGCCGAGAACGAGCGCGTCAGCCGTTCCGGTGTTTCCGGCATCCGTATAATGCGTAAGAAGCTTGGGAAAGTGAGAGTTTGCCGTGACCGGATTTGAGGGTACGCTGGTCAGGGTGGCACGGTTTCTCGACAGGCACGCCGTTCCTTACCGAGCGCAGTCAAGATCAGCAAGATGTCCGGGGAATAATCAACCGCATCGGAGCCCGCTTGGACCGGCGGTACCTCGATCCGATTGTCTGCGGGTTGGCCGGCGACCTGGAAAGGCCGGAAATCTGGGAGCGGTATCAGGATTACTGGAGAGAAAACGATAACTGAATGCTGGACAAGATCATCGTCAAGGGCGCCAGGGTCCACAACCTGAAAAACATTGACGTCGAGATCCCCCGCAACAAGCTCGTCGTGATTACGGGGCTGTCGGGGTCCGGTAAGTCGTCCCTGGCCTTCGATACTATTTACGCCGAGGGCCAGCGGCGGTACGTCGAGTCGCTGTCCTCTTACGCCCGCCAGTTTCTGGGACAGATGGACAAGCCGGACGTCGACTACATCGAGGGCCTTTCCCCGGCCATCTCCATCGACCAGAAGGCCCGCTCCGCGAACCCCCGGTCCACGGTGGGCACGGTGACCGAGATCTACGACTACCTGCGTCTGCTTTTCGCCCGCATCGGCGAGGCCCACTGCCCTAATTGCGAGCACCCCATCGCCGGCCAGACCATCGAGCAGATGGTCGACCAGATCATGGCCATGCCCGAGGGGACGAAAGCCCAGGTGCTGGCCCCGGTGGTGCGGGGCAAAAAGGGCGAGCACACCAAGGTCTTCGATGAAGCCCGGCGCGGGGGTTTCGTCCGCGTGCGGGTCGACGGGGAGCTCCGGGAAACCGGCGAGGAAATCAAGCTTGACAAGAACAAAAAGCATACCATCGAGATCGTGGTGGACCGCCTCGTGGTTAAGCCCGGGATCGCCTCCCGCCTGGCCGATTCGCTGGAAACGGCCGTGAAACTTACCGGCGGGCTGGCCGTGGTGGATCTTTTCGAGAACGGCCAGGCCGTCTTCAGCCAGAACTTCGCCTGCGTCGACTGCGGCTTCTCCTTCACCGAGATCGCCCCGCGCCTCTTCTCCTTCAACAGCCCCTTCGGGGCCTGCCCGACCTGCACCGGCCTCGGCGTCCGGCTGGAGGTGGACCCGGACCTGGTGATCCCGGACCGCAACAAGTCGCTGTACGAGGGCGCGGTAGCCGGATGGTCTTGGTGGTCTTACTACTACCACATCCTGGAGGGTTTAGCCGAACACTACGGTTTTGACCTGAACGCCCCGGTGCGGAAGCTTGACCCCGGGCATCTTGAAATCATCCTCTATGGGACGAAGGGTGAAAAGGTGCTTTTCACCCATGTCGATACGTACGGCCGCAAGAGGCAGTACACGGCGTCCTTCGAAGGCGTCGTCCCCTACTTTACCCGGCGGTTCAGGGAGAGCACCTCGGACCAGGTCCGGGAGGAGATCGAACAGATGATGCGCGCCAGGCCCTGCCCCGACTGCGGGGGAACGCGGCTCAAGCGGGAGGCCCTGGCCGTCAAGGTGGGCGACCGTTCGATCGCCCAGGTCAGCGCCCTGACGATCCTTGAAGCGGCCAGGTTCTGCGAGAACCTGCGGCTCACCGAGCGCCAGCAGATCATCGGGCGCCGCATCCTCAAGGAAATCCGGGCCCGCTTGGGGTTCCTCATCAACGTGGGGCTGGATTACCTGACGCTTGACCGCGCCGCTGGCACCCTCTCGGGCGGGGAGGCGCAAAGGATCCGCCTGGCCACCCAGATCGGGTCCGGCCTGATGGGCGTCCTCTACATCCTGGACGAGCCGAGCATCGGCCTCCATCCCCGGGACAACGCCCGGCTCCTGGAGACCCTGGCCAACCTGCGCGATCTGGGGAACACCCTGATCGTCGTCGAGCACGACGAGGAGACCATGCGCGCGGCCGACCACGTCATCGACATCGGTCCCGGGGCGGGCCGCGACGGGGGTCGCGTGGTGGCGAGCGGCCCCATCGAGGAGATCATCAACACGCCGGAGTCCCTTACCGGCCGGTACCTGTCCGGCCGGCTGACCATCCCCGTACCGTCGCAGCGCCGCAAGTCCGACGGGCGCTGGATAGAGGTCACCGGCGCCCGCGAGCACAACCTTCAGAACATCGACGTCGCTTTTCCGCTCGGTCTTTTTGTCGCCGTGACCGGTGTTTCCGGGTCGGGCAAAAGCACGCTGGTCAACGAAATCCTTTACAAGGGGCTGGCCGCCGAGCTCAACGGGGCCAGGGCTAACCCGGGCAGGCACCAGGAGATCCTGGGCCTGGAACACCTGGACAAGGTGATCAACATCGACCAGTCGCCGATCGGGCGGACGCCGCGATCCAACCCGGCGACTTACACCAATGTCTTTACCGACATCCGCGAGTTGTTTTCTTTGACGCCCGAGGCCCGGGTGCGCGGGTACAAGCCCGGGCGCTTCAGTTTCAACGTGCGCGGGGGGCGCTGCGAGGCCTGCCAGGGCGACGGCATCATCAAGATCGAGATGCATTTTCTGCCCGACGTGTACATTCCTTGCGAGGTCTGCAAGGGGCGGCGCTACAACCGGGAGACGCTGGAAGTGAAGTATAAGGGCCGGTCCATTGCCGAAGTCCTGGAGATGACCGTCGACGAGGCCTGCGACTTCTTCAGCGCCATCCCGAAGATCCACCGCCGGCTGAAGACGCTGCAGGACGTCGGCCTCGGGTACGTCAAGCTTGGGCAGCCCGCCACCACCCTTTCGGGAGGCGAAGCGCAGCGCGTGAAACTGGCCGCGGAACTGTCCCGGCGGCCTACCGGGCGGACGCTGTACATCCTGGACGAGCCGACGACGGGGCTGCATTTCGCCGACATCGCAAGGCTTTTGCAGGTCCTGCACCGCCTGGTCGACGGCGGGAATACCGTTGTCGTGATCGAGCACAACCTCGACGTCATCAAGACGGCGGATTACATCATCGACCTCGGGCCCGAGGGCGGCGACGGGGGCGGCCGCGTAGTAGCCACGGGTACGCCGGAGCAGGTGGCCGCGAATGATGCTTCGTATACCGGAGGTTTCCTGCGCTCGATCCTGAAGGGCACTAACGATGAGCATTAATGCCGGTAACATCCAATATCTAATATCCAAGTCTAAGTTCAAGAGGCGTAAGATACGGTGAAACTTGCGGAAAAAGCGTCTCATCTCCCTGACGCCCCCGGCGTCTACCTTTTCAAGGACGCAAAAGGAACGGTAATCTACGTAGGCAAAGCGGTCTCCCTGCGCAACAGGGTCCGGTCCTATTTCGGGAGCGCGCAGAACAACAAGGTCCAGGCCATGCTCGCCCGCGCCGCGGACCTTTCTTTCATCGTGACCGGCAGCGAGGTCGAGGCGCTGATCCTGGAGGCCAATCTCATCAAGGAGCACCGCCCGCATTTCAACATCGTGCTCAAAGACGACAAGAGCTACCCTTTCCTCAGGGTCACCGTGAACGAGGAGTTCCCGCGGGTCTTCGTGACCAGACGCCAGGTCAGGGACGGCTCGCGCTACTTCGGCCCCTATCCCAGCGCTTCCGCGGTCCACGAGACACTCAAGCTTATCAAGCGCCTGTTCCCTTTCCGCTCCTGTACGCAGGCCCGTTTCAGGAACGCCCGACCGTGCCTCAACTACCATATTAAGCGCTGCCTGGCTCCCTGCGCCGGCCTGGCCGACCCCGAGCAGTACGCCGGGATTATCAGGGACGTCTGTCTCTTCCTGGAGGGGAAGCACGACGAGCTGATCCGGGAACTCAACCGCAAGATGTCCGAGGCGGCCGCCGACCTGGATTTTGAAAAGGCGGCCGAATACAGGGACCAGCTCCGGGCCATCGACCAGGTCCTGGCGCGGCAGAACATCGTTTCCACGAAACCGGAGGACCAGGACGTCGTCGCCCTGGCCCGCGACGGCGACCGGGGCGAGGTCCTGGTCCTGGAGATCAGGAACGGCAAGCTGCTCCGGCAGGAGCAGATAACGGTGAGGGGCGTCCGGGACCGCAGCGACGCCGAGGTGCTGGCGGCCTTTCTCAAGCAGTATTACATGGAAGCATCCTTTGTCCCGCCTGAAATCCTCCTGGCGCATGACCTGGGCGACGAGCGGCAGGTCATCGCCGAGTGGCTGACGGCCAGGCGCGGGGGCAAAGTCCAGGTCAGGGTCCCCCGCCGCGGGCGCAAAAAAGAACTTGTCGACATGGCCCTCAAAAACGCGGCTCTCGTCCAGGAACAGATGCGCCTGGAACGGGGCGGGGACCGGGCCGTCGCCGAGTTGGCCGAGGTTTTGGGGCTGCCGGAGCCGCCCGCCCGCCTGGAGGCCTTCGACATTTCCAACATTCAGGGACACCAGACGGTCGGCTCGATGGTTGTCTTTGAAAACGGGAAACCCAATCCCGCGGCGTATCGCCGTTTCAAGGTGCGTAGCGTGGAAGGGCCCAACGATTTCGCGGCCATGGGAGAGGTCGTCGGACGCAGGTTTGCCAGGGCCGTCGACGAACAGCAACTGGTCAACACCGGGCAGATGAAAAGCCGAGAGGCCAAGTTCCTGCCACTACCGTCCTTGGTGCTGATCGACGGCGGGAAGGGGCAGTTGAACGCGGCCGTCGAGGTGATGAGGAGCCTTGGTTTCGGCCACATTCCGGTATACGGGCTGGCCAAGGAAGAGGAGGAACTCTTCACGCCGGGCAACCCGGACCCCCTGCCCGTCCCGAAGGACTCCCGGGCCCAGTACATCCTGCAGCACTTGCGCGACGAAGCCCACCGCTTCGCCGTCACCTACCACCGCCGTGAGCGGACGAAGCAGGGACTGCGCTCGTTCCTGGACGAGGTCGAGGGCATCGGGCCGGCGCGCCGCCGCGCCCTGCTCAAGGCATTTCCCTCCCTCGAGGCCATTAAACAGGCCGGCGTCGACGAACTGGCCGCCGTCCCGGGGATGAATCGCAAAGTCGCGGAAGCGGTGTACCGCTTCTTCCTGCGGGATGAGTGAAGAGAGCGGGCCTCCCGACCACCTCTGAAGATTGATGCCCTTCCAAAGAAAAAGACCTGGTATTCGACGCCAGGCCTTTTTTGTTCGCTAAGGGAGTTCCATAAGGGAGTTCCAGGAGAATCAACAGCCTTCCGGAGCTACACCCTGAACCTGGCTATTGCTCCTGACAGCTTTTCGGCATTCTTTGACAGGTCTCCGGCGGAGGCCGCCACTTCCTGGACGGCCGATGTGATCTGTTCCGTCGCGCCCGAGAGCTGCTGCATCCCCTCATTGGTCTGCTTCGCCCCTTCGGCGATGTCACGGATGAGATTGGCGGCTTCTTCCACGGCGCTGATGATTTGTTGCAGCGACTTGCCGGTGGCATCGGCGGTCTGCACGCCTTCACGGACTTCGGTGACGCTTTTTTCCATGGCGGTCACCGCCTGGCCGACGCCACGCTGAATTTCGGCGATCAGCCCGCCGATCTCCTTGGCGGCGTTGGCCGACTGCTCAGCGAGTTTCCTGACTTCCTCGGCCACGACGGCGAACCCGCGTCCCTGCTCGCCCGCCCTGGCGGCCTCGATGGCGGCGTTCAGCGCGAGCAGGTTAGTCTGGTCGGCGATGCCGGTGATGACGTTGATGATGTCGCCGATCTGCTTGGATATGGTCCCAAGCTTCTGGACGGCGGCATTGACTTCCTGGGTGACCGAGGCGATCTGGTTGATCTTCGTTATGGTGTTGTTGACGTCGCCGCTGCCGCTGCGGGCGGCCGTCCGGACTTGCTCGGCCTTGTCGGCGGCGGTCAGGGCGTTTTCGGCGCTTTGCTCGGAAACGCTGGAAACCTCTTCGGCCGTCGAGGACACTTCCTCCACCGTGGCGCTGACCTGTTCCGTTGCGGCGGCAAGCTCCTGGCTCTGGGCGGCGAGCGACTCGGCCGTACCGGCGATACTCTTGACGAGCTCCCGGAGCTGTTCGCGCATCCGGTTAAGCGTTTCGGCGAGCCGGCCCAGCTCGTCTTGGGACTTGACCCGGATTTCCTGCGTGAAGTCTCCCTCGGCGATGCGGTTGGCGCCGCTGATCAGATGTTTTACGGGGCTGACCGCGTAGTTCGTCAGGAAGAAAGTCACGGCGATGATCGCTAAGAGAGCGAGGCCGGAGGTCACGGCGATGCTGGTGGTCGTGCCCCGGATGATATCGTTGACGAATTGCTTGTTGGCCCCGACGTACAGCATCCCGATGATCCGGCCGTCGGGGTCTTTGATCGGCTCGTAGGCGGTCTGGTACTTCACGCCCACCACTTCGGCTTCACCGTAGTAGCCGCGCCCGTTCTTCAGGACGGTCTCGCTTACTTCGGGTGCGGCCTGGGTGCCGACGGCGCGCTTACCTTCCTTCTTGACCGTGGTCGCCACTCTGGTGTCGCCCAGAAAAATCGTGCACGAATCGCCGGTGAGCCGGTTGATCTCGTCGACGACGGCCCAGTTTTCGTTCATGACGACGTCGCCCTTGTAAAGCTTGCCGTCGCGCACGGACCATGCCCCTGGATAACGCGCGTCGATCAGCGCCGTAGCCAGGGCGAGGTCTCCCTTGGCCTTCTCCGTTGCTGCCGCCGCAGCTCCTTTTTTGACTTGCTCGGCCGTAAAAAGAATGGTAGCGATGATGCCCAGGGTGATGATCACGGCCAGCGGAACAAGGATCTTGGTCTTCATTGACCGGACGGAAAAACGCAACAAACCCACCCCCGGAAAAATGTAGCAAGATGTCGAATCTGTTTAACTATCATAATCGTCAAACCGAGCGCCGGGCTTTAGCCTTGACCGCCGGGGATGGTGCGGTGTAAAACTGACTTGAGACACTTGGCGTGCTTAGCGTCTTGGCAGTTGATTGAAATCGCGGACAGCAGATGGAGGCGAACTTGAAATACAGGCTTGTAGCTATTGATCTGGACGACACACTGCTTAACAGCAGTCTGAACGTGGGGCCGCGTGCCCGCGCGGCGCTTGCCCGCGCCCGGGCGCGGGGGGTCATCGTGACCCTGGCCACGGGGCGCATGTATGCCTCGGCCGCGCCCATCGCGCGCGAGCTGGGGCTTAAGGGCCCGTTGATCACCTACCAGGGCGCCTGGGTAAGGGACGTCGATACGGGGGAGACCTACATTCACCGGACCGTCCCCAACGAATTCGCTCGGAGCATCATCGACGATATCCGGCGGCGTGGTTTCCACATCAACATCTACCTTGACGACCGTCTTTATATGGCTGAACTGACAGAAAGGGGCGAGCGGTACGCGCGGCTCTGCCGGGTGGAGGCCCACCCGGTGGGCAACCTCCTGGAGTTTCTGGGGGACAATGAGCCGACGAAAGTGCTGGCCATTGCCGACGAGCGGGACATCGACGCGCTGATGGCGGAAATGTTTCCCCGTTACCAGGGAGTGCTGCACGTCACCAAGTCCAAGCCGCACTTTTTGGAATTCTCCCACCCGCAGGCCACCAAAGGGGCGGCGCTGGAGTGGCTGGCCGCTCATTACGGCGTTCCGCGCGAAGCGGTAATGGCCATCGGCGACAGCTACAACGATTTCGACATGCTCGAATTCGCCGGCCTCGGGGTCGTCGTCGGCAACGCCCGGGAAGAAATCAAGGCGAGGGCCGACTACGTCACCGCCTCCGGCGAGGATGACGGCGTAGCCGAGGCGCTGGAGAAGTTCATTCTGCCGTAACTTTTTTCGGGAACGAACGACGCGTGAAGGGATAATAATCTCGGCCAGCTCAGCGGCATGCGGATGTGTTACACCGATTGACCCGACGAATAGGGGACTGAAAGCAAGCTCTTAACTGCGGCCGGAGTAAACCCTTCGGAAGTGGAAGCCGTAAATGGCGAAGGTGATGGCCTCCGGAAGGAAACGCGGGCGCCGGAAGAGCGTCTTTATGAGTAGTTGCCAGTAATGCTTCCGGCCCTTGTCGAGGACGCCCAGGTAAAACATCGCCTTGAAGAGGGCCGTCAGGTAGCAGAGACGCAGGTGCCTTATACCGGCCCTTCTGGCCGGCCTGAATTCCCGGAAAAACTCCCAGATCCGCTGATAATACGGTTCCGGTGCGTAGATGGTGGTGACGATTCTGCGGTAGCCGTCCAGCAACACCTGAGGGTTCATTTTGGGAATGAAGTTCAGGGAGTAATCGGTGTTGTTACCCGAGAAGTTCTGCAGGAGCCGCTTTTCTTGCTTCAGGCGTTCGAACAACCTCGTCCCCCGGGGGGCGTTGAGCAGGCCGACCATTGCGGTGACGATGCCGCTCTTCTGGATGAAGTTGATCTGTCGCTCAAAAATGGAAGGGGTATCGCTGTCGAAGCCCACGATGAACCCCGCGCTCACCTGCAAGCCGTGATTCTGGATTTTTCTCACCGCGGCGAGGAGGTCCCGGTGCAGATTATGGAACTTCTTGCACTCCTTCAGGCTCTCTTCGCTCGGCGTCTCGATCCCCACGAAAACGTGGACGAATCCCGCTTTCCGCATCAAGTCTAAGAGCTCTTCGTCATCCGCCAGATTGATCGACGTTTCGGTGATGAAGGTGAAGGGATGCCGGCGGCTTTCCATCCACATGATCAAGGCCGGAAGGATCTCGCCTTTCATCCGGGCCTTGTTACCGATGAAATTGTCGTCAACGATGAAGACGCTGCCCCGCCAGCCGTAATGATAGAGGGCGTCCAGTTCGCGCAGCAGTTGCTCCTTTTGTTTTAAGCGGGGTTTGCGCCCGAAGAGCGAGGTAACGTTGCAGAATTCGCAGTCGTAGGGACAGCCGCGGGAAAACTGAATGCTCATCGAAGCGTAGTCCCGAAAGTCGATCAGCTCCCAAGCCGGCACCGGCGTGAGGGAGAGGTCGGGTCTTGCGCCGGTGGCGTAAATGTGCCGCCCGCATCCTTTCTCCAGGTCCGCCAGAAACGCGGGCAGCGTGGCTTCGGCTTCGTTCAGGACCAGGTAGTCGACTTCGGCGAAGGTCTCGGGCTCGGCGGTGAAGAGGGGGCCTCCCGCCACGGTCTTAACACCCAGGGAACGGCAGCGCGCCAGCACTTCCTTGACGGAGCCGCGCTGGATTTCCATCGCGCTTAGAAAAACATAATCGGCCCATCTGAGGTCCGCGTCGGTCAGCCGTGCCACGTTCAGGTCGATCAATCTCTTGTCCCAGGCGGCGGGCAGCAAGGCGGCGACGGTGAGGAGTCCCAACGGAGGGTATGCCGCCCTTTTGCCGACAAACCGCAGAGCGTATTTAAAACTCCAGAAGGTGTCGGGGTATTTCGGGTAAACCATTAAAACGCGCATCGCCCGGAGTTCTCCTTTGCCCCGGCTATTCAATATTATGGTCTCTGCAGGTCGGTGAGAATGTGCCCGAGTACGACGCGTGGTGGAAAATAATGGGGTGGAAAAGAATGGTTTATTCAAGATTAGCATACAGGGGTAGCCTTGCGCAAGGATCAAGATGAACGCATCTCTCACCGTGTTGTGTCTGTGTACCGTGGCGCATTACATAAAGCTTAATCCCGTCCTCGCCGTGCTGGTAGAAAAGTCTGGCAGTACACCGGGCAAACTTTTCCGGAGCCAACCGCCGGGCCGCCTTCTCGGCGACGGTCTGCGCCTGGGCCCTGGTGTAGGCGGGCATTCCGCTGTAGCGCCCGGACGGCGAGCTCTGCCATATGCCCAGGTGAATGATCTCTCCGGTGGCGGTGCTGATCGTCATGTCGCATCCTCCGCCCGCCTCTCCTTCCTTGCTCCAGCGCAGCTCCCACACCCCGCGGCCTTCGTATTCGTTGTAGTCGGAGCTGAACTCGTCGAACCTGCCGACGCCGGGGTAGGCCTTCTTGGCGATCCGGATGGCCTGTTCCAATGTAACTTTGTTCTGCGCCGCGGCCGCCGTGGCCACGGCCGGCGCCGGCTCCGCGGCGAGCGCCGGCGCCGGGAGCGCCCCGGGCAGGAGCAGGCTGGCGGCGGTCATGGCCGCAACCAGCCGGCGACGATAACCCGTAAACAAGACGATCCCTCCCTGTAAGATTTTTCTTCTGCATGGATTAAACGCCGCCGGACGCCGGAAAATGACAAGCGCAAAAAAAAAAATACATATGCTGCACCGGTGCCAGAAGTTACCACCAGGGAGGAACCGGGGGCCGGAGGGCGAATAGGGACCGGGAAAACTGTGGCGCGACGGGGGTGGAAGCAATGGGTGCACCGGCCGGATCGACGGGCGAACTGCTGGCCGCGCTGAGCACGGCTCTGGATTTCACGGCACACGGCCTTTCGGCCCACCACCGGCGGGTGGCCTATGCCGCCCTGGAAGTGGGGAAGGCCGCCGGCCTGGGGACCGCCGAAACCGGACGGGTCTACACCGTGGCACTGATTCACGACCTGGGGGCGCCCACTTTTGTCGAAAAGATGGAGCTGCACCGCTTCGAGGTCGCTAGCCCCTTCGAGCACTGCGCTCGGGGAGCCGCCCTGGCGGTGGCGATTCCCGGTCTGGAAGGGGTCGCGGAGGTCATCCTCAGCCATCACGACCGCTGGGACGGCGCGAACCCGAGCGGCCTGACGGGGGAGGCCATCCCCGTGGAGAGCCGGCTCATCCACCTCTGCGACCGCCTGGACGTCCTGATCGACGCGAAACACTACATCCTGGACCAGGTGGACGTCATCCTGGCGCGCCTGAAGGACGGGGTGAAGTCGCTCTTCGATCCTGTGCTGTATGAGGCCCTCGAGGACGTGGCGGCGCGGGAGTCTTTCTGGCTCGACCTCGTCTCCTGGAACCTACCCGAGCTCCTGCGGGAGAAGGTGGGCCGGCCGGCGCCGGGACGGGACGGGGCCGCGTCACTGGCCGGCATCGCCGAGATGTTCGCCCGCGTCGTCGACAGCAAGAGCCCCTTCACCCACCGGCACTCCCACCTGGTGGCCCGGGTGGCCGGGGAACTGGCCGCGCGCCTGGGCTTCGGCGCCGCAGAGCGGGAACAGTTGCATATCGCCGGGCTCTTGCACGACTTGGGCAAGCTCTCCGTCCCCGAGGCCGTCCTCGACAAACCGGGCCGGCTGACGGCCGCCGAGTACCGTGTGATCAAGCGCCACACCTACTACACCTACCATATCCTGCGGCGGGTTCCCGGCCTCGAAGAGATCGCCGGGTGGGCGGCGTACCACCACGAGCGCCTCGACGGGCGGGGCTACCCCTTCCACCTGCGGGGCGCGGAACTGTCGACCGGCGCCAGGCTGATGGCCGTCGCTGACCTCTTCGCCGCCCTGGTCGAGGACCGTCCCTACCGCCCGGGTCTGCCTCGGACGCAAGTGGAAAGCATCATCCGCGATCAGGTGCGCGACGGCGCCGTCGACGGGGAGATCGCCGGCGTCCTGCTGGCCGACTACGAATCCTTCGCCGCCCTGGACGAGGTCTTTCGGCCATAACAGGTGTTCCACCGGACTTTCATACGGGCTTTGGCATCCGGCAAGGACGCTCTGAAGTTGCATGTCAAAGAATACCATCTAACTCCTTGTCCGGACTTCCGGGAGGTATTACAATACCCATAGGGGTTAGGGCCTGTTGAAAAAAATGGGGGCTGTTCAAAAACGAGCATGGCGCGGAAGGCGAAGCCGACCAGCGCAGAGCGTACGGAAAAAGATGTCTGAAACCAGAGGTCAGAAGTCTGACCGGGAAGCGATCACTCGTGATCGCATCGAGTCCGACCTCGGACATCCGGCATCTGATATCCTTGTCGGTACGTGAGCACTGGGCGGCGAGCGTGACAAAGCCAGGCGGAGTTTTTTCAACAGCTTCGGTTAGAGGGGGTATCCAAGATGAGCGATATCCGGGAGCGAAAGCGGGAACTGGTGGCCCGACACTATGCGAGGATGCCCGCGGCCCGGAAAATGAAGTTGCTGGTCAAAATGAGCGAGGTGACCAGGAAGCTCCAGGAAGGGGTCAGGGCGACTTGCAAGACCCGTTGATTCTCTGTGCGGAGATCATGGACTTTCTGGCGATCCCCTACTGTATCGTCGGCGGCTACGCCGTCGCCAGCTACGGGGTCCCCCGCCAGACAGGGGATGTCGACGTCCTGGCCGTCATCGATGGTGACGCGGCGGTCGTCGCCAAGAAGTTAAGAGGGCTGGGCTACGATGTCTCCCTAAGCCGGGCCGACCTCCTTGATCCACTTGGTGACCTCATCACCATCGCCTCAGACCTCCCCATCCAATTGATCAAAGCCAAGTATGCGTACCAAGTGGACGCCGTTCGGAACGCGATAACCGTCCCCTACGAGGGTCGGGAGCTGCGGGTGGTGTCGCTGGATGACCTCGTGTTACTCAAGTTGAAAGCCGGCAGCTCCCTGGATCTTAACGACATCCAATCAATTATGAAAGTGCAGGGCCCCAACCTGGACATCGCGTCCTTGATGGAGAGGGCCCGGCGCATAAGGGTCGACAGGCGGCTACGGGCGCTCCTCGCGAAAACGACATTGCCGGGGGGTCCGGACGCATAAGACTTATGATGCAACGAGAACGGAAATGAGACCTCGGGGCGGGAAACCTCGGGGTTCTCTTTTTCGCGGTGCTGATGCCCAAAAGCGATCTGGCCGCGGCGCTTGCCGTGGCGGAGCGCGCCAGGGAGGCGTGGCTGGCCCACCCCTTGACCGTGCCCGGAGGCGGCGAAAGACTGCGCGTCACCTTCAGCGGCGGCGTGGTCGAGGGCGGTCGGGAGACGACCGACGTCAACGAGATTCTCGCCGCCGCGGACCGCGCCCTTTACGCGGCGAAGGTGGCGGGCAAGGACCGGATTGCCGCCGGAGCGCTTCCTTTGCCGAAGGCCGGGCAATCCCTGTGATATCTCAAGGCAAGGAGTGCTTACGTTGACCGGGAAATGCTACCGAGGAGTTCTTCCGGGTCGCCCTGCGGCGTCGGCGTTACGATTTCCTTGCTGGGCTGCAGGCGGATCTGGATCGCTACCTGTGGTTCGACAACTGGGGGCGACCGCATCAAGGCCGCCGTACCGGGGGCCGTACTCCGGCCGAAGCCTTCCTGGTTCCGTATCCTGATCTGATTGGACTACCGTGTCAACACCAGGATCATTTGACATCCATTGACGAGATTTGTAGGAGCAACTGCGGCAGGGCCGCGTTGGTAGGACGGGGAAAATGGGTCGGGGGCAGTCAGGTTACCTCAGTGCCAGGTTGCCGATGCCTCCGACGCCATCAATCTCCGACAATGACGGGTGCCATCGGGGTGGATCAGGGTCTACGCCACGTCCTGGAAGAACGAGATGGTGGTGCTGGAGACCGAGCGGGAGCCGTACTTTCTTTCTCCGGCGGAGCCGCAAAGGTTTTGCGAGGCGCTGCGAGCCCGGTTTTGCGGTTACAAGATTGTTTGTGGAGGCAAGGTGAAGACGGTGGCCAATCTCAACGCGACGCTTCTTGCGCAGATATTCCATTTCGTCCTGCTGTCGGCCCTGACGGTCGGTTTGGCTCTGGCCATCCTGTACTTCCTGGCGCGGCGCAAGTCATCGAGGAACCGCAGTCAGGATACTTCCCCGACCATGGCTCGTCAGGAAGAAAACCCGGAGCGCCTTGTGTGCCTGCGCTGCTCCGCGGAACTCGAGCGCCTGGGCGTGGAGAAGTTCCGCATCGGCGGCGCAACCGGCTTGGTCAAGCTTGTGTTCGACGAGTGGACGGAACTGGGAGAGGATGTTCTTCCCCTCGAAGTCTGGGTTTGCCCCGGTTGCCGGAGGGTAGAGTTCCGGTTTGCGGGGCGGGATTAGGATGCACGGAGCTAAGGAGGTTCACGCCCTGGCGCTTCCTTTCGACGGGCTTGTATGGTGTGAAGAGGGTTGGCCGGGTGTTCTCTTCGAATATACGGTTGAGGCCTGGGCCTGCTACCCTGATTTTTTTTCGGCTCCGGGCCGTATTCCCGGTCGAGCGGTCGCAATATCTATTTCGTCATGCTGGCCCCGCTCGACCTGCCGGTGCCTGCAGAGTAGGATCGTGAGCATCGGGTCGCAACGCGCTTCCGGATGCGCCGTACGGAGTAACCGAGCACTCCCCCACCTAAAAGCAAACCGGCTGAAAATGTTATCACCAGGAGAGCGTCGTCATCAGAAAGGAGGCCGGGCCACAAGGCTTCCGCCAAAGACACGACAACCGCTGCGAGAAAGAAGGCGGCCGCCAGGAGCAAGAGAAATAGCACACGGGAAAGCAACCAGTAGACATCCGCAGTGACGACAATCCAGAGGATTTTCTTAAGCCGCTCCTCTGGCGGTAGCTGGGACAGCGGCTGTTTTGGGTGTTCGGGAAAAACTTCGTCGGTTGCCTGATAGACGATCAACCCGGTCCCTCCAAGCGCGGCCAGAGGGGCGAGAAGAAACGCCACCTCGGGGTCCTCAGAGGCCTGAAGGGTGCACACGGACACCGGCAGGGCGTAAGGCAACCACGCTGCGGCCGCCGCGAGCACGGCGCGCGCCGCGAGCCGGTTTACGGTGGCACTGGAGATCTTGAGCATATGCTCCGTGAAAAGAGAGGCACCCAGCGCGCCGACCCCGAGGAGCACTACCCAGAACCACCTTTCTTCTACCCGTGCGGCCTGCGGCCCAAGTTTGCGCAAGAGAAAACAGACCGCGTAGCCGGCGCTGACCGAGGCTGCTGCGGCGAGGAGAACAAGCTTGACGAACGTTCCCGCCATTGCCGGCTTTCCCTGGGCCGACAACCTAAGCGGGGTGCGAGGCACCCAGCTGCCGGGCGCGGATGAAGGCGCTGACCGAGCGGTCATAGGTGCGCTCGGCTTCCGGCGGGAAGAAGCAACCAGGGAGCTCGCCGCGGCCTCTGTGGTAGGCCACACACTCGCAGCAGAGGCCTTTCTTGTCGCACGGTTCGTAGGTGCAAGTGCAGCGGGCAAGGTTTCTGTCCTTCCGGCACTCCACTGGGGACACTCCTTACTTAAATTTTTTGTATCAGTTTTCGCGCCCCATTTCTCAAACCCTGCACCGAAAACAAAAGACCCTGTCGGTGGTCGGCAGTTGCGGCAGAGCGTCCAGTTCTTCTTTCAGCACGACATAATGCGCCTCGTCTCTGGCTCCGAAGCCTTGCAGGCCGGGGAAATGCCGCAACCCCAGGAGAAATGACCGGTAGGTGAATTGTATGCGTCTTTTCTTGTGCCCATCATTGCATCCCGGAGTGGTGCGGCGTACCGCAGATGAATGTCCTTGCCCGGGCAGGGCCGGACGGCACTCCTTTGCCGGGCTCCGGAGCGTCTTTACCGCCGTGGACAAAGAGTGCTGATCCATCACTACGCGGCCCTTACCGGAGCCCGCGAGGACGCCCGCCACTGGTCCCTTACCCTGGAATTCGGCCGCCGCTTTGCCCGGATGGCCGTCGATTGGTGCGACGCCGCGCTGGCCGCGATCACGCAGGAGGGCAAGGCCCATGGGTAACAAAATTCCCGGCATGGTCTCGATTTTCACCGGCTTTGTCCCCTGGATCCTGTACCGGGCGCTCTCGGGCCCCGGCCTCTGGACGGAGCAGGATGCTGGTGCGGTGTTCTGGTAAGGAGGGGTAGGTGCGGTGTTCTGGTTGTCTTTGGCCCTACCGTTTGTCATCGGATTGGCCGTGGCGGCCATCCTGTATTTTACGGTCGGCTGGTGGGGTTTTTGGATAGTCTTCCCCTGGATCGGGTTTTCTATCTCTCTGGGAACATATTTAATGGCGAAATTACCGCGCAAGAAAAGATCCGCAGGAAGGCGGGTCGCCATTCTGATGATCCTGCCGGCGCTCTTACTATTCGTCCCCATTGCCAATAACGAGAACTTTCAATTGGAAGGCGTGGTCTTGCTGTTACTGGCCGGCTACTTTTCCAAGGGAGTCATCCATTACATGGTCGCCAAGGTGTTCGGGCCGTTGATCTGGGGGCGGGGATTCTGCGGTTGGGCCTGCTGGACGGCGGCGGTTCTGGACTGGCTGCCGCTCAAAAAGACGGGCCGGATTCCACCGGAGCTCAAAAGAATAAGGTACCTGACCTTCGCCCTGTCAGTTTCGTTGCCGGTGGTTCTGGTGAATGCCGGCTGGTCTGCCCCGCCGGGGCCATTGCCTGAGCCGCGACCGAACATAGTTTGCATCCCAACCAGCCAGCCCGCCGGCGGTCGATTTGTCGAATATCCTCGAATTATCTCGAATTTCTCCGATATCAGCGTAAATCAGCGGAAAACGACAATATCCTGCAGGAAATCGCCCGGTGACATCGAAATCCCCTTCAACTCATAAGCATTTGGCAAGAAAGGTAACGCATTACTACGCTAAACGTTAATGAATAAACTGGTTGCCCCGCCGGAAGTGAGGCAGGATGAAAGTGACCCCTGTGATGTCGGGAGCTCCGGGTCGTTATGCTACTTTGATCTGTACCCTGGGAGTGGAACCCCAGGTGGTGACCATTACTCTTGACCGTCTCCTGGCTGAAGGCGCGCCGGTGGATGAGGTGGTAGCCGTCCACACCGATAGCGACGGAGTCCGGGAAGCTCTGGCCGTTCTGAAAGAGGAGTTTTCCGGCCCGGTCTACCCCGGTGTGATGCTGCGGGCAGTGCCGGTGACCGCGCCCGGCGGCCCGGTCGCGGATTTCCGGGGCGAGGATGAGCTGCGCGGTCTCCTTCGCGCCCTTTACACCGAGATCCGCCGGGCGCGGCAGCAGGGGCGGATTGTGCACCTGTGTGTATCGGGCGGCCGCAAGGTCATGGGGATCATGGCGATGGTTGTCGCTCAGCTCCTTTTCGGCTCCGAGGACCGCGCTTGGCACCTGGTCACCGAGGGCTGGCGGCCCGGCGCCGAGCGCCGCCTGCATCTGCCGCCGGGAGAGAAAGTGTGGCTCGTGCCGGTCCCGGTACTGCGCTGGAGCGAAGCGGCCACGCTGATGCGTACGGTGGCCGAGCTGGATGATCCGGCGGCGGTCGTGGAATGGTACGAGAAACTGAGCCGCGAAGCCCGGGAACGGCGGAAGGGGGAGTTCATCCGCCGCTGGCTGACCCCGGCCGAGCGGGAGGTAGTCCGCCTGGCCTGCAAAGGCCTGGATAACGCGGCCATCGCCAGGGCCCTCTTCAAGGGGGAGCAGACTGTGGCCAACCAGCTCGGCGCCGTCTACGAGAAGCTGAGGGAGTGGCTCGGGTATCCCGAGGGCAACGTCGACCGCTCCCGGCTCATCGCGGAGTTCGCGCCTTACTTTGTTTTCACGGAGGAAGAGGGATAAGGTGCAAATCATCAACTTCTCCCACCCGCTGACGGAAGAAAGCCTGAAATAAACTTAAGGAGGAGATGGATGCCGTGCTTGGGACGATAATGATTTCTCTCGTGGGCGAGCAGCCGATACCGAACTTGCTTGCCGTGCTTTACGCGCAGCCCCAACATGCGGTTCTGGTCTGCACAGAGCGCACTAAAGCAGTTAGTGAACGCTTGCGTTCGGTCCTCAAAGAGCGCGGTATTTCGGTTGAGGATGAGCCTGTAGATGTTGTAGATGTTGACCCGTACGATATGGCTGATATCGAGAGCAAGCTTAAGACGGTTATCAGGAAGAAAAACTGGCCTCCGGATAAGATTGTTTTTAACCTTACAGGTGGCACCAAGCCCATGGCGTTTGCGGCTTACCGCCTAGCGGAGCAGCTTTCTGGCCCATTTCTTTACGTGCAAAGCGAGGGAAAGAGCAGCAGGGTTTACCGTTACCGGTTTTCAGAGCGCGGCCCGGAACTCGAAAAAGCGGACGAAGTCCCACCGGTGCTCGACATTGACCTTTACCTGAAAGCATATCTTGGGGGGTACACAGAAGATGAACTTAGGGAGGAGTTTGAGAAGATGGTGGGCGCGGTATTACAGCAGGAGCTTGAGGAAGTAAAGACCTCCGTTAGGCCTGCTGGACTTGGTGCGCTGGAAATTGATCTCGTCCTTCGCTGCGGTAACCGCGTGGGAATTGCCGAAGTGAAAACCGGCGGTAAGGCTAAAAAGAAGGAAGGCATCGAACAGATAATCACCGCCGCCGAGCAGCGCTTCCTGGGTACTTATACCAAAAAGTTTCTCATTTTAGACCGGGAATATGAGCCCAACAACCTCAAGCTGGCCAAGGCGCACGGGATCACGGTAATCGAACTTTCCTCAGCGCAAAACGGAGAGTTATCGAAAGAAGACACAGAAAAGCTGATACAGACGGTGAAAACAGAACTGGGAGGGTAAAAAACCTTGATTCTCCTTAACTTTTCCCATCCATTTACCCCGGAGCAGTTACGGCAATTGGAAGAGCTTGCCGGGGAAAAGGTGGACCGGGTGGTCGAGATCGACGCCCAGATCGACCCCCAGCAGCCCATAGTTCCTCAGGTAGCGGCCATGGCCGACCGGGCCGGACTCACCCCGCAAGAGTGGCAGACGTTGCCAATCCTTATCAATCCGCCGTCTCTAAACTTCAGCGCGGTAACGCTCCTGGCAGAGCTCCACGGGCGCTGCGGTTATTTCCCGGCTGCGGTACGCCTTCGGCCCATACCCGGCTCCGTACCGCCCCGCTTCGAAGTGGCCGAAATAGTGAACATCCAGGCGGTGCGCGAGAAGGCGAGAAAAGGGCGGTAGTAAAGAGCGGCATTAATAAATTTAAGGAGAAGCGAGGTTTTAAAGAAAGGAGGAAGGATGCGGGCTTATGGATGGGCTGCACCTTGTCGTTTTTCACATCGGACCCGTGCAGGATTTCATCGCTACCGCGCGGCGCAGTCGCGACCTGTGGTTTGGCTCGTGGTTATTGAGCGAGTTGGCAAAAGCGGCCGCGCTGGAAATCGTCCAACAGAACGGGAACAATATTTCCTGCCTTGTGTTTCCAGCCCCTGATGAGTTAAGGCAGTTGAAGTCTTTCGACTTCAACGCGCCCAACAAAGTCGTAGCCCGGGTAAGGTGCAATCCGGCGGAATTGCGCGAGTCCGTCCGGGAAGCCATACTCAGGCGCCTTTGCGAAATTTGCGATGATGCCTACAAAAAGATCAAGGGCAGGTTTGATCGTGAGGTTGCTAAGCGGCAGGTGGAAGACTTTCCTGAGTTCTTCTGGGCTTCCTACCCCTTTAACGGTAACTACAAACAGGCGCGTGACTTTGCCGAAGCTCTCCTGAACGCCCGGAAGGTGACGCGCAACTTCGCGCCCATTACGTGGGGAAGCCCCGCTCCCAAATGCTCCCTCGACGGGTGCCGGGAGTCGGTCATCCCTAAGGATGTATATGACCTGATGGAGGAAAGCGAGCTCCGCGAAAATTACGGTCTGCAGCGCGGCGAGCACTTGTGCGGGGTGTGTCTGCTGAAGCGGCATGGCGAACGGGGAAAGGAAGAGCATTTTTTCAGCACCTCCCACATCGCTACCCTCCCTTTGCTGGAAAGGCTCACTGACCAGCACCGGCCTCTTGTGGACGAATATATCGGAAAATTGAAGGAACTTGGCATCCCATCGGACGCTCTGGGTACGGTGCGGACACTCCATCCTGTATTTGGTCGCCATGACGGCCAGTTGCTATTTGAGGAGCGTCTGGGTGAATTCTTTGAGATGGAAGAGAAGCTAAGACAGGCCAAAAGAGCGCTGCGCAGCTTTCTGAAAGAAGCCTTTGACGGCAAAAAGCCGCTGCCTTATTACGCGCTTCTCCTCGCCGACGGTGATCACATGGGTAAAGTTATTGATGCTCAGGAAACTCTTGAAATGCACCAAGAACTTTCCCGTTCTCAGAGCCGCTTTGCCCTAGAGGCCCGAGATATAGTACAGCGCCACCAGGGTTCGCTTTTATATTCCGGTGGCGATGATGTACTGGCTCTTGTGCCCCTGCACACGGTGCTGGCGTGTGCCCGCCGCCTGACCGAGACCTTCCGCCAGCGGCTCGCTGACTTTAAGGTGAAGGACGGGAAGGAAGAAATTTCCCCCACGCTTTCTGTCGGCATTGCTGTCGCTCACCATCTTGCTCCCCTCTCTGATGTTCTTGAACTGACGCGTGCGGCGGAAAAAGCCGCGAAATCCATAAAGGGCAAGAACGCGCTGGCGGTTGCGCTCAGCAAGCGAAGTGGGGTAGAGCGGACGGTTAAAGGCACCTGGGGCACGTTGGACCGGCGACTCGAATGGTTTACTGGCCTGTACCAGACCGAAGCCATCCCCGACGGAGCCGCCTACGAACTGCGTGATCTGGTCAGCCAGCTTGCGACATCAAACGACGGGCTAAAGGACACCCTTCAAAAAGCAGCGCGCGAGGAGACCAAGCGTATTTTGCGCCGCAAGAAGGCTCGGCGTGGTACTGAGCCGATAGCGGACAACGTATTAAGGGCGTTAGAGATTTTCCTCCACGAGGGCGAGTTTTCCTTTGAAAAACTTAAGCAACTGGCTGACGAACTAATCATTGCCCGAGAGTTCGCCGCTGCCATGGATCTGGCTAACATGCCTGCATCTACACCAACACCCGGGGAGGTGGCAGAAAAATGACCGTCTGGATCATCGAACCCCGCGATCCCCTGATTGTCCGTGATGGCCGCCCCTTCGGGCCGGTGCCCGGTGCGCGGGCGGTATCGCTGGCGTTTCCGTTCCCTTCGACAACTACAGGGGCCGTCCGCACACGTGACGGGCTCGATGCGGTAAGCCGCTTCCAGCCCAGCGAGATTCCCCGGGTGAAGCAGATTAATGTCCGGGGACCGCTACTGGTGGAATTGGATGCTGGCACGGGGGATGTTACCCGCTGGCTGGTTCCGGCACCTGCTGACGCGCTCCTACTTGACCTTGAGCCAGCCGATACCACCAGGGCGATACTCAAGTGGCTCGTCCCATTACAATTGCCGCCGGGAGCAAGCACAGATCTTCCAGACGCTTTGGCACCGGTGGGGATGGCCAGACGAGATCCGCGTAAGCCGTGCGGCAAGGCACCACGTTATTGGGACTGGGGCTTCTTCGAGCAGTGGCTGTTAGACCCTCACGACCGAGAGGTCTCTCTTGCCGACCTGGGACACAACGGACCGATTCGGGATGCGCGGATCCATGTAAGCATAAGACCGGAGACGCAAACAGCTGACGAAGAGCGGGGCGCCCTTTTTCAAACCCGGGGTCTGGAGTTCACGCACTTGCCGGAGGGACGTGCGCTATCTGGCGCGCGGCGGCTGGGACTGGCGGTGGCCACGGACGGCCCCAACCTGAAACCGGGGATTGCTCCTCTGGGCGGCGAGCGGCGCGTGGTCTTCTGGCGGCAAAGTGGTAAAACGCTTCCATCCCTTCCTGACGCTCTGAAGGAGAAAATCGCTGCCCTCCACCACTGCCGCCTCATCCTGCTGACGCCGGCACACTTCACGGCGGGATGGAAACCAGCGTGGCTCCTTGAAGGCCGGGAGGACGTGGTGCCTTCCTTACGGGCGGTGGCGCTCAGGGGGTGTCAGACTGTCTCCGGCTGGGATTTCGAGAAGGGCAAGCCTAAGCCCACCCGTCGCCTGGCACCTGCAGGCACGGTGTACTTTCTGAAACTTGATGGTGACAGCGCAGCGATTAAAAGGTGGGTAGACACCATTTGGATGCACTGCGTCAGCGACGGGGGGCAGGACCGCCGCGACGGGTTCGGTCTTGCCGTTCTTGGTGTGTGGGACGGCACATTTCGCCGGATGGAGGTGTGAGAGCGGCTATGAGAAGACTGCCAAGAGATGGGAACGGTAGGGAACTTCTGCCACCTCCTGTCCAGCCTCAACTCAACCGGCGGGTAATAGGTGGTAAGGTGGTGCCACTGGTGACCCAAGTTCGCAGTTACGAATTGATTACCCCCTTGTTTGGTGGCGGTGTAGAGCCGGGAGAGACCGATCCGGTAACGATCATCCGGGGCCCGGCAATTCGGGGGCAGCTGCGTTTCTGGTGGCGCGCCTGCCGGGGCGGGCGCTTCAACGGCGATCTGGCGGCAATGAAAGAGGCGGAGGACAAGCTCTGGGGGGCAGCCAGCACGGAGAAAAAACCAATGCCGTCCCAAGTGGAGATTGTGATCTCAATCGAGCAAAGTGGGGAGGACGAGCACCCATTTGAGGTTGTTGCAGGTTCGATGGAGGGGCGTAAAGGCAAACCAAAACCGAAACCTAAAGCGAATGAAATTGTAGCCCCCGCTTACGCGGCATTTCCTTTGCAACCGTCGGAGAAGGAAATGCGGGCCGGCGGTATCGGCATGCAAACTAAAACGGTGCGCACCAAGGTCCGCTTTACGTTGAAGATAACGTATCCCGAAAAACGGCGAGAGGAGGTAGAAGCCGCGCTCTGGGCCTGGGAGACTTTTGGCGGCATTGGCGCCCGCACGCGGCGTGGCTTTGGGGCGTTGAAACTAGTTAGCGTTGACGGCAGGCCCGTAACTCCGCCCAGGGCCGATGAGGTTGAAGCCAAAATTCGCGAAGGCCTGCAAAAGTACGTGGTCAGCGGGACCTGGCCCGCCGGTGTGCCGCATGTTTCCTTGAATCCGCGCATGAAAGTAACGGATAGACATGCGGCTCCTAAAGCCGCCTGGGAGTATTTGATCAAGCGCCTCCGAGACTTCCGCCAGAGCCGCCCAGGGGCCTCTACAAAGCAACCGGGGCGCAGCCGGTGGCCTGAGCCGGATGAAATCAGAAGACTTACAGACTGTCGATGCGACAGGCACGCCAAGCCCCTGTCGACGGTCAGGAAGTTCCCGCGGGCTGCCTTCGGGTTGCCGATTGTATTTCATTTCAAGGACGAGAAGATCGGTGACCCTTATGATACTACCCTGCAGGGCCGAGATTACGAGCGCCTGGCTAGCCCCCTTATCCTGCGGCCGTTAGCCTACGCGGATGGTGCTGTTGGCCTGGCCGTGGTTTTGGAAGGAACGGGCGTGGCGGTGCTTCCAGATGGCCTGATTCTCAGAAAAAAGGAAGAAGCCGATATAAGCTGGCCGGTGGAGGCAACGATCGAGGCCCATGAGGCTCAAAAAATCCCACTGCTCGATGGGATCCCAGATGTCTTACAGGCTTTTTTCAAGGAACTCTAATGAGGAGGTAATGACGGTGGAGGCACGCTTGCTCTTCGTGCACGCGCTTTCTCCCCTGCACGCGGGAACGGGGCAGGGCGTGGGGGTGATCGATCTCCCGGTGGCCCGCGAAAAGGCTACGGGCCTGCCTTACCTTCCTGGCTCTTCCCTTAAAGGGGTACTGCGCGATGCCTGTAGGGACAATGAAATGCGGAAAAAGGTTTTCGGTCCCGATACCGACAGCGCCCACGAGCATGCCGGCTCGGTCCAGATCTCGGACCAGCGGCTGCTCTTGTTGCCCGTGCGTAGCCTTAAAGGAACGTTTGCGTGGGTTACCTCACCTTACATTTTGCGCCGCTTCCTTCGGGATGCAGAAAACGTAGGGGTTTCTGGTATACCTTCGGGTGTCCCTGTACCCACCCTGGAAACTTCCTGCCTTGTATCCAATGACGGCTCTGCGATTATGCTGAACAACCAGGTCATCCTGGAGGATCTGGACCTGACCGCCGAAACCAATAGCGATGCGCGCGAGTGGGCAGAGTGGATTGGCAGACAGGTTTTCCCGGATGACACCAGCGGGCAGGAGATGCTAAACGCGCGTTTTTGCGTTGTGCATGACGACGTGATGAGCTTCCTGCTTGATACTGCGACGGAAGTCTTCGCCCGCGTCAGGCTGCGCGAAGATGCAAAAACGGTGGAAACAGGGGGGCTCTGGTACGAAGAGGCCCTGCCAGCAGAGACGGTTCTTGCGGGGCTGATACTCGCGACCCCGGTTAAGGCGGAACCAGATGAGGTGTTTAAAGCCCTTAACGGGTTAATGGAAAAGCCGCTGCAGTTAGGCGGCAAGGCGACAGTCGGTCGCGGCCTGTGCCGCCTGCGGATGACAGGAGGGAATTGACCGTGCGGACACGCAACCAGGAGTATGCCGCCAAGATTTTTGAGCAGGTGATGCAGGTACGAGATGAGCTGGGAAAAGATGAGGGTAACAAGTATGGCTCCCTGGCTCACAGGCTGCCGGTGCTTGTCCGCACGGCGGGATTGGCGCAGGCGCTGGCGTTCGTCGAGGCCCGGGGCGGTGCTACCGGGAGGAAATTGCTCAGGGATATTGCTGCTGTTGTCAACGAAGTAAACGAAGAAGAACTGCTTGCTCGCAGCCGCACAGCAGAACTTCCTGAATATATGCTTCTCACGCGCAACGTGCTAGCAGCACTGGCCTGGTACAAACGATTCGCCCAGTCAGTGCTGGGTGTGGAGGCAGGCGCGGACAGGGAGGGGGTGGACGAATGAGCACGAGGCGGGCCTGCCTTGCCAGCGCGCGAAAAACGCCGACGACGAACGCCGGGCTTTGGTTGGACAAATTCATCCGCAATCAGGCTAGAGAGGATAAGGATAGCCGCCATGATCTAGTGCGAGAGGTATCTGATATACCGGTGCCGGAGGAGTACTCACGCTGGTTTGAACGTTGGCGGCGGGTATTACAAGATTATGGAGCCACATGCAGGGTGGCCGAGGTTTTAGGGCGCATGGCCGTGGGTTTGGGCGAAGAGAGCGTCCTGGAAACATCGGTTGCCTTGCACCATACCTATGGCGTGCCCTACATCCCCGGCAGTGCCCTCAAAGGACTGGCCGCCAGCTTTGCCCGTCAGTATTTAGGGGATGATTGGCAGGCGGACACCCGGGCATATAAGGCAGTTTTTGGTGATACCGACACCGCAGGCTACGTCATTTTTTTCGATGCGCTGCCCCTGCCGGGTTCCAGGCTTTTATACCCTGATGTGATTGCTGTCCATCACGAAAAGTACTACCAAAAAGGAAATGCACCCCCGGCAGACTGGGACAATCCGAACCCCGTCCCGTTTCTCTCGGCTACAGGTAAATACCTGGTGGCGTTAGCGGGGCCAGATCCCTGGGTGGAAGCGGCGTTTGAAATTTTACGGCACGCGCTTCTTAACCTCGGTGTGGGCGCGAAAACCTCCAGCGGCTACGGGCGACTAAGGCTGGAGCCGGCCCCGCCTATTGCTAACGCGGATCGAGAAAAAGCTGATCAGTTAATTGGCCAGATTCAGGCATTGAAGACTTCGGAAGTTGCAGGACGTATCCAGGCCTTTTACGAGCAGTGGCGCAAGCTAGAGGTTAGTTCGGTACACAAACGCCGCATAGCTGAGGCCATTGTGGCCAAGGTGAAGGAGGCCGAGCGTGAGAAGCAGGCACGGGACAAAGACTGGTACAGAGAGTTGCTGGAGAGCCTTCGCTGACCGGCGTCGGGGTATTTGTATGTGAAGCGGGAGGGGAAATTACCCGTGCAGCTCACCATCCATTTCTCAGCTCCCGGGCCGGTGGCCCTGCCTGTGCAGTACGGCCGTCTACTTCAGGGGCTCGTTTACCGGCAGATGGAGAACCCGGTGCTCAGGAGCTACCTCCACGAGCAGGGCTTCGCCCTGGGGAAGCGCCGGTTCAAGCTCTTCACTTTCTCCCGCCTGACCGGCCGGGCGGCGTCTTACGACCGGGCCGGCGGCCGGCTTGTGCTCGCGCCGCCCCTGCGCCTGGTGGTCTGCTCGCCGATCCCCTTCATCCTGCAGGAACTCGGCACGGGCTTTCTGCGCCAGGGGCGGGTGCGGCTGGGGGATGTTTTTCTGGAAGTGAAGGAGATGGCCACTGCGGCACCCCGGGCTACAGGGCAGGCCATCCGGGTGCGGATGCTCTCCCCGCTGGTCACCTACAGCACCCTCTCCGGCACCGGCGGCCGCAGTTACACCTATTACTACTCCCCGTTCGAGCCCCGCTTCGAAGAACTTGTCGGGGCCAACCTGGCCAAGAAGCATCTCCTGATTCACGGCCGCCCGGCGCCGGGCGACGGTTTCGGCATCAGGCCGGTACGGGTCGAGGACCGGGACCTGAAGATTACCCGCTACAAGGAGACTGTCATCAAGGGCTGGATGGGTGAATACGAACTCCGCGGCGACCCCGGCCTCCTGCAGGTAGCCCTGGACGCGGGCCTGGGGGCGAAAAACTCCCAGGGCTACGGCTGCTGCGAGCCGGCGGAATAGCCCCGGCGCGCCCGCCCGTCCCCGCGACGGAAGCTCTATGATTTGTGACGTGTGATTTCGCCGGAAAAGCCGCTTGGCGGAAGTGAGCGAGCCTTAGGAGGTCGGACGATATGCCCCGAATCCTTATTGTCTCTGTTGGTGGCTCCTGTGATCCTGTTATTAATGTGTGTAAGGAGTTTCAGCCGGATTTCATTTTCTTCTTCTGTTCCAAGGGAAGTGCAACCAACGTGAACGGAGTGGGCAATCCTTGCGAGAAAACACAGGTAAACCCGAGAGGAGAAACAATCGCGAACAGGCTTGGGCTTAGCGCCGAGACCTACGAGATAGTAGAAGTGGATGACCCGGACGATCTGAAGGGCTGCTACAAATCTGTACAAACCATCGAAAGGATCATTGCAGATCGTTTCGACCCCAATACTGAAGTGACTGTCAACTACACGGGCGGAACCAAAACCATGTCGGTGGCCTTGGCCCTGTCGGCGGTTCTCCGCGATAGATGGGAACTCTCGGTTAACAAGGGACCCCGCGGTGACTTGGTTAAAGTGCGGGGCGGGGATATCCCGATACTGGCGGACAAGCTGGAAATCACCCTCGATATCCATCTTCACCAGGTGCGCGGGCACCTCGGGCGCTACGCTTATGACGCCGCCGACGAAACCCTGGCCCAAATCACGGCCACAAGGCGACTCGGCCGGGGGCAACAGGAAAGCTTGTTGCGGTTGCGTCGGCTTTGCCAGGCCTTCCAGGCGTGGGACCTTTTTGACCATCGCCGGGCGCTTGAACTGTTGCGGGCTGTCGGCGGAGGTTCCATTGCCCCTTAGTTTTGAAGACGCGCAATGCCTCAATCCTGGCGCACGGGTCCCTGGCACTGCGCCGCGAAGACTTTGAGGACGCCAGGCGCTTGCTGGATGCCTTTGTCGGGGACACGTTTGCCGCCCTGAGAGTGTCGACACGCGGCCGGCAATTACCGCGAGAGGACTTGTTGGAAATGTAGTATAGGGGGTTTATCCTGTGACCGTGCGCGCCATGATCGCCCTTGTCAGCGAACAGCGGATGCAGAATATCCTGCCGTGTCTCCAAAAGGGGGCGGGTTTTGCCGAGGTTTGGCTGGTACGGTCACGTGAAGGGGACAACCCCGACTCCCACCTGGCTCGCGCCAGGGATAACACGGCGCGGGTGTTGGCCCCGGTGGCGGTGCACGACGCACAGCCGGCGGTGGATGCCTTTGCCGTCGGGCAAGTGCGCGATGTAGTCCGGGGTGTGGCGCAGACGTTGGCCGCCCGCGGGTTGCAGCCGGTGGTGAACTTCACCGGGGGGACGAAGTGCATGTCGGTCGGGGCCTACTTGGCGGCGGTCGAGGTAGGGTGTATAGCTCTATATGTGGATACGCAGAACGAGCGGCTCCTATGGTACCACCCCGACGGGCAGGTGATCGTCACGCCCTTCAGTCTGGAGAGAATGTCTATCGACCGGTACCTGCGCGCCTATGGTATGACTGTGGTGCGCGAGGGCGCTGCGGAAGAGATTCGGCGCACCGAAGCCGTGGTGGATCACATCGTCACTTACTGGCCGCGCAACCGCTCCTTGATTGATTGGTGGGTGGAAGCCTGTCGGCAGTCCGAAGAGCGGAGCCGGCGGTCCGAGGATCCGGGAATCCGCCCGCCCAACATGGCGCAGGTTTTCAACGGCCGGTTGGTCGACTACCTCGTCCGGGCCGGACTTATGGTCCGGCGCGGGGAGCGGCTTTACCCCTCGCCGGAGGGGTATCAGTTTTTTGTGCGCGGGCGCTGGCTGGAACTCGTCGCTTTCCGGTTGTTGCGAAAGGCGGCCGAAGCGGACGGTATGGTCGACGAATTGCTGTGGGACGTGGCGGTCGCGCGGCTGGAGGACGTGGACGCCGGCATCCCGGAACAGGACAGGGTGCTGAACGAACTGGACGTCGCGGTTGTTACTCGGGGCAAGCTTCTGGTTCTCGAATGTAAGAGTGGCTCCCTACGGGGTGAAGACGCCTTGAACAAACTCCAGGCCCTGCAACTGCGCCTCGGCAGTTTTGCGCAGATCTATCTCGTAACTTCATCTCCGCGCGGCGACATCCCGGAGTCTGTGCTCAACCGCGCCCGTGCCTACCGTATTCGCGGCCTCATTTCCGGTGACGAATTCTCCAGTTTGGCCGATCTGGTCCTTGGTCGGAGTGCCGCCGTACCCGGGCGGTCGTAACCGCCGACCCCCACCCCTCGGATGCGGCGGGGCCGGGCCCCACTGGTAGCACGTTACTCTTGAGAATGTTAACCGCCTCACTCGCCGGTGGTGGTGCCCCCGCGCTAAAGTTTAGAAGCGGTCTGTACTTAACACGTCAAGGGAGGTGATTCATCCTGTTAGAAGCCGTAGCCCTGATCGGGCGCGCCCTGAACGACGGCGGCGGCACGCTGGCCGACCTGATCCAGCCCGTGCCGAAGCCTCCGAAGGCCGAGAATGTCTATTTAATCAGGCTCGACTTTCGCACCGGCCCGGACAAGCCCCGGCTGGAGGCGGACCTCGTCGAGATCGACGCGGCGGCGCGCCGGCGCTACTGCTGGGTGGGCAACGCCGTGGGCAACCGCCCGCAGCGGTACCTGACGACGAATGTCCTGGAGTACCTGCTGGGGCCGGCGCCGGCCAACCTGCTGGCCGCCCTCGAAACGTCCGCGTTCGCCGGCGGCGCGCTTCACCGCCGGGTGGCCGAGCTGGTCGGCACGTTCTACATCCCACTGCCGGACGGCGGCCCGGTGCTGAACGCGGCGGGGCTGGGGCTGGCCGCCGGCGACCTGATCCCCGCCGTCTGGGAGACCACCCCCGGCAAGCCCCGTGACAAGGCCAGGGAGGCGCTGAAGGCGGTGGCCGGCGCGCTGCGCAAGCGCGTCCTGGCGGAGCTGGGAGTGGCCGCCCCGGAGGCCGTCCTGTGGACCGTCCTCCTGGACGGGGAGCCGCTGGCCGCCGACCCGGACTACGCGGCGCTGGTTTTGGAATGGAAGCAGGGGATGGCGGCCGGGGACGGCGCCAAAAGCTCCAAGGGCGTCTGCGCCGTCTGCGGCGCAACCGACCGCCCCGTGACCCCCGACTTCGCGCAGCTCGACTTCCTTAAGTACTATATCAACGACAAGATCGGGGCGGCGTCGGGAATCAGCGAGGACGGTTTCCGGCGCAACTTCCTGGCCTGCGGGGACTGCTTCGGCGGTCTGGTGGCGGCCGAGAGGTTTGTTCGGCAGCACCTGGGTCTCAGGGTGGGGAAGTTGGACTTCCTGGTCCTGCCGGCCTTCCTGCGCGACCCCGCCCTCTCGAGGGAGGATCTGAAGGCGTGGACCGAGAAACTTGCGGCTCGCGTCGGGGCGTTCGCCAATGTTTCCCGCTGGCTGGAGAGCCTGGCGGGGGAACGGGGCCTGGAGGCCGAGCTGGCGGATTTCCTGGAAGATCTGCCCCACGAGGACGTGGCGCTCTTAAACTTCCTCTTCTATCGGAAGAGCAAGAGCGAGTTCCGCGTCCTGGCGCTGGTCAAGGACGTCGCGCCGAGCCGCATCAAGCACCTGCTGCGGCATAGCAACCGGCTGGCGAACCGGGCGGCCGAGCTCCTCGGGCCGGACCGCTGGTGGCTCGATCTGACGCGGATTTACCAGCTCATCCCGCTGGCCGAGAGCGCGCGCGCGGCGGAGTTCAAGAAGCTGGTGCACGTCTACACCGCCCTGCTGGCCGGCGAGCCGTTGAGTTGTTCCTTCCTCGTCAGTCAGTTTGTCGCCCTGGCGCAGATCTACCGTACCGGCAACTTCCGGGGGACAAATATGCACCCGCCGGCAGCGGGCTACGAGGAGGCGGAGATGGCCCGCCGGATGCTGCAGGCCAACCTTTTCCTGAAGTTTCTGCGTGATGAAGATCTGTTGCGAGGAGGGAGATTTTTGAGCCAACCGCTGGCACTGGAAGCCGAACTGCTGCCGGAGGACATGCGCGCCTACCTGGCGGAGATGGCCTACGACGGGCCGCGAACAGCCCTCTTCCTGCTGGGCTATCTGCTCAACCAGGTCGGCCGGGCGCAGAGCGATGCCGGCTACGGGAACAAGCCCGTGCTGGAGAAGGTGAACTACAACGGCATGCTCTGGCCGAAGGTCGTCCGGCTTTCGAACCTGCTGGTGGACCAGCTCCGGCAGCACGACATCCTGCGCTATAACGAAGGGCTGTTCGCTGCCATGAAGCGGCTTTTCGACGCCCATTGGCCGGACTGGCCGCTGTCGCCCGAGGAGAATGTTTTCTTTATCCTGTCCGGCTACGCCTACGCCACGCGTATGGCCCTGAAGGCCTGGGCGGAGAAGAAGGAGAAGCAGAACGCCGACGAAGGAGGCGCTGACCGGTGAGTGTCATCGACAAGAACAGTGAGATCCTCTTCCTTTACGACGCCAAGATGTGCAACCCGAACGGCGACCCGGACGACGAAAACCGGCCGCGTTTCGATCCCGACCGTGAGCGCTGCCTGGTCTCGGACGTGCGGCTGAAGCGCTACATCCGGGAGTACCTGGAGGACAAGGGGTACACCATTTACGTCACCAAGGCGGAGGGGGTGGTGCAGGCCGAAAAACGGGTGAAACAGGTTTTAGACAAGGAGGACGTGAGCGGCGCCGACCTGCCGGCCCTGCTCGCCAAGCTGATAGACGTGCGCCTTTTCGGGGCGACGATGCCGCTTAAAGAGGCGAAGGAACCGGTTAGCGTCACGGGCCCCGTGCAGTTCGCCTGGGGCTATTCCCTGAACCGCGTGCAAATGGTGGATTCCGTGACCATCTCTTCCCAGTTCGCCACGAAGGAGGGGGCGGGGCAGGGCACCTTCGGCAAGGACTACCGGCTCTACTACGCCCTGATCGGTTTCCACGGCGTGGTCAGCGCCCGCCGCGCCCAGGCCATGCTTGCCCGCGCCGGCGGCAAAGACGGCGCCGCCACGAGTGAAGCGGACCTGGCCCTCATGGACGAGGCGCTGGTACAGGCGATCCCGCTGCTGGCTACGCGTTCCAAAATCGGGCAGTACCCCCGGCTTTACGCGCGCTTTGTCTTCGCGGACGCCGAGACCTTTATGGGTGGTGACCCGCGGGAGGACCTCACCCTTAGCGCGACCGCCGGCCTGCGCGCCGTCGGGGATTACTCTGTGGAGATCGGCGGGCTGGCGGGGCGTCTGCACCGGGTGGGCGAGCGTCTGGACCACGTCGTGGTGTGGCAGGACCCCGCTTTGAAGACCACGGCCGACGGGCGGGAGGTCAGCCTGGCCGAATGGCTCGGCGCGGCGCTCGGCGCCGGCCGGGTGCGGCCCTGGGAAAGGACCTGATAGCTTGGACACGCTGGTTTTTGACCTCACCGGGCCGATGGCCCACTTCCGCAAGTACTACACGAACGCCTCGGCCCTGACCTACGGCTTTCCGCCGCGCACCGTCCTGATGGGCGTCGTGGCCGCCGTGCTCGGATGGGAGCGGGACACCTACTACGAAGCGCTGGACCGCGGGCGGTTCGCCGTAGCCGTCAAGGTCCCAGGGCGGCGGCTGGTCCAGACCGTGAACTACATGCGGACCAAAAAGGAGGACCTCTCCGAATTGCGCCGCCTGGGGCGGGTGCCCGGCACGCAGACCCCGCTCGAGTTCCTGCTGCCGGCGGGGGAACACACCGCGCTGCGCTTCCGGGTCTTTTTCGCCCATCCCGACGGGGGACTGTTGGACGAGGCCGCCCGCCGTCTGAGCGAAGGCCGCAGTTATTACCCTTTGTATCTCGGCCTGACCGAGTGCCCGGCATCCGCCGTGTTCGTGGCGCGGTTGGACCAGCGCGCCTGTGAGGTCTTGCCGCCGAACGCCACGGTCACCCTGACCTCGGTCCTCAACGCGTCCCTGCTGCAGGACATCGTCCTCGGAGGCGCGGCGGCGCCCCGGCGACTGGTGCGGGAACGCGCTCCGTACAGTTTCGGTCCGGGGCGCGTCCTGCGGCCTCCGGTCTCGGTGATCTACGAGGCCGGAGGGCAGCCCTTTCCGGTTCGCCTTCGCGTCCCGGCTTACCGCTTCCGTTTGGCGGGGGACGGCGCCGCGCCAGGGGACGAGGAAACCGTGGCTTTCCTGGAGGGGTAGCCGTGCCCTTTTACGCGCACCGGGACGAACGGCGCTTCTACCTGCTGAGTGCCCACCTGGCCCACGTGGCGGCGGGCGCCGCCGCGCGCCTGGTCCACCTGCCGGACGGCCGGGAGCTTGGCGACGCGGCGCTCCTGGCCGGGCTGGCCCACGACTTCGGGAAGTACACCGGCTTCTTCCAGCGCTACCTGCGTACCGGGCGGGGCGGGCCGGAGAAACAGCACGCCTTCCTCTCGGGCCTCTGGGCGGCGCACCTGGCGGCGGACGCCGGGCTGGAACCGGCGCGGCGGCTGGCGATCTTTCTGGCCGTGATCCGCCACCACCAGGGGCTTATGGACCCGGAGGCGTACCTCGTCGCTCCGCGGGAACTGGCCGGAGAGTGGAGCGAACTGAAGGAGGAGACCGCCATGCGGCTGCGCCGGCTCGAGGCCCAGGTGGCCGACCTCCGGCGGAGTGCCCCCGCCGTGGCCCGCTCCCTGGCTCTGGCCGCGCGTTACGCAGCGCGGCTCCTTGCCTCCCGGGGCCTGTCCGGCCCGCCGTGGCTGACACGGGACTGGGCGGCGATCCTGGGCGGCTTCCTGGACGGTTGGACGGCGACTTACGGGGAACTCCACCGCGTCTGGCGGGGCGTCAAGCGGCGGAACGAGAGCGACCTTGTGGCCTACTTCGAGGTCCTTTCCCTCTTCTCCGCCCTGATCGATGCCGACAAGATCCACGCCGCCCGCGTGGCCGAGGCCGAGCGGGCCACCATCCCGGGAGACGCTGTGGATCGCTACCGGGCGGCGCGTTTCGGGTCTCCGCGCAGCCCCATGGACGAACTGCGGGACGACCTCTACCGCAGCGTGGTCTGCCTTATCGACCGGGCGCCCCCGGGGCAGCGGCTCTTTACCATCACCGCGCCCACCGGTACCGGCAAGACCCTGGCCGGCCTGGCTGCCGCCTTCCGTCTGCGGGAGCGCCTGGCCGCCGCCGGGCGACCGGCACCCCGCATTATCTACGCCCTGCCCTTCACGAGTATTGTCGACCAGACCTTCGCCGTCGGCGAGGATGTGCTGCGGGGGGTTTGCCGGACTAAGGACGGCCTCCCCGGTTCCTGGCTTTTGAAGCATCACCATCTGGCGGAACCCGTGTACCGGGAACCGGGGAGGGGAGACGAGGAGCGTGCTCTCGACGCCTCGTTACTGCTCATTGAGAGCTGGCAGAGCGAGGTCGTGGTCACGACCTTCGTCCAGCTTTTGCATACCCTGATCGGTTACGAGAATCGTATGCTGAAGAAGTTCCATCGCCTGGGCGGAGCGGTCTTAATTCTCGATGAGGTGCAGAACATCCCGGTCGAGTACTGGCTGCTGGTCACGGCCACCTTCCGGCAGGCGGCCGCGCAGCTGGACTTGCGGGTTATCCTGATGACCGCCACGCGCCCCGAGTGGTTCGCCCCTGGTGAGGCCCTGGAACTGGCGGGCGAGGCGGAAACCGTACGACGGCGCTTCGCGGCACTGAACCGCGTCACGGTGACGGCCGACAGCGCGCCCCTCACCGTAACGCAGGCGGCGGCCGAGTTCCTGGCGCACCACCGCCGGGAGCGCGCCTACCTCGTGGTTCTCAACACCATTAAAAGCTCGATCGCCTTCTATCAGGCGCTGCAGCAGGCCTGGGACGACCGGGGGCCGTCCCTCTACTACCTCTCCACGAACATCGTTCCGGCCGAGCGGGAGCGACGCTTGCGGGAGATCGGAGAGCGTCTGGCGCGGGGCGAGAAGCCCGTCGTCGTGTCCACCCAAGTGGTCGAGGCCGGGGTGGACATAGATTTCGACGAGGTCTGGCGCGATCTGGGGCCGGTGGATGCCGTGGTACAGGTCGCCGGCCGCTGTAACCGGCACTTCCGCGCGGAGGGCGGCAGGGTGCGTCTCTTGCACCTGGTGGCCGACGAGAGCGGCGCGCGGGAGCGCTCCCTGGCCTCCTATGTCTACGGCCCGATTCACACCCGGGCCGCGCGCCGACTCTTCGCCGGGCGCCCCGTGCTGGCCGAGCCGGAGTTCTTCGATGCCGTGGCCGACTACTTCCGCCTGGTGCGCGAGGGCAAATCCGCGGCGGACAGTGAGGACCTCCTGCGGGCGATGGCCAGACTGCGCTTCGACCGGGAACGCGACGAGGAGACGCCCGCCGTCAGCGACTTCGCCCTGATCCGGGAACTGCCGCGCTATGTAGACGTTTTCGTCTGTGTTGATGCCGCGGCGGAGGCCGTCTGGGAACGCTATCGAAACGAAGTGGCCGGCCAACGGGACCTGCGCCGCCGGCGGGAGGCCTTCCTGGCGATGAAACGCGACTTCAGGCGCTACCTGCTTTCCGTGCCGGGCGCGCTCGTCCTGCATCGCCTGGCGGGCGATGCCCGTCCGTTGTGCCTTCCCGGCTACCTGCTGGACGAGTTCTACGACGCCGCAACCGGTTTCAAGCAGCTCATCGACGACCGCGTCCTCATCTACTGATCCGTTTCCGAGGGGGTGCCCGATGCGGCATGGACGCCATCCCGCGCATCACCGGCAGTTTGGTCCAGTCCTTCACGATCTGCCCCCGGCAGGTATGGCTCATGTCCCGGCAGATCTGTCCCGATGAGGACAACGTTTACCTGGAACTGGGGCGGCTGATCGGATGCCGGGCTTACGGCCGCGAGCGGAAGGAAGTGCACATTGGGCACCTGCGGTTGGACCTGGTGCGCCGGGGCGGGAAGGAATGCGTGGTGGGAGAGGTCAAAAAGTCATCCCGCGCGCGTGAGGCGGCGCGGATGCAGCTCGCCTTTTATCTTTACGAACTGCGGGAGATGGGCATCGAGGCCGAGGGGGAGCTGTTGTTTCCCGAGGAGCGGCGGCGGGAGCGCCTGGTGCTGGACGCGTCGCTGGCGCGGGAGGTGAAGGAGTTGAAGGAACAGATCGAGGCCCTCATCCGCCGGGAGAACCCCCCTCCGGCGGCCAGGGGCCCGTTCTGCGGGAAGTGCGCCTACGCCGAACTCTGCTGGGCATAGGAGTGAGAAGGGTGCAGAAGACGCTGTATCTCTTTGCCAGCGGGCGCCTTAAACGGAAAGACAATACCATCTGCGTCGAGGGCGACGAGGGCACCAGGTACTTTCCGGTGACCGGTCTGCGCGACATCGTCGTCTTCGGCGAGGTCGACCTCAACAAGAAGCTCCTGGAGTTTATCCAGGAAAGCGAGGTCGTGCTGCATTTCTTCGGCTACTACGGCAACTACGTCGGCAGCTTCTATCCCCGTGAGCATTACAACTCCGGCTATATGGTTCTCCGCCAGGCCGAGCACTACCTGGATCCCGAGCGGCGGCTGGATCTGGCTCGGCGTTTTGTCGCCGGCGCTCTGGCCAACATCCTGCAGGTCTTGCGGTACTATCAAAACCGGGGGAAGGACCTCGCCGCCTGTATCGAGTCCATTGCCGGGCTGGCCGGAGACGGGCTGCCCGCGTGCCCGACCGTCGAGGAACTGATGGCCGTCGAGGGAAACGCCCGTGCCCATTACTACGAAGGCCTCAACACCATCCTGGAGGGCTCTCCCTTCACGATGAACGCACGCTCCAAGCGCCCTCCGGCCGATCCGTTGAACGCCCTCATCAGCTTCGGTAACTCCCTGATCTACGTCAAGGTCCTGACCGAAATCTACAAGACCCACCTCGACCCGCGGATCGGCTATCTGCACACCACCAACTTCCGCCGGTTCACCTTAAACCTCGACGTGGCCGAGATCTTCAAGCCCATCCTGGCCGACCGCGTGCTCTTCAACCTGGTGGGTAAGAACATGCTCGGCAAGAGTGACTTTGAGCGTCATGGAGCCGCCGTCCTGCTTAAAGAGCGCGGTCGCAGGCTTTACGTCCAGGAACTCGAAGAAAAACTTAAGTCGACTTTTTACCACCGGCGGCTCAAGCGCAACGTCAGCTACCAGACGCTTATCCGCATGGAGCTGTACAAACTGGAGAAACACCTGATGGGCGAGCAAGCCTACGAGCCGTTCGTCAGCCGCTGGTAGCCGGCGGGGGCAAGAGTGGCAGGGGAAGAGACGCGGTGTTTGTAATCCTGGTGTACGACGTCAACGTCAAAAGGGTGGCCAAGGTCCTTAAGGTGGCGCGCCGCTACCTGAGCTGGGTGCAGAACTCCGTCCTGGAGGGTGAACTCACCGAGGCCTCCTTCCGCGCCCTGCAGGCCGACATGGAGAGAATCATCAACCAGCGGGAGGACTCGCTTCTCTTCTACGTCCTCGGCAGCCAGAAGTACGCCCGGCGCGAACTGATGGGCGTGCGCAAGGGCGGGGAAGAGTGGATCTTTTGAGGAGGATTTTTGTCGTCGACCGCGAATAGTGCAAAAACCCCTGGGGATCGACGACAGGTCCCCGCGGTCGGGGATATGGCTTTCGGCCCGTGTCGCCCAAGGCTTCGCCCGGCCGACGGGCCCCCGCCGCGGGTCAGCTTCGCGGGCCGGCGGTAGTTCGGGGCGAAAAACGTTTCCAGGCGCGGCAAGGCCGCGACGGGTTTTCAGCCTACCTACGAGGAATTGAAACCGTTACCGCCTCCTATGCCGCCACCATTACGAAGCGTTTTCAGCCTACCTACGAGGAATTGAAACGCAGTTACTACAACCCGCAAACCGGAACCTTTCAGGTTTTCAGCCTACCTACGAGGAATTGAAACTCGGCGAATACCGCCTTGTTGCCCTGCGCTTCCTTAGTTTTCAGCCTACCTACGAGGAATTGAAACACCCGTAACCAATAGTAGGCCCCGGCGGTTAGCCCCGGTTTTCAGCCTACCTACGAGGAATTGAAACTGCTTAAAGTTTGGCGAATCTGGAGCCGGGCCTTGGGTTTTCAGCCTACCTACGAGGAATTGAAACAGGGAAAGGTTGGTTTCCACAGTCAGGCTTGTGTTGGTTTTCAGCCTACCTACGAGGAATTGAAACGCTGCCCGGCTGCCAGACCAACAGCAGGCTGCCTACGGTTTTCAGCCTACCTACGAGGAATTGAAACCCCCAGCTATGGCTGTAATAAGCGCAATGATCACCGTTTTCAGCCTACCTACGAGGAATTGAAACCTAAACGCCGCTGCTGCCGCCGGGGAGAACTTCGCCGTTTTCAGCCTACCTACGAGGAATTGAAACTAATGAGGGTAAAGAAATAGACGAAGAAGGCCTTTTGGTTTTCAGCCTACCTACGAGGAATTGAAACAATCATTTGGGTGCGCCGAAAGGCCATTTTGGTCTACCGGTTTTCAGCCTACCTACGAGGAATTGAAACAATATCTCCTTCTTCCGCTCCGCCGCCTCCTGCTCGTTTTCAGCCTACCTACGAGGAATTGAAACCCTATAACGACCCAACACATCTGCGTCCCTGCGTAGGGTTTTCAGCCTACCTACGAGGAATTGAAACCTCCACAAGCAGGCCCAAAGCCAACAGCGACGCGGGTTTTCAGCCTACCTACGAGGAATTGAAACAAAACGTCCACGAGGAAGCGGACTATGACTTCCTGAGTTTTCAGCCTACCTACGAGGAATTGAAACTTGGCGTGCTGGCCACCCTTCTTGCGGTGAAGGGGTTTTCAGCCTACCTACGAGGAATTGAAACACACAATCGCTATTTTGCGGTGATACCACTTACCAGTTTTCAGCCTACCTACGAGGAATTGAAACGGTGGTATTAGATGTGAGATGCACCGCCAAAGTAGGGTTTTCAGCCTACCTACGAGGAATTGAAACTCAGCGGGGCGGACAAGGAGCTACGGGTGGAATACGAGTTTTCAGCCTACCTACGAGGAATTGAAACCGTTTGAACCGCTCGGCGTCGCTGTTACCGTCCGACAGTTTTCAGCCTACCTACGAGGAATTGAAACCTGATTTGCGGAGGTGACAAACGCGGTATCCTGCGGGTTTTCAGCCTACCTACGAGGAATTGAAACCGTGTTCTCTCAAGTCCGCCTGCCCTGCGGCTTCGGGTTTTCAGCCTACCTACGAGGAATTGAAACCGTAGAGCAACTTCTCACCGGCTCGGGACGCCAGCAGTTTTCAGCCTACCTACGAGGAATTGAAACCCAGATGCTGCACTGTATCGGCAGCCTTTCTTAATGGTTTTCAGCCTACCTACGAGGAATTGAAACAGCTATTCGATGGTAGCGGCGACCAATGCATACCTTGTTTTCAGCCTACCTACGAGGAATTGAAACTCTGTTCCCGGCTGTGGTAATCGGTCCACGCCGGGCTGGTTTTCAGCCTACCTACGAGGAATTGAAACTGCGTTCCATCTTAGAGAGGTTCACATCGAGAAAGTGTTTTCAGCCTACCTACGAGGAATTGAAACGTGGCACTCAGTAGTATTCCGACCGGCACGACCGGAGTTTTCAGCCTACCTACGAGGAATTGAAACCAGATGAGACTTCGACTTCTTCGCGATGAACGAGGATGTTTTCAGCCTACCTACGAGGAATTGAAACCGTGAGCAGCTGGCGGCTCGTGGGCTCCGGGAGTCTGGTTTTCAGCCTACCTACGAGGAATTGAAACCAGAATTATTTTTGTTTACATTGGGCCTTGTTATTGGTTTTCAGCCTACCTACGAGGAATTGAAACTCATTTGTAACCTGAATAGCCTCCACAACAATCGGCGTTTTCAGCCTACCTACGAGGAATTGAAACACCTAATCTTACCCTCGGCTGGCGTCCCACCTGCTCGTTTTCAGCCTACCTACGAGGAATTGAAACCGAACCGGCGTATGAATCTCCAGCTGCACCCCGCGAGTTTTCAGCCTACCTACGAGGAATTGAAACCCTCTTTCCAACACCCACAGCAACGCTTGGGCAGCGGTTTTCAGCCTACCTACGAGGAATTGAAACGAAAGAGTGGCTTGTCGTGTTGCGGGCGGCGGATGTGTTTTCAGCCTACCTACGAGGAATTGAAACCGCTTCGGAGCTTTGCCGCCGCGAATCATCACACCCCGTTTTCAGCCTACCTACGAGGAATTGAAACACTTTATCGCTATGGACGACGCTGTTGTAGACGATTTGTTTTCAGCCTACCTACGAGGAATTGAAACTGGAGCAAGTGGCGTGGGAGGCGGCAACCGCTGTTGGGTTTTCAGCCTACCTACGAGGAATTGAAACATCACGTCCGCCCGCTCTTCGCCGCCGTCAGGCTGCGTTTTCAGCCTACCTACGAGGAATTGAAACGAGCACGTTGATCTCATCGCGGGAGGCTTTCCCTGCGTTTTCAGCCTACCTACGAGGAATTGAAACCCCTCGGAAGGATCAATCACATCCAACGCCTCTTCCGCGTTTTCAGCCTACCTACGAGGAATTGAAACAACTTCGCGAGGCGGCGGAAAGGTTGGTAAATGCCGTGTTTTCAGCCTACCTACGAGGAATTGAAACACGCCGCCAAAGCCGTTGCCCAAACCTTGGGCTTTGTTTTCAGCCTACCTACGAGGAATTGAAACCTGATAAGCGAAAATAGTCGTTAACACCCCTTGACAAGTTTTCAGCCTACCTACGAGGAATTGAAACGCTACAAGACGTTTATCCGTTATTTCGTAATTACACAGTTTTCAGCCTACCTACGAGGAATTGAAACCCAAATTCACGGCAATTAAAACGTCCTCCTGCTTCGGTTTTCAGCCTACCTACGAGGAATTGAAACGGATGTAAAAGTCCTGAAGGAAACTGACCAGGGGCCGCGTTTTCAGCCTACCTACGAGGAATTGAAACCCCTTATGGACGGCGGCCTCCGCTTCGAGGTTCCCGGTTTTCAGCCTACCTACGAGGAATTGAAACGTTTGCAGAACTCGCGCTCTCCCTCATCGCCCTTGCGTTTTCAGCCTACCTACGAGGAATTGAAACAGCAACCGCCTTCGCAGCGTCGAGTCCGGCCGCCAGTTTTCAGCCTACCTACGAGGAATTGAAACCATTAGTATCCTCCTTTCCGGGTTCGGCCCGGTCCTGTTTTCAGCCTACCTACGAGGAATTGAAACCCCTCCTCATCGATGATAGCTGAAGTCCTGGTAAGTTTTCAGCCTACCTACGAGCCTTATTACGACGAACAGACGGTGCGTCTGCATCACGACGCGCACCACAAGACCTACGTTGACGGGTTGAACAACGCGGAGGCCAGGCTCGCCGAGGCGAGGAAGAAGGGCGACTTCGCCCTGGTCAAGCACTGGGAGCGCGAGCTGGCTTTCCACGGTTCCGGTCATATCCTGCATACCATCTTCTGGGAGAATATGGCGCCCAACGCCGGCGGTTCGGCCACGGGGCCGATCGCCGCCCAGATTGATCTGGATTTCGGCGGCTACGACAGCTTCAGGACGCAGTTCTCGACCGCCGCTGTAGCTGTTGAAGGTTCCGGTTGGGCTGTATTGGCCTGGAACCCTGGTTTCGGCCGGCTGGTCATCCTGACGGCCGAAAAACACCAGAACCTGACCCAGTGGGGAGTCGTCCCGCTCCTGGTCTGCGATGTGTGGGAACACGCGTACTACCTCAAATACCAGAACAGGCGGGCGGCATGGGTGGAAGCCTGGTGGAACCTGGTCAACTGGGATGACGTCAACCGCCGGTTTGCCGCGGCGAAGTAGCGGGGAGTGCGAAGGGGGGCCAAGCTCCCCTTTGCATTGTTGAGAACCCCGTCCTGCAAGCCGGAGTTGTCCAGGACCCGATGGTCAAAAGAGTGACTTTGAACTGGTAGACGGCCGGTTCCGGGGACCCCTTGCCCATGGCGCATACTCCCCCTACCCCTTCGTCTTCTTGCTTCAGTCTCTGATACGGGCCGCGATCTCCAGCCCCAGGTCGTAGCATCGCCGCAGGTCGTCGGGCGTGGGAGCCCACTTCACGGTCGGACCCGGTTCGGCCGCGAGTTCGATCTTCGCGGCCTTCAGCCGCTCCTCGATGACCTTCAGGGCGCCGCCGCCCCAGCCATAGGAGCCGAAGGTCAGGCCGACCTTGTTCCCGGGCCGCAGGCCCGCCAGCTCGTCCAGGAAGGAGGAAACGACGGGCAGGGCGCCGTTGTTGATGGTCGGCGAGCCCACCAGGACGGCGTGCGCCTCGAGGATTTCCTTGACGATCTCGCTGTGGTCCGAGACCGAGAGCTTGAACAGCCGGGCCGCGTAGCCTCCGGCCGCCAGGCCGTCCAGGAGGGCGCGGGCCATCTTCTCGGTGCTCAGCCACATGGTGTCGTAGGCGATGACGGCCTTCGCCGTTCCCCGGCCCTCGGTCCAGCGGGCGTAAGCCTCGAAGATCCGGCCGGGATCCCGTCGCCAGATGATGCCATGGCTGGGGGCGATGGTCGACCTCGTCGTCGAAGCGCTCCGTCGTGGCGAGGTGCTGGCCGAAGGCGTCGTTGGGCTTGCCTAATAGTTACGCGCCGGCAATTCGAAGTAGGCACGCGGGTGGGCGCAGGCCGGGCAGACCTCCGGCGCTTCCTCGCCTTCGTGGAGGTAGCCGCAGTTGCGGCAGCGCCAGGTCGTTTTCTCCTCCCGCTTGAAGACGCGGCCGCGTGTCACGTTGTCCAGCAGGGCACGGAAGCGCTCCTCGTGGCCCTGCTCGGCGCGGCCGATGGCCCGGAAGACGGCGGCGATCTCCGGGAAGCCCTCCTCCTCGGCCGTCCGGGCAAAATCGGGGTACATGACGGTGTGTTCGTGGTTCTCCCCGCCGGCGGCGGCGGCCAGGTTCTCGGCCGTCGTGCCGATCCGGCCGGCCGGAAAAGCGGTGCTGATCTCCGCCTCGCCGCCTTCCAGGAACTTAAAAAGGCGCTTGGCGTGTTCCTTTTCGTTGTCCGCCGTCTCCAGAAAGACGGCGGCGATCTGTTCGAAGCCCTCCTTTTTCGCCTGGCCGGCGTAGTAGGTGTAGCGGTTGCGCGCCTGGGACTCGCCGGCGAAGGCGGTCAGCAGGTTCTTCTCCGTCCGGGTTCCCTTGAGACCGGGCATCCGGCTCACCCTCCTTCTGACGGTTGGTATGGCTTTTTCTGTCATACTAACTCACCGGGGTCGGGAAGACAAGCCAGTTCGTACCATGTCCGACAGGGAAAGGGTGATCGTGCCGAATCATGTACCCGGGTGCTGAATTCTTGCCGGGAGGGGGTCCGCAATGACGGAGAACGGTACGTGTACGACCCGGATGCGGGCGATCCCGCCGGCGGCGTCCCCCTGGGGACGCCCTTCGCCGAACTGCCGGAGGACTGGACCTGCCCGGTTTGCGGCGCTTCTAAGGATGTCTTCGAGAAGGCCTGAAACCGGAAAACCCGAAAATAAAGCCACCCCGCCCGAGGCAGGCTGGGCGGCTTTTCGCCGGGGGGATCGGCATACCCTTGACTAAAACCTGATGTAAGATCTATAGTGGTGGTAAGGAGGTGCCGGAATGTTAAGGGCGCGAGTGACCAGTAAGGGCCAGATAACCATACCGGTGACCGTTCGACGTAAGCTTGACCTACAGCCGGGTGACGAGTTGACATTCGATGTAAACCCCGAAGGCGAAGTTATGGTAAGGGCCTTCAAGCGCAAGCGCCTGACGGAGCTATATGCCTCTTTACCGGCGACCAGGAAGTATCCAGGCAAGGAACAGGTACGAAAAGAAGTGGCCGCCAGGCTGGCGCAGGGGAGTAAGTTGAGTAAAGGGAAAGAAGAGTAATGGCGTGCTTATGGATCGACGCCAACGTTATCCTGCGCTTCATTACCGGTGATCCCCCGGAGATGGCCGCGCAGGCTTTAGAGCTTATGAACCGCGCCGAGAAAGGGGAAACCTGCCTGCGATTATCCCACCTGGTGGTGGCTGAAGCGGTATGGGTGCTCTCTTCGTTCTACGAGTACACCAGGAGGGAGATTGCCGATACTCTGATTCCCTTCATAAGGGCGGACGGCGTCCAGGCCGAAAACCCTGATCTGGTGGTACAGGCCTTGCAGGATATGGCTGACAAGAACGTCGACTTCGTGGATGCCTTCCTCGCCGCGCAGGCACGGAGACACGGAGAGGGCGTCTGTTCTTTCGATAATGACTTCGCAAGGCTTAAAGTCACCTGGGTTAAACCCCCGGGATAACCGTCCGAGGCGGTCAACGGACAGAAAGATGGTTGTGTCGCCTGGGTTCTCTTTCCCGGCCGGCCGAGAGAAAAGCCGTTTTGGGTGGCAGACGGGGCTCCAAGCGGCTTTTATGTTTTTCAGCCCCGTTATGCCGCCGCAGTCCTCGGGGGACACGCCCGCTGCACCCGCCAGGCACACGGGATATCGGACGCCGTCTGCTTTCCCGGTCCTGTCCCCAGTGTGATCCTGCTCAATTGGCTGGACGAGCACGATGTGAGCGGCTGTAGTGTTCCAGCAGATAGCAGGGGAGGTATACATTTTCGCCAGCTCTTGCTAAAATGTTGTAAATTACGCCGCACGGCGACGGGGATCGTCACCGAACGAGAGATTTCGGGAGTGGGTTATGGATTACGCTGCTTTCCTGGAGCGCGCCGGTTTCTGGCAATTGCAGGAAGAGATCGCCAGGGCGACCGGCCTGGCGATCATCACCACGGACGCGCGCGGCCGCGCGCTGTTCGGCAAGAGCAATCCTCTCCCCTTCTGCGCCCTGATCAACAGCACGTACGAGGGGAAGATGGCGTGCGAGACCTTTCGCCGGGAACTGGCCCGCGCCGTCCTGTCCGGCGGGGAGGTCCGGCGCCGCGTCTGCCACGCGGGGCTGGTCAACATCGGCGTGCCGGTGGACAGGCAGGGCATTGTGATCGCGGGCGGCGTGGCCGTTGCCCGCCTCAAAGAAGAGAAACTCGCCCTCCTGGCCGATGAGCTGCGCTACCCGCGGGAGAAGCTTGTGGCGCTGGCGCGGCAGGTGCCGGTGTGGACGGAGGCAAGGCTTGCCGAGGCCGGCAGCCTCGTCCGGGCGGTGACCTCCTACGCGGCCCGGTCGTTTGCGGGCCACCGTATGCTTCTCGACATCCTGCGCCTGAGCGAGGAGATGAGCGGAGAGTATGACGAGCAAACGCTCGTCCTCCGGGTGGTGCGGGAGACCACCCGCACGCTGGACGTGCCCGTGTGTCTTCTGCGCACCTACGACGAGGAGAAAAAAGCGCTGGTGGCACGCACCGTGCACGGCGTCGAAGGGGTGGATCCGGAGGCGATCAGGGAACTCCCGGTAGAGAATTCCGTCGCGGGCGCGGCGTTCAAAACCGGCGAGCCGGTGGTCGTCTCCGACCTGCGCGCCGCCGGCGGGAAGATGCTCCTGCCGCAACTTGCTCCGGCGGTGCGAAGCGCCTTGGTCGTGCCGCTGCGCGCCGGGGGCCGCGCCCTCGGCACTCTCGGCGTCTACGACATGGCGCCCCGCGCCTGGGACGAGGCCGTCACCGGATATCTCACCGCCATCGCCGCCAGGGTTGCCCTGGCCCTGGAGAACGCGCGCATCTATGCGTCGTTGAAGGAATACTACCTGAGCGCCCTGCAGGCGCTGGCGGCGGCCCTGGAGGCCAAGGACGCCTACACGCGGGGGCATTCAGTGCGCGTGGCGAAACTGGCGCGGGCCTGCGCGCGTGCGCTTGGCCTGAACACTGAGGAGCAGGAGCAGGTTTACCTGGCCGCGCTTCTGCATGACGTCGGCAAGATCGGCGTATCCGAGGGCGTTCTTTTGAAACCCGGGCGCCTTGATCCCGCGGAGTGGGAAGAAGTCAAGAGCCACCCCGTGGTGGGGGCCAGGATTATTGAGCCCGCCAGGTTCCCCACGGCGGTGATCGCGGCGGTCCGGCACCACCACGAGGACTACGGCGGCGGCGGCTATCCTGACGGACTGGCGGGGGAGGAGATACCTCTTCTGGCGCGGGTCATCCGGGTGGCCGACACCTACGACGCGATGACGTCGGCCAGACCCTACCGCGGCACGCTCACCTCCGCGGAGGCGCTCGAGGAGCTGCGGCGGGGAGCGGGCCGGCAGTTCGACCCGCGCGTGGTGGAGGCTTTCCTGCGGGTTCCGGCCGAGGAGATGGAAGAAATGGGGGGGGGTACTCTGATTACCCTTCTTACAGATGTTTTGCGGCGTCTTGCAGACTCAGGGAGCGGACTGTCGTGGGGAAAGGGGTTGGATTGACCACCCGCGCCTGCGCGCGGTGCAATCGGGACCGGACGGCAAAGGAGAATCTGCTGCAATGAATAATGAAGGCGCCGCACCGGCGGATGCGGTCTACAAAATCCTGGTGGTTGACGACAGCCCGGTTGTCCGGGGCGTCATCAAAAAACACTGCACCCCTGAGGGGATCGAGGTGGTGGAAGCCGGGAGCGGCGCTTCGGCCAGGAGGACCCTGAAGCTGATGCAGCCCGACCTGGTGGTCCTGAACATGGTGCTGCCCGATGCGAACGGTCTGGACCTCTGTCGCGAGATCAGGACTGAAGAGCGTCTGAAATGGGTGCCGGTGATCATCCTGACGGCGCTGGGCGACCTGAAATACCTGCGGGAAGGATATGACTGCGGCGCCGACGACTACATCGTGAAGCCTTTCCAGCCGGAGGAGTTCGTCCTGCGGGTCAAAAGCCGGATCAGGCGGGCCAAGGCCCTGTGCTACGAATCCTTTCACGACGCACTGACCGGATGCCATACCCGCGGTTACTTCATGGCCAGGCTGGAGGAGGAAGTTTTCCGCAGCCGCCGGGAAGGGACGCCATTCAGCTTGCTGCTGGCCGACCTGGACGACTTTAAGCAGGTTAACGACACCCACGGCCACCTGGTCGGCGACCACGTGCTGCGCGAGTTCGGCGCTGTGCTGTGGGCCAGCTTCCGCCGGACCGACGTCGTGGCCCGCTACGGCGGCGAGGAGTTCGCGGTGCTGATGCCCAAGACCGATCTGACGGCGGCGCTGGCCGTGGCGGAGCGCGCCAGGGAGGCGTGGCTTGCTCATCCCTTGGCCGTTCCGGGGACGGGTGAAGGACTGCGCGTCACCTTCAGCGGCGGCGTGGTCGAGGGCGGTCGGGAGACGACCGACGTCAACGAGATTCTCGCCGCCGCGGACCGCGCCCTCTATGCGGCGAAGGCCGCGGGCAAGGACTGCATCGTCGCCGGCGGGCAGGCGTGACGTGATGCACACCCAAGAGTCTTTGGGGTCAACCTTATGAATCTTATGTTTTTGCCTTAATTATCCAGTTAGCTGAAGGCAAGCACATCTGTTTTTTGCTCTCTCCCATAGTGCAATTCCCCGAAGACGGGTAATGGTATTGCGCACGCCGCGCCTGTACCAGTAATGAAGTATTCTACCACGTTACGGCTAGAGGCAACCGTCGGTAATCAAGGGGTCAGGTCGCAAAAGTTCAAAGTTTGTCCTAAAACAGGCAACGTCTCGACGGTCCGTAGGAGCCTGGGACAGTGTTAACCCCTTCCAAATAATATTGTAAAAATGTGTTTGGCGGCTTAGGCGGTAATGGTTTTCGAAACTTTGAAGTTTTGAGGTTTGGCCCCGAGAAGTTTCCAAAAACGTTTGGCGATCAGTACCACCGGCGTTTAGAATAAACTTATAACAGGTTAACAGATAAAGGGGAGTTCGGCGTGGGAATAAAACAAGAAGTCGGTAAGCTCCTGACCCGCTTGCCTGATGATTGCTCGTTAGAGGACATTCAGTATCACCTTTATGTTCTTCAGAAGATTAAACGCGGGTTGGAAGATGCCGAGAATGGGCGGGTTTACTCACAGGAAGAGCTCGAACAAATGATGGCAAAATGGATCGAAGAATAGTCTGGTCTCGCGAAGCCGCCGCCGATTCGAAGCGCTTGCCCGGTACATTGCCAAAGACTCGCTTTTCTACGCTGCGGCGGTTGTGCAAGAGATTCTTGACGCCAGCCGTTCTCTAAGAAGGTTTGCAGAAAGGGGGCGTATCGTTCCCGAACTCGGTGACCGCAAGTTCCGCGAACTCCTCATAAGAGGTTATCGCCTCATCTACCGCCTTGAAGAATCCCAGGTCTTAATAGTAGGCCTTGTCCATAGAAAACGTAATCTAAAAAGGTTATGGAGAAGGGGAAAACGAAACGGCTAGGGATATTGTTCAAAAAGCCAGGCTTTTCCGAGAAGGCTCTACCGTCATTAGATCAGTACGAGCCAGGAACGTGGTAATAACTTCGGCATTATCTTCTGCCGGTTGGGAATTATATCGAGCGGAACGGTGTAAAAATAGGAATACCTATTGTGCCGAAGAACCGAGGGGAGAGAGTGTGCCATAATAAAGCGATCGCGGAGGCGGTCGCCTTTTTTGACTTCTGCCTCTGCATCCGGGCTCTGACTTCTTTGTTGGGAGTGACATTTTGCTTTACGTTGCCGGAATCGACCTCGGGGGAACGAAGATCTTGACCGCCCTGGCCGATACCGAGGGGCGGGTCGTGCAGGAAATCAAGATTCCCACGCAAGGCGGGCGGGGATTTGACCACGTCGTGGAACGCTTGGCGGCCTCGGTGGGCGAGGTCCTGGCCCGGCAAAAAGCCGGCAGGGATGAACTGGTCGCGGTGGGGGTCGGCGCCCCGGGGCCGCTGGACCCGTCGACGGGGATCGTCAAAGAGGCCCCGAACCTTCCCGGCTGGCACGGCGTACCGCTGGCTGCATCCCTTGCGGCCAGGGTCGGGGTCCCCGTACGCATCGACAATGACGCCAACCTCGCCGCCCTGGGCGAGCACCTCTTCGGAGCCGGGCGCGGTACGCGGGACATGGTATACGTGACGGTCAGCACGGGCATCGGCGGGGGGCTGATCCTGAACGGAGAGCTGTACCGAGGAGCCGGCCGGGTGGCCGGAGAGATCGGGCACCTGCCGATCGCCGACGCCCCTGCATGTCGCTGCGGAGGCAGGGGCTGCCTGGAAGCGCTTGCCTCCGGGACGGCGATAGCGCGGGAGGCCAAGCGGCTGGCCAAGAGCGGCCAGGCTCCGGGACTGCTGGCGCTGGCGGGGGGGAGCGCCGGGAAAATCACGGCGCCCCTCGTCTTTGAGGCCGCGGAAAGGGGAGACCCCCAGGCGAAGGAGATCGTCCGCAGCGCGGCGGCCTACCTGGGCCGGGGGCTGGCCGTGGTCGTCAACATGCTCAACCCGGAGATGATCGTCCTGGGGGGCGGGGTGATGACGGGCGGCAGCGCGATGTGGGACGTGATGCTGCGGGAACTGCAGGAACTGGCCTGGGAGGCTGCGCTCGATTCTCTACAAGTAGTCCCGGCCGCCCTGGGCGGGCGTTCGGGCGTGATGGGCGCCGTCGCTATGGCCTTGGAGATAGCCCAAGGCCATAGCGGCACCGGGCATTAAGCACCAGGCAATAGGATTATATCATGATGCTTAACGCTTAGTGCCATTAAGGTAGGTGATTGACAGGGGCGGTTCCGAGACAAGATAAGCAAAAAGATTCGAAGGATGGGTAACTTTTGGAGTTCGGCAAGGACGAGTGGCGCACCTTTGAACGGGGCGCGGGAAAGGAATGGCTGGTAACGAACGGCCTCGGCGGCTACGCCTGCGGCACGCTGATCAACGCCAACACCCGCAAGTACCACTCCCTGCTGATGGCCGCCCACAACCCGCCCGGCCTGCGCGTCCTGCACGTGGCCAAGCTCGACGAGTGTATCGAAACGCCCTCTTCCTTTTACAACCTCGCCGTTAACGAGACCGGCGGGGGCGTGTCGGACAGGGGTTTTCTGCACCTCCAGCGCGTCGTCTGCGATCCTTTCCCTACCTTTATCTACAGCATGGGCGACATCACCGTCCGCAAGACGGTCTTCATGCCATACGGGCACAATGCCGCCGTGGTCCTCTACAAGGTGCAGAACGGCCTGGAGAAGGCCACGCTGCGGCTCACGCCGATGATCAACGACCGCGGCTACCACTTCATCACTCACGAAGGACAGATCACCTTTGCGCAGAAACCTCACCTTCGCAGCACGGAGATCGCCGGCCGGCCCGAATTCCCGCCGCTCAAGCTGGCCTGCAGCCGGGGCAGGTACTACGAGACCGGGTACTGGTTTAAGGGGATGTACTACCGCATCGAGGCCGAACGCGGCGAAAACCCGTACGAGGACCACTACGTTCCGGGTTATTTCGAGATTGTGCTGCAGCCCCGGGAGCATGCCGCTTTCACCTTCAGCGCCTCGGTCGAGGCTAAGGCCTTTCTGAACGGCGAAGAGCTGCTGGAGGCTGAACGAGAGCGCGTGCAAGTGCTTATCGAAAAGGCCGGGTTTGCAGACCCCTTCGCTCAAGCCCTGGTCGTGGCGGCCGACGCCTTCATCGTCTTGCGGAAATCGACGGGAACCAAGACGATAATCGCGGGCTACCCGTGGTTCACCGACTGGGGGCGGGACACCATGATCTCCCTCCCGGGGCTGACGCTGGTCACCGGCCGCTACGAGGAAGCCAGGCAGATCCTTTTGACCTACGCCAGGCAGGCCAACAACGGCCTTTTGCCCAACGCCTTTAAAATCGGGGCCAGGGAGGCGATGTACAATACCGTTGACGCCTCGCTCTGGTTCTTCAACGCCGTGTACAAGTACCTGCAGTATACCGATGACTACGGCTTCATCCGCCGCGAGATCTTTGCGGTGCTGCGGGACATTGTGGCCTGGTACGTCCGGGGCACGGACTTCAACATCGGTATTGACGACGACGGCCTGGTCCGGGCCGGGGCCCCCGACGTCCAGCTTACCTGGATGGACGCCAAGATCGGCGATTGGGTGGTCACGCCCCGCCACGGCAAGCCGGTCGAAATCCAGGCGCTGTGGTACAACGCGCTCAAGGTCTTGGAACATCTGTGCGAGAAGTTCGACGAAGAGTTTCCGTACCGCGGGCTTGCGGAAAAGGTTAAAGATAGTTTTCACCGCCGGTTCTGGGTGTACGGCTGGCCGGGAGGCGAAAGATGGCTTTGCGACGTGGTGACCGGTCACGAGCAGGACGCCAGGGTCCGTCCCAACCAACTGCTGGCGGCCAGTCTCCCGTTCAGCATGCTCGACCGCGAACAGTCCCGGGACGTCGTCCGCAAGGTCTGGCGCGAGCTGTACGCCACATACGGCCTGCGCAGCCTGAGCCCCAGGGACCCCGACTACCGGGGCGTCTACATCGGGGACCGGGTGCGCCGCGACGGCAGCTACCACCAGGGGACGGCCTGGAGCTGGTTGGTCGGCCCGTTCATCACCGCCTACCGGCGCGCGCACGGTTATTCGCCCGAGAGCGGGGAACAGGCCAGGGCCTTTATCCAGCCGTTCGAGGATCACCTCCGGGACCACGGCGTGGGCAGCATATCGGAGATCTTCGACGGCGACGAGCCGATCTATCCCCGGGGCTGTTTCGCCCAGGCCTGGGGCGTGGGTGAGCTGCTCCGCGCCTACGTGGAGGACGTGCTGGAAGCGGGTTATCCGATTAAGACCCCTGTGCAGCGTCGACCGCATCGCGAAGATCGCGAAGAATGAAAATAGCTGCAACAGGTCTGACGGCTGACAACTGTTTGCTGATGACCGATTTTTAGTTTGACGGGCAGAGAGGACTATGCCGACAAGCGTTTAAATTATCCAAAGGAAAGCAAAAGAGTACGATCAGGGTCGCAAAGCGTTTCGCATCTGAGGTCCTGATTGCAGGAGGCCTTCAACAATGACCGCTCCCCGCATGGTGATTATTACTGGTCTTTCCGGGGCGGGTAAGACGCAGGCCGTTAGGGTCTTGGAAGACCTGGGGTTTTTCTGTATCGACAACCTGCCGCCGACATTGATCCGGAAGTTCGCCGAGCTCTGCGCCCAGAGTAGGATCGGGCGCGTGGCCTTGGTCATCGACATCCGGGGCGGGGAGTTTTTCGGCGCCTTCGCCGGCGTCCTGGACGAACTGAAGGCCGAGGGCATCCGTTACGAAATACTGTTTCTCGACGCCTCCAACGAGGCCCTGGTCAGGCGGTTTAAGGAGAGCCGCCGCCCCCATCCCTTGAGCCCTTCCGGCGAGATCATCGAGGGCATCCTGGCCGAACGCCGGCGTCTCCAGGAATTGAAAGGCTTGGCCAACAAGATCATCGATACCTCCAATCTGACCGTCAACCAGTTAAGGCAGGAAATCGCGGGCCTTTACGGGGAGGACGACGGCCAGGAAAGGCTGGCCGTCAATATCGTCTCGTTCGGTTACAAGCACGGCATTCCGCTCGATGCCGACCTGGTCATCGACGTGCGTTTTCTGCCCAATCCCCACTATATCAGCGACCTGCGGCCGCTGACCGGTTACAACCGGAAGGTCCGCGACTACGTCTTTAACTCCCCGGATACCTTGGAATTCGTGGAACGCCTCGCTTCGCTGCTCGAATTCCTCATTCCCCGCTATATTAAGGAAGGCAAGACGTCGCTCACGATCGCCATCGGGTGCACGGGGGGCATGCACCGGTCCGTCGCCCTGGTCAACCACCTGGGCGAGCTGCTCAAGAAACAGGGCCACCGCATCAGCGTCAGGCACCGGGACATAAAGGGCGAATAATTTGTCCCCTGGTTAACTAATATCTCTATAACAACAAGAAACAAGGCTGCGAACCGGTTAAATAGCAGAACACATTTTGGTCTATTGTGCTATAATATTGGCAGTAAGGCGGGATATTTTGACCTTTTCGGTCCGCACCAAGGAGGAATTAGCCAGGATCGAGGGCCGGCTCTGCTGCCAGAAAGCCGAGTTGGCTGCCCTGGTGCGCTTTTGCGGCTCCTTGCGCGCGCCGGGACCCGAGCCCGAGGGGCTGGCGATCGGTACCGAAAACGCCGGCGCCGCGCGCAAAGCTTACAAGCTGCTGAAGCACGTCTGCGGCCTTGAAGCGACCATAGCCATCCGCCGCAGGCAGCGCCTGCGGAAGAACAACCATTACGAGGTCATCGTCGAATCCCAGCCCCGCTTTGCGGAGGCGTGCAAGGCGCTGGGGCTTAAGGCCAGGGGCATTAAGAAAAGCCTAGTCGGTCGCGACTGCTGCCGCAGGGCCTACCTGAGGGGGGCGTTCCTGGGCAGGGGTTCGGTGTCGAGTCCCAAGGGCGAATACCACCTGGAGATCATGGCCGGGTCGGAGCCCGTCGCGCAAGACCTTGCCGCCCTGATGGCCCGGCTGGGGCTGGATGTCCGCGTCGTCAGCCGCCGGCGCGGATGGACCGTGTATATCAAGGAAGGCACGCAGATCGTCGACTGCCTCAACCTGATGGGGGCCCACAACGCCCTGCTGGCCTTTGAAAACGCGCGCGTTTACAAAGAGATGCGCAACCGGGTCAACCGCTTGGTGAACTGTGATACGGCCAACCTGAGCAAGGCGGCCGAGGCCTCGGTCCGCCACCAGGAAATCATCCGGCGGATCGACGAGTCGCTGGGCCTGAAAAAGCTTCCCGAGCCGCTGCGGCAGTTCGCCGAACTCCGCCTGCGGTATCCTGACGCCAGCCTGCGGGAACTCGGCGAACTAGCCGCGCCGCCGCTTTCGAAATCCTGCGCGGGCCACCGCATGCGGCGTCTCGAAGCCATCGCGGAAAGGCTGGCCGGGAAGGAAAAACGTTAGACATGCGCCAAGACCTGCACCTGGATCAGCGACAAACACTAAAACCGGCGCTCGGGATCGAGCAGCGGCAGGCCCTGACCGTCTTGCAGCTCCCGCTTCCCGACCTGATCGAGTACATCGACCGGGAACTGCAGGAAAACCCGCTCCTCGAGGCCGACCCGGGCCAGGAGCGGCTGCCGGGGGGCGAGGCCGAAAGCGCCGAATGGCTGAGGTACCTTGACGACGCCAGCGACACCGGATTCGCGCCGGAGCGGCGCCGCGCACGGGACGCGGTCGTGGGCGTCGCCACGGAGACGCTGGAGCAGCACTTGCTGTCCCAGCTCAGCTTGAGCCCGGTCGACGCCGAAACGCGCAGGATCGCCGCCTACCTGATCGGGAACCTCGACGAAGACGGCTACCTGCAGGTGGATGTCGGCGAGGCCGCGCGCGAGCTCCGTACCGGCGAGGATGCTGTCCGGGCCGCCCTGGATCTCGTCCAGACCTTTCACCCGGCGGGGGTGGGGGCCCGGAACGTGGCGGAAAGCCTCGTCCTGCAGTTAAGGCGCCGGGGTTTCGACGAGCCGATCTTCGCGAGCCTGGTGACCGGCCACCTCGACGACTTGGCCGCGGGTCGGTTCGAAAAGATCGCCAAGTCCTTGAGGGTCAAGGCCGCCGACGTCGCGGAGGCCCTCCAGGTCATCAAGGAGCTCAACCCGCGCCCGGGGTTGCAGTTTTCCGACGGGCATGGGACGCGTTACCTGATGCCCGATGTTATAATAGAAAAAGTTGGCAAGGAATTCGTCGTTTTGGTCAACGAGACCGACCTGCCGCGCCTGAGCATCAACGCAACTTACCAGAGGCTTTTGGCGTCGGCGGACGGCGATGCCGAGACGCGCGGTTACATCAGCGGGCGGCTCAAGGCCGCCCAGGAGCTCTTAAAGAACGTGGAACGGCGGCGACTGACCCTTTGGCGTGTCGTCACCCGCATTGTCGAGGAACAAAAGGCTTTCTTCGAGAAAGGCCGGGCCTTTCTCGTCCCGCTTACGCTGAAGGAGGTCGCCGACGCGCTGGGAATACACGAATCGACCGTGTCGCGAGCCGTCGCCGGGAAATACGCGCAGACGCCGCGCGGCATATTCAGCCTGAAATTCTTTTTCGCCTCGGGACCGAAGGACGTGTCGGCCGAGGCGGTGAAACGCCGGATAGCGGAGATCGTCAAACAGGAGAACCAAGAGCGCCCTTACAGCGACCGGCAGATTGCCGCCATCCTCGCCCGGCGGGGCATAGAAGTCTCCCGGCGGACGGTGGCCAAGTACCGTGACGAGCTCGGCCTCCGGCCGGCCAGACAAAGGAAGCGCGGGTTATAAAACGGGATGCGAGAGAGATAATAGGGAAGGAGTGGGCGGAAAATGGCGGTGAAGCTGGGCATCAACGGTTTTGGACGGATCGGACGCCTGGCATTGCGCGCGGCCCTGCAAAGGGATGACGTCGAGGTTGTTGCTGTCAACCACAAGTCGCGGCGGATCGCGGTATCTCCCAATTACGGCAAGGAATTGGCCCACAGCCTTAAATACGACTCGGTCCACGGGAAACTTAACGTCGATACTACCGGCTCCGGCGAGCACATGGTCCTGAACGGGCGCGAGGTCAAGGTGTTCGCCGAGGCGAACCCGGAAGCGCTTCCCTGGGGGGAGCTGGGGGTCGACATCGTCATCGAATCAACGGGCAAGTTCCGGGAACGCAAGGAAGCCGCAAGGCACCTGGCGAGCGGTGCACGGAAGGTGATTATTTCGGCGCCGGGCAAAGACGACGATGTAACCATCGTGATGGGAGTGAACGAGGAAGTCTATGACCCCCGGGTGCACCACGTTATCTCCAACGCGTCCTGCACGACAAACTGTCTCGCCCCGGTAGCCAAGGTCCTGCACCGGAGATTTGGCATCGTCAAAGGGTTGATGACTACCGTGCATGCGTATACCAACGGGCAGCAGCTGCTGGATATGCCCTATAAGGACCCGCGCCGGGCACGCGCCGCCAACCTCTCCATTGTTCCGACGACGACCGGTGCGGCCGTCGCCGTCAGCCGAGTGCTGCCGGAGCTTGAGGGCCGCCTCAACGGTTGTGCGCTCAGGGTGCCGGTGCCCAACGTTTCGCTGGTTGACCTGGTTATGGAATTAAGCCGCGCAGCGACCGTCGCCGAGGTCAACGGGGCGTTCATCGAGGCGGCGGCAGGGCCGCTAAAGGGGATCCTGGCTTACTCCGACCTGCCCCTCGTCTCCATCGATTACAACGGGGACCCCCACTCGGCCACTGTTGACGGGCCCTCGACTATGTCTATCCAGGAAAACATGGTCAAGGTTCTGGCGTGGTACGACAACGAGTGGGGATACACGCAAAGGCTTTTGGACCTGGCCTTGTATGTAGCCCTGAAGGGCTACTGATCAGACGACTGACGGTTGACGACCGACAACCGAATTGGAGGGTTCCATCGTGATTCAGAAAAAGACTGTGCGTGACGTTGACGTTCAGGGCAAACGCGTCTTCGTGCGCGTAGACTTCAACGTCCCTATCGCGGACGGGCGCGTGACGGACGACACGCGCATCAGGGCCGCCCTGCCCACCATCGAGTACCTGAGGAAGAACGGGGCGCGGGTGATCCTGGCTTCGCACCTCGGCCGCCCAAAGGGCAAGCGCGACGAGAAGTACAGCCTTAAACCCGTGGCCGGGAGGCTGGAGGAACTCATCGGCGAGGAAGTCGTGCTGGTGCACGACGCCGTCGGGCCCGAGGCCGAAGCGGCGGCCGGTGCCCTCAAGCCCGGCCGGGTAATGCTCCTGGAGAACATCCGTTTCTACCCGGAGGAAGAGAAGAACGACGCCGAGTTCGCCCGCCGACTGGCCCGTTTGGCTGATATATATGTAAATGACGCTTTCGGTACCGCCCACCGCAGCCATGCCTCCACGGCAGGCATTGCCGCGCACCTACCCGCAGTGGCGGGTTTTTTAATGGAGCGGGAATTGGACGTCCTGACCGGCCTCCTGACCGCCCCCCGGCACCCGTTTATCGCCATTATCGGGGGGGCTAAGATCGCGGACAAGATCGGCGTCCTGGAAAAGCTGTCGAACAAGGTGGACTCGCTGCTGATCGGCGGGGGGATGGCCAACACCTTCCTGGCCTCGCAGGGTTATGACATGGCCGGTTCCCTCGTCGAAAAGGACGGGCTGGATACCGCCCGGCAGCTTCTCGAGAAAGCCAAAGAGAAGCAGGTCGAGTTCCTGCTCCCTGTTGACTTGGTTGTCGCTCCGGGCGTCGATGCTCCCGGCGAGCGCGAGACGGTTAAGGTCGGGGAAGTGCCGCCCGGCTGGATGGCCCTCGATATCGGCGGCGCTACCGTCGAATTGTTCAGCTCCAGGATTGAAAAAGCGGCGACCGTGTTCTGGAACGGCCCCATGGGTGTTTTTGAAAAGCCCGGGTTTGACACCGGCACGCTGGCGCTGGCTAAAGCCGTCGCCAAGGCGCCCGCGTCGGTCGTCGGCGGGGGAGACACTTTGGCCGCCCTGGAGAAGGCGGGCGTCAAGGATCAGGTTTCGCACGCCTCGACCGGCGGCGGGGCTTCGCTGAAGTTTTTGGAAGGGAAAGAACTCCCCGGTGTGGCGGCCCTTCTTGAGAAGTGAGAGGTGGGAGGTCAGAGGCGAGACCCGTTGGAAAGGATTTGGCATTGCCCCGGTCTAAGCTAACACCTCGGGATGGCCGTTGGATATGGGTAACGAGTAATGACTGACTCATTACGGGGAGGAAAACATGCGGACACCGATTATCGCGGCGAACTGGAAGATGTACAAGACCTCTTCCGAGGCCGCCGCCTTCGCCAAAAAGCTCAAACTCGCCGTCGCCGGCTGGGTGGGCATCGAGATCGTCCTGTGCCCCGCTTTCCCCGCCCTCGAGGCGGTGGCCGCCGTTCTGAAAGGAGGGGCCATCGGCCTGGGGGCACAGAATATGTTCTGGGCCGACGAGGGCGCGTATACCGGAGAGGTTTCCGCCCCGATGCTGAAAGAAGCCGGGTGCGGTTTCGTCATCCTGGGCCACTCCGAGCGGCGGCAGTATTTCGGAGAGACCGACGAGCTGGTCAACAGGAAGGTCGTGGCCGCCTTGAAACACGGCCTCACCCCCGTCGTCTGCGTGGGCGAAACGATCGAGCAGCGGAAGGCCGGCCGGACCGCGGATGTCGTGGGCACCCAGCTGGCCGGGTGCCTGAAGGGCCTGTCGCCGGAGCAAGCGGCGGGTCTGGTCGTTGCCTACGAGCCCGTCTGGGCCATCGGAACCGGCCATACGGCCTCGGACGAGGATGCCCAGGAGGTCTGCGCCCTGATCAGGCGGGCGGTCGCCCGGGATTTCGGCCCGGGGGCGGCCGACGCCGTGCGCATCCAGTACGGTGGCAGTGTCAAGCCGGAAAACACCAGGGGCCTTCTGTCCCAGCCGGACATCGACGGGGCGCTGGTCGGCGGCGCCAGCCTCAGCCTGGCTGGTTTTGAAGCCATCGTCAACGTTACGCGGGAGGTCTACGGCTCTTGAGCGGCAAACCGCTGGTTTTCATCGTCCTGGACGGCTGGGGTAAGGACGACCCGCACGCCGGCAACGCCATCACCCGGGCCGCGACCCCGAACTGGAACAGGCTCTGGGCCGAATACCCCCACGCCGTTCTTTCGGCCTGCGGCGAGGACGTAGGCCTGCCCCCGGGGCAGATGGGCAACTCGGAGGTGGGGCACCTGAACCTGGGCGCCGGCAGGGTCGTTTACCAGGATCTTTTACGCATCACCCGCAGCATCGAGGACGGCAGCTTTTTCGCCAACCCGGTCCTGGTCGAGGCCTTCAAAAAGGCGCGCGAAGGAGGCCGGGCCGTTCACCTCATGGGGCTTTTGTCGGACGGCGGTGTCCACAGCCACATCGAGCACCTCTTCGCCCTCCTGGAGATGGCCGCGCGTCTGGGACAGGAAAAAGTTTTCGTCCACGCCTTTCTCGACGGCCGCGACGTTCCGCCCGCCAACGCCATCGAGTACGTCAACGCCCTGGATGACAAACTTCGCGAAGCCGGCCGGGGCAAGATCGCCACGGTTATGGGCCGCTACTTCGCCATGGACCGCGACAAGCGCTGGGAACGCACGGCCAGGGCCTACAAGGCCATGGTTTACGGAGACGGTATCGGCGCGGTTTCGGCCGCCGAGGCCGTGGACAATGCCTACGGGCGCGGGGAGACCGACGAGTTCGTCCAGCCCACGGTCATCGTCAGCGGCGGCGAGCCGGTGGGGCTGGTTGAGGACGGGGACACCGTCATCTTTTTCAACTTCCGCCCCGACCGGGCGCGCCAGATCACCCGGGCCTTCGTCGACAAGGAGTTTGCGGGTTTCGACCGGGGTCCCCGCCCCGTCACCGTGCATTTCGTCTGCTTCACGGAGTACGACAAGACGATCGAGGCGCCGGTCGCCTTCAAGCACGCCCACATCAAGAACACCCTCGGGGAGGTCTTGAGCAGGCATAACCTCAGACAGCTGCGGCTGGCCGAGACCGAAAAATACGCCCACGTGACCTTCTTTTTCAACGGCGGGGTCGAGACCCCTTACCCGGGGGAGGATAGGATCCTCATCCCGTCGCCCCAGGTGGCCACCTATGATTTGCGGCCGCAAATGAGCGCCGTGGAGGTCACCGACGCGCTCCTCAAGAACCTGGATCGTTACGACGTCGTGATCATGAACTTCGCCAACCCCGACATGGTCGGGCACACGGGCAACCTGGAGGCCACCGTCCAGGCTATCGAGACGGTCGATGCCTGCCTGGGGCGGATCGTTCCCCGGGTCCTCGCGCGGCGGGGGACGGTCATCCTGACGGGCGACCACGGGAACGCCGACAAGGTGTGCGATGAACAGGGATGCCCGTTCACGGCGCACACCTGCAACCCCGTACCGTTTGTATTGGTTTCCGCGCGCCCGCGCCTGTCGCTCAGGAACGGAAGACTGGAGGACGTCGCCCCCACTATCCTCGACCTGCTCAGCCTGCCCAGGCCGGAAGAGATGACGGGGCGTTCACTAATCGTAGAATCCAAGGAGGGATAAGGCTATGTCGACCATGATTGTCGATATCTTCGCCAGGCAGATCCTTGATTCCCGGGGCAACCCCACGGTAGAGGTCGACGTCGTCCTGGAAGACGGCACGCTGGGGCGCGCCGCCGTTCCGTCCGGCGCTTCCACCGGAACCTTCGAAGCCGTCGAACTGCGCGACAAAGACCCCTATCACTATTTCGGCAAGGGCGTGTTGCAGGCCGTAACCAACGTCAACACCGTGATCGCCCCTGAGATCACCGGCTTCGACGCCACCGACCAGGTGAAGATCGACGAGGCGCTGATCGCGCTCGACGGTACCGAAAACAAGAGCAAGCTGGGGGCCAACGCCATCCTCGGCGTTTCCATGGCCGTGGCCAAGGCGGCGGCTAAGGCCGTCGGGCTGCCCCTTTACCGGTACCTGGGGGGAACCCTGGCCAGGGACCTTCCCGTCCCGATGATGAACGTGCTCAACGGGGGGAAGCACGCCGACAACAACCTGGACATCCAGGAGTTCATGATCGTGCCGCTGAGCGGGGCGAGCTTTGCCGAGAACCTGCGCATGGGCGTGGAGGTCTACCACAAGCTGAAGGCGGTGCTCGGCAAGCGGGGGCTGGCCACGACGGTCGGCGACGAGGGCGGTTTTGCCCCCTTCCTGGAGTCGCACGCCCAGGCCCTGGACCTGCTGGTGGAGGGAATCGAGGCGGCCGGGTACAAGCCGGGCGAAGATATCGTGCTGGCCCTGGACCCCGCCGCCAGCGAGTTTTACAGGGACGGCAGATACATCCTGGCAGGGGAAAACAAGCATCTTTCGGCAAGTGAAATGATAGACTTTTACGAGCAACTCGTCGGCAAGTACCCGATTGTCTCCATCGAGGACGGGCTGAGCGAGGAGGACTGGGACGGCTGGAAAGCGATGACCGACCGCCTGGGCGGGAAGATCCAGCTTGTCGGGGACGACCTCTTTGTGACCAACAGGACGCGCCTGGCGAGAGGGATTGCGAGCGGGGTGGCAAACTCCATCCTGATCAAGGTCAACCAGATCGGGACGATCACGGAAACCCTGGAGACCATCGCCACGGCCCGGCGCGCCGGGTACACGGCTGTCGTTTCGCACCGCTCGGGCGAGACCGAGGACGTCACGATCGCCGACGTGGCCGTGGCTACCGGCGTCGGACAGATCAAGACCGGCGCTCCGGCGCGCAGCGAGCGCGTGGCCAAGTACAACCAGCTCCTCCGCATCGAGGAGGAACTGGACGAAATCGCGCGTTACGCGGGACGGAAGGCCATCGCCAGGCAATAGAACCTTTGTGAAATTGCTGTCATAAACCGTTGTCAGCATGTCCCCCGCGTGCTATAATTAATGCCAAGTTGCGGAGGTATGTCTAACTATGCTTAAAATCATCGTTATGGTTTTCGAGGTGCTCGTCGCCCTGGCGCTGATCGCCGTCGTACTCCTGCAGTCCGGGAAGAGCGCCGGCCTTTCCGGGGCCATCGCCGGCGGCGCGGAGACCTTCTTCGGCAAGAAGAAAGGGCTGGACCAGTGGTTTGCTAAGGTTACCGTGATCTTGGCCATTATTTTCGGACTCCTGTCTTTGATTCTTTTTGTCTGGAAATAGTGGCTTGTTTCTTTAAAACTTCTCTACCTTAATTAACCATCTAACTTCGGTTTGGGGAGGTGATTTTGAAGCTTCTCAGGGTTCCTGTTGGGTGGACTTTTCCTAATTTCATGTGGAGGTGACCTTTTTTGGATCAGGCGTTGATCCCGTATCTAGGCATCGCTGCCGCCGGTATCGGCATCCTGTTCGCGGCTTACCTGATCTCCTGGGTTCTCAGCAAGCCGCCCGGCAACGAGAGGATGATCCAGATTTCCGCGGCCGTCCAGGAAGGCGCGATGGCCTACCTGAACCGCCAGTACAAGACCATCACCATGGTCGGTATCCCTGTTTTCGCCCTTATCTGGCTTGGTCTAGGTTTCTCGACTGCTCTCGGCTTCCTCGTAGGGGCTTTCTTCTCCGGCCTCTGCGGCTACATCGGCATGACCATTTCGACCCGCGGCAACGCCCGCGTGGCCGAGGCGGCCAAGCAGGGCATGCCCTTCGCCCTGCAGGTGGCCTTTAAAGGCGGTGCCGTCACCGGCATGATGTGCGTCAGCCTGGCCCTCCTCGGTGTGGCCGGTATGTACGCCATTTTCCAGGATCCGGTCTCTCTCGTCGGCCTTGGTTTCGGCGGCAGCCTGATCTCCGTGTTCGCCCGTCTCGGTGGCGGTATCTTCACCAAGTCGGCTGACGTCGGCGCTGACCTCGTCGGTAAGATTGAAGCCGGCATTCCCGAAGACGACCCGCGTAACGCCGCTGTCATCGCCGACAACGTCGGTGACAACGTCGGTGACTGCGCCGGTATGGCGGCCGACCTGTTTGAAACCTACGCTGTTACGGCCGTCGGCTCGATCCTGCTCGGCTTCCTGCTCTTCCCGGACAATCCTGCATTCGCCGTGTTCCCGATTCTTCTCGGCGCTGCTGCGATTATCGCGTCCATTATCGGTACCTTCTTCGTTAAGCTCACCGGCCCGAACATCATGAGCGCTCTCTACAAGGGTATGTGGGCCGCGGCTATCCTGTCGCTGATTGCCTTCTACCCGCTGACCATTGCGGTGCTCGGTTCGGCGACCTGGTTCTGGCCGGCTCTTGTCGGTATCGCCGTGACAATGATCATCGTCTACATCACCGACTACTACACTTCGGCCGGGTTCCGTCCCGTTAAGTCCATCTCTTACGCCTCACAGTCCGGGCACGCGACCAACATTATCACCGGTATCTCGGTCGGTATGGAGGCCAGCGTTATCCCGGCCCTGACCATCGTCGGCGGCATTCTCGTCTCCTACGTGACCGGTAACGCCGCGGCGGAAGGCGGCGGTCTCTATGCTATCGCTCTCGCCTCGATGTCGATGCTCTCGATGACCGGTATCATCGTCGCCATCGACTCCTACGGCCCGATCACGGACAACGCCGGCGGCATCGCCGAAATGGCCGAACTCCCGCCGGAAATCCGCAACATCACCGACCCGCTGGACGCTGTCGGCAACACCACCAAGGCCGTTACCAAGGGTTACGCCATCGGTTCCGCCGGTCTTGCCGCCATCGTGCTTTTTGCTGACTACACCCACGCTCTCGGCGAGTACGTCCCGCACGAGATGCTGACCTTCTCCATTAACGATCCGTGGGTCCTCGCCGGCCTGTTCATCGGCGCCGCCCTGCCGTTCCTGTTCTCCTCCCTGGCGATGGGCGCCGTCGGCCGCGCGGCCTTCGAGGTCGTGAACGAAGTGCGCCGCCAGTTCCGCGAGATCAAGGGCATCATGGAAGGCACCGCGAAGCCCGAATACGGCCGCTGTGTCGACATCGTTACCAAGCGTGCGATCAAGGAAATGATGCTCCCGGGTATCATTCCGGTTGCCGCTCCGATCCTCGTCGGCTTCCTGCTCGGCCGTGACGCCCTCGGCGGGCTGCTGATGGGCACCATCATCTCCGGCCTGTTCCTTGCCATCTTCCAGACCGCCGGCGGCGGCGCCTGGGACAACGGCAAGAAGTACATCGAGGAAGGCCACTACGGCGGCAAGGGCTCCGAGGCCCACGCGGCTGCGGTTACCGGCGATACCGTCGGCGACCCGCTGAAGGACACCTCCGGCCCGGCCATCAACCCGATGATCAAGGTCGTGAATATCGTGGCCCTGCTCATCGTTCCGTTCGTCGCCAACATCGTTCGATAATCATAGCGACGGCGCAACACAAGAACCCCCGCCGGCGGGAAACCGGCGGGGGTTCTTTCATGTGGGCACATCCGGCACGGTGCGTCTGAAGCGGCGCGGCGTTACGACTGGTTCGAGACCAAGCCGAATTGTGTTTACCAGGGGTGTGTTCCGATCACCACTTCTTTCCCGAATTTCGCCTTAAGCTTGGCGGAAAGCTCCTGCAGGTCGACGGGGCACTTTGCGGTCAATGTCGCCTTGACCATGCAGGCTCCGAGATGGATAACGTCAAACTCCCGGTCGTAGACCTTGGCCAGGTCAGAGATTAGGGCCACCTTGGGCATCACCAGCCCGGGGCAGTCTCCGCAGTCGCCCATGGCGACGACATCCAGGTCCTCGTCACGGTAGCGGGCAAACTCGCCTTGGCGTTCCCGCATCGCCTTGAAGCATTTCATGCAGGACACGCAGGTCACATCCTTGATCTTCTTGCAAGAAACGATAATAATCCTGGCCATCGAACTCCTCCCCTCAGTTAATGATATTTCAGTTAATGATATTAAAGTAGCAAATGCTGCCGGTTGCCGCAAGAATGCCTTTGCCGGGATGTATTCCCCTGTGCTTTCGTTTGCAGCGGGTTCCCAAATGTAGTTATTGACATGTGCCCATAATGTTGATTAAGATGGTAATGGGCATATGATCATAAGCAGGGTACTAAGGAGGTGGATACGATGCCTAAAGGAGACGGGACAGGTCCGCGCGGCAAGAGTCGGGGAACGGGCCGGGGCCGCGGTCCTTGCGGCGGGGCCGGGAAGGACCAAGTCCCGGACGACCGTAAGCGGGGCGACCGGATTCACGGCGCAAGATGCGTCGGTGCCGGCCGGGGTCGCGGAGCAGGATGCAGTAGCGGCATAGGTCAAGGTTGTGATCCGTTTCAAGGTCGCGGACGGGGAAGACGGGCCGGGCGTGGAGCGTAAAAGCTGATATGCCGGTCCGGAAATAAATTTTTTTGGAGGGATAAGTTTATGCCTGCTGGAGATCGGACCGGTCCCTTTGGGGCGGGACCGCGCACGGGACGAGGACTTGGTTTGTGCGGCGGCGCCGCGGCGCCGGGCTACACCGCCCCCGGATTCGGCCAGGGCGGACGCTTCGGCGCCTGGGGTTTCGGCGGTTGCCGGGGCGGACGCGGCCGGCGTTGCTGGTTCGGCGGGCCGGGACGGGGCCGCGCGTATGCCTGGGGCCTACCCTACGGCCCGGCGACCCGCGAGGATGAGGTCGAAACCTTGTCGGAGCAGGCCGCTGAGTTGGAGAGGGCCTTAAAGCACGTTAAAGCGCGTCTTAACGCTCTGCGTCGGGAAAAGAACCAGGGTGAGGCCGAGGGCGAGGATGAGGATGAGTGAGCCGCTGACGGTGGCCGTGGCCAGCGGCAAGGGCGGCACCGGGAAAACCACCGTAGCTACCAACCTGGCCTACGTGCTGGGGCGGCAAGGCCGCCCGGTCTGGTACGTGGACTGTGATGTCGAGGAGCCGAACGGCCACCTATTCCTCAGACCCGGCCTGACGGAGGAGAAGAAGGTTACGGTCCCTGTCCCGGAGGTGGATTTGAACCGTTGTGTTCACTGCGGCCTTTGCGCCGAGATCTGCCGGTACGGGGCGATCGCAGCGGTGGGAGACATGATTCTGACTTTCCCCGGGATGTGCCACAGCTGCGGCGGGTGCTTCCTGGTCTGTCCCGCGGAGGCGATTTCCGAAGGCGAGCGCCTGGTAGGGATCGTCGAGAAGGGACGGGCCGGACCGGTGACCTTTGTACATGGTCGGCTGCGTGTGGGGGAGGCGATGAGCCCTCCCTTGATCAAGGCGGTCCGGCGGGCGGCAGGTGGGGGCGCCGTGCAGGTCATCGATGTTCCTCCGGGAACCTCCTGCCCGGTGATCACCGCCATCCAAGGGGTGAACTTCGTGGTTCTGGTGACCGAGCCGACGCCTTTCGGATTACACGACCTGGGCCTGGCTCTCGACATGGTGCGGGAGCTGGGCCTCCCCCATGCGGTTGTTGTGAACCGGACGGATGAAGACAACGACAGCGCCCGGGAGTTTTGCCGGCAAAGGCAGGTCAAGATCCTGGCCGAGATTCCCGATGACCGGCGGGTGGCGGAGGCTTACTCCCGCGGGGAAATGGCGGCAAGCATTTCCGGTTACGCGGAGCGGTTTGAGGCACTCCTCGCAGCCGTGAAGAGGATGGTGGTCCGGTGAAAAAATTGACTGTGGTCAATGCGGATCAGGTACGCAGGATGCAGGAGGAACTGCCTACCGGCCACGGTCCGGTCCGAGAGGTAGTGGTTATCAGCGGCAAAGGGGGAACCGGCAAGACGAGTATCGTCGCTTCTTTTGCCGCCATGGCCGGGAACCCCGTTCTGGTCGACTGCGACGTGGACGCCGCCAACCTGCACCTCGTCATGAACCCCGAGGTCCGGGAGTCCGGTGAGTTCAGCGGGGGTAAGATCGCCCGCGTCGAAAAGGAACTCTGTAACGGCTGCGGCAAATGCTATGAGCTTTGCCGCTTTGAGGCCATCGTTCCGCAGGAGGGACCACCCGTAAAGTACGTCGTCGACCACCTGATGTGCGAAGGCTGTGGTGTATGCGCCTACTTCTGCCCGGAAAAGGCGATCGCTTTCGAGGACGCCGTCAACGGCCGCTGGTATGCTTCGACTACTCGCTTCGGCCCCATGATCCATGCCCGGTTAGGGATTGCGGAAGAAAACTCGGGCAAGCTGGTCAGTCTTTTGCGCAAAAAAGCCCGGGAACTCGCCGCAAAGGAAGGACGCTCCTTAATTCTTATCGACGGGCCGCCCGGCATCGGCTGCCCGGTCATCGCTTCCATGGGCGGCGCTGACCTGCTGGTACTGGTTACCGAGCCCACCGTTTCGGGAGAACACGACCTAGCGCGGGCAGTGGAACTCGCCGAGCATTTCGGAGTACCGGCTGTCGTCTGTATCAACAAAGCTGACTTAAACAGCGAGGTAAGTGAACGCATTACCCGATGGACGCGTCAGCGGGGATTGCAAGTGGCGGGACGCGTACGCTACGACAGGGCGTTCACCCGTGCCCAGGTAAACCGCAGCACGGTAATTGAAAACACTAACGCTGCCGACGGTCCGGCAGAAGACTTGCGAAACCTTTGGCGGCAGGTGCTCAGCGCTTTAGGCTGAAACGAGTCTGGATTCCCCCGACGGGTTAAGCGCCGGAAAAGTTGGCTTAAGTGAGCCTAAACCTTTGAGGAGGTGGAAGAAATGCGCGTTGCCGTATCGGCTGTCGGCCCGCGGTTGACGGACCGGGTCGACCCGCGGTTCGGCCGCTGTGCCTGCTTCATTATTTACGATACCGAAGACGGAAAGGTGGAAACGCTGGACAACGGCGCGGCCGCGAGCGGCGGGGGCGCGGGGGTTCAAGCCGCTCAGGCCGTCGCCGGCGCCGGAGTCGGGGCCGTGCTCACGGGCAGCCTCGGACCTAATGCCTACCGCGTACTGGATGCCGCCGGCATCAAGTGCTACACCGGTTGCAATGGCACGGTGGAAGAGGCTTTGAGGCGGTTCACCGCCGGAAACCTTAAACCGGCCCCTGGTGCCACCGTAGAAGCGCATCACGGCGCCCGGTAGAAAACCCCGGTTCCTGCCATTCTTTCCGGCCTAGTTCTTTAGTTGTTGACATATACCCTTAATTTGCTGTAGCCTTAGTAACAGGCATACGTTCATAAATAAATGGAGGGATCAGCATGAGAATTGCCATTGCTACGGCTGACGGAAATGTTTCGGAACACTTCGGGCACTGCCCCGAATTCACGGTCAGCGAGGTTGAGGACGGTACCATTAAAGAGACAAGAACGGTGCCGAATGACGCCGGCGGGCCGCGCGTGGTGACCGGGCTGCGGGCCGACGTGGTCATCGCCGGCGGTATCGGGGCGGGAGCCAAACGCGTGCTGGAAGACAACGGGATTAAGGTTATTACGGGTGCTTCGGGCCCGGTTGACCAGGTGCTGCGGGACTTCGTCGCGGGCAAGCTGGTGTCCAGCGGCTCCCTGTGCGACCATTCCGGCCAGCACCACGGGCATGGGCACCACGGCGGCGACTGCGCCGGCGGCCGCTGCGCCTGCGCGGATGGACGTTAGAAGTTAGTAGTTGGCAGTTGGACTTAGACGAACTGGCAGAACCAAATCCTGTTTATAACAGCAAAGCCCAGGCAACTTACAGCGGGTGGCCTGGGCTTTCAAGCCTTGGAAGGGAGGCCGCGTTTTCGGCCCGCATCTTTGTTTGCGCCCTGTCGAATTGTCTGTTATGATTAGGGCTTAAAGGAAGGTGTTTCCTCTGGACGAAAGGGCCACCCACATGTGCTTCGCGTGCAGCCCGGTAAACCCCATCGGGCTGAAACTGCTGTTTGAAGATGACGGCGATGTCTTGCGCACTTCATTTACACCGGGTGAAGAGCATCAGGGCTGGACCGGCTGGGTCCACGGCGGGCTGATTTCGACCGTCCTCGACGAAGCGATGGCCCAGTGGTGCTGGCGCCGGGGGATGACGGCGATGACCGCCGAGATTGCGGTACGCTTCCGCAAGGGGGTACCGGTTAACCGGACGATCCTTGTTACGGCGCGCCTGCTGCGGGAGAAGGGACGCCTCGTGGAACTGGCGGCCGAGGCCCGGCTGGACGACGGTGAGCTTGCGGCGCAGGCGACGGCGAAGTTCATCCGCACCCCTGACGCCCTGGCCGGCGGACTGGACGGTGGGTAGCGGCGGATAGGCCGAGGTGCGGGGGTTCTGTGAGTGCGAAGGGTGCCGTGTTTTCCCGGGCGACTTTCCGGGGACGCCTCTTTCCGGTGAGCTTGCAGGAAAAACACGTTCTTACTGGGAGGCCTTTTCCACGTGGACTGCCTAGATCTTATGGAACCGGCGGGGTTGCGGAAAGTACTGGAGAACCTTGCTGCGGTTACAGGGATGGCCATGGCCTTGGTTGATGAGCGGGGCCGGTTGCTCTACGGAAAAAACAACGTACCCCTTTGCTTGTTGATTAACGGCACGCATGAAGGACGGCTCGCGTGCGAAGCCTTCCGCATAGGGCTCGCGCGGGCAGCGCTTGGTTCAGGGTGGGTGGAAAAACAGGTGTGTCACGCGGGGCTGGTTTACCTTGCTGCCCCGGTCGCCGTGACGGATACTGCGGCGGTGGTACTGCTGGGCGGCAACGTGGCCCTGCAGCCGCCGGCGGAGGAGGCGCTGGCGCGGCTGGCCCGGGAAACGGGCCTTGACTTGGGGAAACTCCAGGCGGCAGCCGGAGCGTTACCCGTCTGGTCGGAAGAGCGACTCCAGGCCGTCGTGGCGCTGGTACAGACGGCAACGGACACCGTGGCCCGGCTGCTGTACGCCAGGCAGGAACTCCAGAGGAAGGTGGACGAGCTTACCGCTCTCTTTGAATTTACCCGGAAGGTCTCCGGCAGTCTCCAGGTGACCGAAGTGGCGCGGCAGGCCCTGGAAGCGGTGCTGGGGTTGACCGGGGCTACCAGCGGGTCGGTGGTAATGCTGAATGAGGTGATGCCGGGGGTCACGGCAGGCGAAACAGCGGCTACCTTGGAGTCCTGCAACGAGTTTCGGGTCGTGCCTGCGGGCGAAATAGTGGCCGCCGTTGAGCGCGAGGCCTGCGCCACATGTTTTGACAGCCGACCCGAAGGCAGAACGCCTGAAGAAAGACGGCCTGCTGTAGCCATCCCCCTTACGGTCGGGGGTAAGGTAACGGGCGTACTGACCATAGCAGGCAAGCCGGAAGGTGTATGCTTCACCAAAGACGAGACCGTTTTTTTAACTACCCTGGGCACCGGCTTGGGGCTGGCGCTGGAAAACGCCCGCCTGTTTCGCCAGATGCAGGTAAGGGCGACCATGCTGGAACGGTTAGTCGAAGTAGGGCAGGTGGTATCGAGCAGCCTCGATGTAGATCTGGTACTTGAGTCGGCTTTGGCAAATGTCCGGGATGTGTTAGGCGCACAATGGTGTGCGCTGCGGTTGCTTGACGAGGAGACGGGCGAGCTGGTGCTTAAGGCCAGCCTGGGCATGAGCGCGGAGGTGCAGGCCAGGGTGGGCCGGATCCGGCCGGACCATACCCTGCTAGGCAAGGTGCTCCAGACGGGAGAACCTGCCGTAGTGGAAGATCTGACCGCCAGCAGACCCGGCACGCACCTGCCCTACTACGCGGCCGAGATGCAAGCCGTGGCCGTTGTGCCGATGAAGGTGGGCGGAAAGATTCTGGGCACATTGAAGGTATACTCCCCCGTGCCGCGGCGCTGGAGAGAAGAAGAAATCGGCTACCTGGCGATCATCGCAAGCCAGACCGGCTTGGCGTTGGAAAACGCCCGCCTCTACTCGTCGCTGCAGGAATACTATTCGAGTACCGTGCAGGCGCTGGCGGCGGCATTGGATGCCAAGGACGTTTACACGCGGGGCCATTCCGTGCGCGTGGCGAAGTGGGCGCGGGCGTGTGCCCGCATGCTGGGGCTTGGCGCCGAAGAACAGGAACAGATTTACCTGGCCGGGCTCTTACATGATCTGGGCAAGATCGGCGTGCGGGAGAATATTCTACTCAAGCCGGGGCCTCTCACTGCGGAAGAGAGAAAAGAGATGCAGAGCCACCCCGGGGTGGGGGCCAGGATTCTGGAGCCGGCCAGGTTCCCGGCGGCGGTGATTGCGGTGGTCCGGCACCACCACGAGGACTATGACGGCGGCGGTTACCCTGACGGCCTGGCGGGAGAAGAGATTCCGCTTCTCGCGCGTATTATCCGTGTGGCCGATACTTACGATGCCATGACGTCCGCCAGGCCTTACCGGCAGGCCCTTACTCCCCGGCAGGCGCTGGAGGAATTGCGGCGATGGGCAGGCCGGCAGTTTGACCCGCGTGTGGTGGAAGCCTTCCTACAGCTACCCGGCAAGGAGATGGAAGATATTGCTGGCGCACGGGGCTGTGGTAACGCTGCTGGCGGAGGTGACGGTAGTCACGTGTTGCCCGGGTGGAGGAGCAGGATGCGACCGTGTTCCAGCCGGGAACGGGTATCGCAGGGAACGACAGGCAATACTGATTAAGGAGCGCCTGCGTAGGTCCGATGTTTGTTTGAAAGGAGACTCTGACAGGGTGCAAAGGGAGGCAGCTCTGGATCTGCTTAAAAGGCATTTAAAGAACAACAACTTATTTAACCACTGCTTGGCCGTGGAAGCCGTGATGCGGCGCCTGGCGCGGCATTTCGGCGAGGACGAGGAACTGTGGGGCCTTGCGGGCCTGCTGCACGATATCGATTATGAGTACACGAAGGACAATTGGGACCTGCACAGCATCGAGGGGGCACGGATCCTGGAGGAGAAAGGCCTGCCGACTGCCGTAGTCTATGCGGTCAAGGTGCACAATGAACGGCACGGCCTGCCGCGCTTGGGCCTGCTGGACAAGGCCCTCTTCGCCACCGATCCGCTTACCGGTTTTATCGTTGCCGGGGCGCTGATCCGGCCGGAGAAGAAGCTGGAGGCGGTCGACGTTCCTTTCCTTCTCAACCGTTTCAAGGAAAAGGCTTTTGCCCGCGGGGCCAACCGCGAAACAATGCTCGCCTGTCAGGATATTGGCTTGTCATTAGAAGAGTTCGTGGGGCTCGGACTCGAAGCCATGCAATCTATAGCCCGTGACATCGGGCTATAGCCTGCGCTGAGCATTGGGCTTTGCGCGCTGAGTGTTGGGCTTGAGAGCTTTGTTAATTAGCCCATTGCTCAAAGCACAATGCTCAATGCCTCTGCAAACATCCCGGGTAGATTACAGACTAGAGGAAATAAAAAGTGGTTACTAAGCAAGAAATTATAAACTACATGATGAACGAGGCCTACCGGCCGATGACCGAAGGGGAACTGCAGTCTGTGTTCGGTATTGCGCCCGCCGAGAGCAGGCGTTTCAAGCGCCTGCTGCGGGAAATGGAGGCCGACGGATCTCTCTACGTGACGAGGGCCAGCCGCTACGGGGTGCCCCAGCGGATGAACCTGGTGGTGGGACGGCTGCAGGGCCATCCCAGGGGGTATGGTTTCGTCCTGCCCGACATCCCCGGAACCCCGGATGTCTTTGTCGGCGCCGGCAGCCTGAACGGGGCCATGCATAATGACCGGGTGGTGGTCCGCGTTTTTACCGGCCGGGACGGCCGGAGGGAGGGGGACATCGTCAAGATCCTGCGACGGGCCAACGAGCGCGTCGTGGGGACTTTCACCCGGAGGAATAACCTAGGCTACGTCACCTGCGACGAAGCCCGGATCCCTTACGACGTCATTATTCCCCGCGGGCGGTATCACGGCGCCAAGACCGGCGACAAGGTCGTCGCCATGATTACGCAGTGGCCGGGTGCCAAAAGGCTACCGGAGGGCAAGGTCGTGGAGGTGCTGGGGAAGAAGGACGACCCTAACGTCGATATGCTGGCCCTGGCCCGCAGGTATAACCTTCCCGAGGCGTTTCCGGGTAAAGTCCTCGGGGAAGCCGATGCCATCCCGGAGAGCATTGCCGACGAGGACCTCAGGGGCAGGCGGGACTTGCGCCTTTGGCCCATCGTGACCATCGACGGCGAGGACGCCAAGGACCTGGACGACGCCGTCAGCATTGAAGCGCTTTCTAACGGCCGTTTCCGGCTTGGCGTGCACATCGCCGATGTTTCCTATTACGTCCGGGAAGGGATGGCTCTCGACGCCGAGGCGGCCCGCCGCGGGACGAGCTTTTACCTTCCCGGGACGGTTATCCCCATGCTGCCGCCGCGCCTGTCCAACGGCATCTGCAGCCTCAATCCCCGGGTCGACCGGCTGACCATGTCGGTGGTGATGGAGATCGACCGCGACGGGGAAGTGACGGGCTACGAGATCTTCCCTTCGGTGATCCAGACCATGGAGCGCATGACCTACACCAATGTCCGCAAGATCCTCCGGGGCGAAGACCGGGAGGTCGTCAACCGGTACGCCGGGCTGGCCGACCGTTTCCGGGCCATGGAGGAACTGGCCCTCATCCTGCGGGAGCGGCGCCTCAAGAAGGGGGCCATCGACTTCAACATCCCCGAAGCGAAGGCCCTGCTCGACGAAGGCGGCCGCCCCCTTGACATCGTCCGCGTGGAGCGTTCCATCGCCGAACAGATTATCGAGGAATTCATGCTGATCACCAATGAAACGGTGGCGACGTACCTGCACGAGAAGGGTGCGCCCATGGTTTACCGCGTACACGAGAAGCCGCAAACCGAAAAGCTGGAGGCGCTGCAGGAATTTCTCCGGACGCTCGGTTACGGCATCAAGGGGTTCCCCAAGGTCCACCCAGGGGCGATCCAAGATCTGCTCGACGAGGTGAAGGGCAAAAAGGAAGAACGCCTGATCAACGCCGTTACTTTGCGGTCCATGCGGCAGGCCCGCTACGCCACCGAGCGCTTGGGACACTTCGGGCTGGCCTCGGAGAACTACTGTCACTTTACCTCCCCGATCCGCCGCTACCCTGACCTCCTGGTCCACCGCATCTTGCGGGAGGTCCTCGCCAAGGGCCGGCTGGACGGGAAGAGAACCGGTCAGTTCAGGGAACGGCTGCCGGAACTGGCCCAGCATGCGTCCGACCAGGAACGCCTGGCCGTGGACGCCGAACGCGAGGCCATGGAGATCAAGAAGGTCATGTTCATGCAGGACAAGGTCGGGGAAACGTTCGAAGGGATCATCAGCGGCGTAACCGCCTTCGGCATCTTCGTGGAGCTGGAAAACACGGTCGAGGGCCTGGTCAACATGACCAATTTGACGGACGACTTCTACACTTATGATGCAAAGGGATACCGTCTCATCGGCCAGCGCACGGGGCGCATTCTCCAGCTGGGCGACGCGGTCCGGGTCAAGCTGTTGCGCTCAAGCGTCGACGACCGCCAGATCGACTTTACGCTTGCCGACATTTGAACACTGGGCATTGAGCTATGAGCATTGGGCATTGGGCTTTTGGGATACTTTAGGATGGGATTCGGTATAACCGAATCCCTTTCCATATTAATCCCAGTGCTCATTGCCCAGTGCTCAGCGCTATCTCAGCGCCCAGCGCCCAGCGCCACAACTAGCCTGCGAAGCTGCAGGCTAGTTGTGTTTGCGGGAACTTTTTAACCAAAATAGGATTAAATCTCGCGAAATTAAACAGTATTATTATATAATGTAGGACAATATGGCATTTGAGGACGGTACTGAACAATGGCTAAAAAAACCGGTGAAGTCCAAACCTTGTTCGAGCCCATCGGCAAAGAAACGGTTGTCCAGGCTATCGTTCGCCGTTTTACCGACTACCTGCTGGAGGGGGCGCTGAAGCCGGGCCAGCGCCTGCCTCCCGAGCCCGAACTGGCCGAAAGGCTCGGCGTCAGCCGTACGGCGCTGCGGGAAGCCTTGAAGATGCTCGAGGGCCTGGGGATTCTTCATTCGCGCCGCCGCGGAGGCACGACGATCGCCACGGCCGTCAACAGTGAGATGTTCGATCCCCTGGTGCTCAGCCTGATTGTAGAAAAAGGCTCCAAGGACGAATTGTACGAGCTGCGCTACATGTTTGAGCTTAACGCCATCGACATGGCCATCAAGAAAGCCACCAGGGGTGAACTGGCCGGGCTGGCCGCCAACCTGGAGGCGTTTGCCGGGGCCATTCCCGAAGGCGACCTGGACGTCCTGGCCGCATTGGACCGCGAGTTTCACCTCAAGATATTGGAGATGAGCAAGAACGCCCCTTTCATCAAGATCGGGCGGACGGTGAGCTCGCTCTTCGGGAAGGCGATGCGCAAGGCTTTGGAAAAGATGGGTCCCGAACAGGTCCTGCAAAACCACCGGGACGTCTATGCGGCGCTGGTCGAGCGCGACCTCGGCCGGGCCAGGGAGATCGTCCACAAAGCTTTTACAGGCAGCAGGGATTTCTTCTGAACACGCCGGGGCAATATCGAGGGGCGTATTTAAACCGAACCGCCAAGACGCCAAGAACGCAAAGATGCATAACCCCTTCCGGGGGTTTTGCTTTTCTTGACGCTGCCGGTTGCAGGGCATATGATAGTAGCATTGTGATCATTGGTTATTGAACTGGTGAAGATCATGCACCGTATTGTCTATCTTCTCTGCCTGGGCCACTTGGTCGTCGACCTGAATAACGGAGCCCTGCCGGTCCTGCTTTCCGTTCTGCAGGAAGCCTTTCGATTATCTTACACGGCGGTTGGCAGCGCGGTCCTGATCGCCAACCTCAGTTCCTCGATCATCCAGCCGGTCTTCGGCCTCCTGAGTGACCGGTTTTCCTTTCGCTGGCTGATCCCCGTAGGGGCGATCGCCGCTTCCGGGGGCCTGGCGCTGGCCGGCCTGGCTCCTTCGTACGCCGTCGTGCTGGTGGGGGTCTTCCTGAGCGGCCTCGGGATTGCCGCTTTCCACCCGGAAGGTTCCAGGGTGACCTTTCACGCTTCGGGCGCGCGTAAGGGAGCAGCGGCGGCGATCTTCAGCATCGGCGGCAACATCGGCTTCGGGCTGGGCCCCATGCTGGCCGCCGCCCTGATCGCCTGGCAGGGCAGGGGCGGGATGGTCGGCCTGCTGGTCCCGGCCGCGATTATGGGAGGGGCCCTTTGGCTGGCCATGCCGGCGATGCAAAGAGCCACCGCCGCCGACGAGGCCTCCTTTAAAAAGGCGGCGACCACCGACGGCCGTTCCGGGGGCAACTGGCCGGCGATGGCCCTTTTGACCGCCCTGGTCACGTTGCGTTCCTGGACGCATTTCGGCGTGATGACCTTCCTGCCCCTGTACTACAAGAACCACCTGCAGCTGGGGACCGATTCCGGGGCGACCCTGCTGGCGGTATTCCTGCTCTCCGGGGCCGTGGGCACCCTTGTGGGGGGACCGCTGGCCGACAAGTGGGGCCGCCGCAACCTGATGATCCTGTCCTTCAGCCTGGTGATGCCGGCCTTGCTGGCCCTGCCTTATGTGAGCGGGGTATGGAGCCTGCTGGCCACGGCTGTGGCGGGCTTTATGATCGTGGCTACCTTTTCGGTCAGCGTCGTCTTCGCCCAGGAACTGCTTCCGCGCAACGTGGGCCTGGCGTCGGGCCTGGTGATGGGCTTTGCCATCGGCATGGGGGGCGTGGGCACGGTGCTCCTGGGGTATGTCGCCGACCATTTGGGCCTCCTCAGGGCGCTGAACGTCGTCGGCCTGCTCCCGCTCCTGATGCTGGGCATGACGCTCTGCCTGCCCCGCCGTCCGGAAGGATCGCAAACCAGGGGCCAAACAGCCCTGGCTTCTTAGATTAAATGCTACAGGATGGCTTTTTTGCTTGACAGTGCCACGGCGGGTCTTTAAAATAATGTTGTGTCACTTTAGATTGGGAAATACTTTTTTTAGGTTTTGACGCTTCGGGAGGGACTGTTTTTGAATACTTTCATGGCCAAGGCCGGAGAAATCGAACGCAAGTGGTACGTCATCGATGCCGAGGGGAAGCATCTCGGCCGTTTGGCTGCCGAGGCCGCAGCCATCCTGCGGGGTAAGCACAAACCGATCTTTACGCCCCACGTCGATACCGGCGACCACGTAATCGTCATCAACGCCGACAAAGTCGTCCTGACCGGCGACAAGCCGGATAAGAAGATTTATTACCGGCACTCGGGTTATCCTGGCGGGCTCAAATCCATGACCTACCGCACTTTCCTGGCCAGGAAACCGGAAGAGGCCGTGCGTAAAGCGATTGTCGGAATGTTGCCGCACAACAAGCTCGGCGCGCAGATGGCCAAGAAGCTCAAGGTTTACAAGGGCGCCGAACACCCGCACGAAGCCCAGAAGCCGGAAGTCTGGTCGCGATAAAGGAGGGGTAGAGGAGTAAATGGCACAGGTACAGTTTTACGGCACCGGAAGAAGAAAGAACGCCATCGCGCGTGTTTACCTGGTTCCCGGCAAGGGAGAGGTTAGGATAAATGCCCGTAACGCCGACGCCTACCTCGGACGGCGCACCCTGGAGACCATCGTGCGCCAGCCGCTCGAAGTCACCGGGACAAGCGGCCGCTTTGACGTCGTCGCCAAGGTCCTCGGCGGGGGCTTGAGCGGTCAGGCGGGAGCTGTCCGGCTGGGCATCGCCAGGGCGCTCATCCAGGCCGACCCGAACCTCCGGTCCGTTTTGAAGAAGGCCGGGTTCCTGACCCGCGACCCGCGGATGAAGGAACGCCGCAAGTACGGCCTGAAGAAGGCCCGCCGCGCTCCGCAATTCTCCAAGCGTTAAAATCTCGTCCACGATTAAAAGCGATCGCTCTCAGGCGATCGCTTTTTTAACGGCCGTCCGTGGTCACGGGGCTTCGAGCGGGGCCGGCCTTTGCTGGAAGGTTTCAATGATCTTGTTGTCGATCCACTTTGTGGCGGGCATGGCTTCCTGGGCGAAATAGGTGACCACGCCCGCATAGATGGCCAGGGCTACCTTCGCCTGGTACTCCGGGTCCTTCAGGAGCCGGCGCTCGGCCGGGTTGCTCAGGTAACCTGTTTCCACGATGACCGCCGGGACCCGCGCCTCCCGCGTGATGAAATAGTCGATCTCTTTGGGAACGCGTTTGGTGTTGCCGAGGACGCGTATCAATTCCGCCTGGATGGCCCGGCTGGCGCGCCTCGACGCCTCCGCGCCGGGTTGCGAAAAGGTCTGCGCCCCGCGCTCGCTCGAATTGTGGAAGTTGTTGCAGTGGATGCTGATCAGGAGATCGGTATCGGCCTCGTTGGCGATGCGGGCCCGCTCGGCCAGGTCGGCGCGCTGCCGCTCGATGATCCGCTTATCCTCGGTGCGGGTCATGATAACCCTGGCCCCTCCCTGGCGCAGGTAGTCCGCCAGCTTGAGGGCGATCGGCAGCGTGATGTCCTTTTCGAAGGTCCCGTCCGGGGCCCGGGCGCCCGAATCCTTCCCCCCGTGTCCCGGATCGACGACGATGGTCTTGTTGGCCAGGAGCCAGGAAAGGGCCGCTATCGTTCGCTCGTGCAGGTACCGGTCGGCCCACCGGTAGCCCGTCCAGCACAGGTATACGAAAGAAACCAAGATGAGAAACGCCAGCGCATGCCATGCCCGAAGGCGGTAAGCCGCAACCCAGACTGGCAAAATCATACCTCCTTTCCAGCATCTCACACCATGTCTATGCCGCCCCGGGGAAACCTATGACAGGTCGGTCGTCAGTCGTCTGGCAGCGGTCAAAACCGCGGGCGCAAGCCCGCCTCACGAGGCTGGTAATTCGACGGGCAAGCGGTTATATTGGGGATGAGGGGGTAATGGACAAGATGATCATTGCTCATTTAGTGAAAGGGAAGCTGAGCGGCCGGCTGTGTTTCGACGGCGTCCGCACCTTTTTTGAGGATACCGCGGAAGAGATAGCCCAAGCGATCAGGCCCTATCTCGACCAGCCGCTGGAGTATAAGACGAGCGAGTGGGTGAACGGGGAGAAAGTTAAAACAGACTGTATCGCTCAGCCGAACACGGTCGAGCATTTCAGCGCCCTGGTGTGGTTTTACGTGCCCTGCAAGGCCGGGGTGGGCATAGCGCACATCCAGAACCAGATCGAAACGTAACCATTTTATTTGTTTTCCGGCCCGTCCTTCCGGTTGCGGTAGGGGATGGGGATGAACTGCACCGACGGGCGCCGCTGGGGCGGTTGCGGGTAGAGCTCCATCAGCTCGTAGATTTCCGTGGGCAGGCCGGTTGCGACTTTCAGCCCCAGGTTCTGCAGCTTTTCAAAAGTAATGGGGTAGTCGTGGGTCCACTGTCCTGTGGACAGGGCCTTGGCTACCTCCCGCGCGTTCTCCTCGGGCATCTTCTCCTTGAGCAGCTCCAGGATGAACTCTTCGACCTGTACCAGGGCTTTGCTTGATATGTCAGCCATGATCAGGGTCTCGTCGTCGACCTTGTCCTTGCCTTTTTGGCGTACTGCTTCTACAATAGAAGCTGCGGGAAAATTCCCGAGCTGCGGGTCCACCGGGCCGAGCACGGCGTTCTCGTCCATGATGATTTCGTCAGCGGCCAGCGAGATCATTGTTCCGCCGGACATCGCGTAATGCGGAACAAAAACGGTAACCTTGGCCGGGTGCCGCTGGATGGCCCGGGCGATTTGTTCTGAGGCCAGGACCAGGCCCCCGGGGGTATGCAGCACCAGGTCGATGGGCAGGTCGTCGGGGGTCAGCCGGATGGCCCGCAGGACGTGTTCAGAGTCCTCGATGTTGATGAATCTTGTCAGCGGAATGCCCAGGATGCTCAGTAATTCCTGGCGGTGGATGAGGGTGATCAGGCGGGACCCTCTTTTTTGTTCAATCTGCCTGATCAGGCGCAGCCGCGCGGTCTCGATACTTCGCTGCCGGAGCATGGGGATAATGACGGAAAGCAGGAAAAAGAACCAGATAATGTCGATCAGGGAGATACTCAAGGAGCCGGAACCCCCTTTGCGGGAATGGAGCCATTTCTAGTCTTTCCTGTGTCAGGCACGTGATGCAGAGATTGCGACAAGGACTTGCTCCAAGGTGCTCGAATATATTCTAACGGTTTTTGTCGAAAGGAGGAAGGCAAATGTTGCCTGCCGCTAAAATTTACGAAGCCCTGGCTGTCGCGGAGAACAACAGGCTCTTCGCTTATCTTGAGGAGATTTACGAAAGGGTTCCCGAAGCTGATTGCCAGCGGTGCGGCACCTGCTGCGCCGATCCGCCCCCGGCCGGGCTCATCGAGTATTTAAACGTTTACCGCTACGTCCGCGACAACCTCAAGGACCTGCATCCCGAACTGGTCGAACGCGCGGTGCGGTTTTTCTTCCTGCACCTGGTCGACCCCGATGCCAAATGCCCGTTCCTGGGGACCGACAGCCGGTGCCTGATCTACCCGGTGCGCCCTTTGAACTGCCGCCTTTACGGCCACCTGGACCGGAAGGCGCACGAGGAATTAAACAGCCGGGGAATGGAGGATGTGGGCGAGTATTACCGGAAGACCCACGGCATCACGCTGCCCAAGGAGATCCTGGAGTCCAGGATCCCGTACTGCGAGGACATCAAGAGCAAGGGGCACCTTAAGCTCGAACAGGCGCAGGAGATGACCATGGGCGTCCTGGCCCTGGACGCGCAGATCCTGCCCTCGAGGCTGGTCTTCGACCAGGTGGTGTACGCGCCCCTGGGCACCCACCTGGCCTGCAGCGTGCTGAACGAGGGCGTGCAGAAAAAGCGCCCCGAGGTCATGAAGGAGTATCTTGAAACGGGAGCCAGCCCGCTGATGGAGAAGTATTTGGAGCGCGCGGGGAAGTTCAACTTCTAGATTGGCTGACTAAATCGTTACTGAACAAATGTGAGGGTCTCAAATGTGAGGGTCTGACCCTCACATTTGTGGTGGCGGTTCTGACTGGGGAGTGGGTAGGTGAGTCTGAGCGTCATTTTCGTAACCGCACTCGTGGTGGGGCTGACCGGCGCGATGATGCCGGGCCCCCTTTTTACTATTACGGTTGCCGAATCCGCCCGGCGCGGCTTGTTGACCGGGCCGCTGCTCATCGTCGGCCACGCCGTTCTCGAAGGCGCCCTCGTGCTCTCCCTCGTCGGCGGGCTCGCCGTTTTCCTAACGCTCCATTCCGTCACGGGAACGATCGCCTTCTTGGGCGGGGGCTTCCTGATCTACATGGGGCACTGCATCATCAGCGACGTGCTGCGCGGCAGGGTCAACCTCCAGGCTGTGCAGGACGCCGCCGCGACTAGCGACGGCGAGGCCGCGGGTAAGTCTACAGGTATTCTTAGGCTGATCGGCCTGGGCGCCGTCACCAGCGTCTCCAACCCCTACTGGTCTCTCTGGTGGGCCACCATCGGCCTGACCTACATCACCCAGTCGCTCGACAAGGGCTACCTCGGGCTTGCGGCTTTTTTTACCGGGCATATTTCCGCCGACTTCCTGTGGTACGGCCTGGTATCCTACCTGGTCGTCAAGGGCAAGCGATTCCTCTCCCCGCCCGTTTACGGCGAGATCCTGGTGATCTGCGGGTCTTTTCTGGTGTTCCTCGGGGGCTATTTCATCTGGACGGGGTACAAAACCTTTGCTGGCATGGTCTAGTCGTTATGGCTGCAAGCCGATGCTGCGGGTGATTCACTCACTTCCAACTTCTCACTTTCCGCCTCCCAAGCGGTGACGGAGGTTGACCGGCTCGAAGTCTTTTCGGACCCGGCCGTCGACCACGACCACGACGGGGAAACGGCCGGCGTTGAAGGCCGCGCCGATACGCCCTCCGCTGTCCAGGGCGAGAATCCCGCCTTCGGCGCCCTTCAGGTCCGCTAGCCTTTTTAACGCTGACTCGACCGCCTCTTGGGGATGCGTTCCCGCCGCGATCTGCTCGTCCACGTACTTGGCCGTCAGCGTCTCCACAAAGGCTTCGCCCACGCCGGTGCAGACCGCGGCGCTTGTCGACGAGGCATAGATCCCCCCGCCCAGCGCCGGGGTATCTCCAACCCTTCCAGGCATCTTCAGGGAACACCCGCCTGTCGACGAGGCTGCGGCCAGCGCCTGCCCGTCCCAGCAGACGCACCCGACGGTGTCGGCGCGGTACTCCAGCCCCGTAAAGAGGTTCTGGGCCGGCATCTCGCCCCGGGACAGGCTGTCCTTGGCCTTGCGCCACGCTTCGAGCTGCTCCCTGGTGATGCAGTTGGCTTCGGGGAAGTGATGCCGGCGCGCGAACTTGATGGCCCCCTCCCCGGCCAGCATTACCTGCTTGGTTTCCTCCATCAGCTTGCGGGCCACCGATATCGGGTTGGCGACCTCCCGGATGGCGGCCACGGCGGCGAAACGGTTTGTCCCGCCGTCGACGATGGCGGCGTCCATCTCGACTTCGCCGTCAAGATTGAGCACCGAGCCGTAGCCGCAGTTGAACCGCGGCGAGTCCTCCAGGAGGTTGAGCACGGCTTCGAGCGCCGGCACACGGCCCTGAATCAAAAGGTTGTGTCCCCTCAGCGCCGCCTCCTTAAGAAGCGCCATGAATTCCTGTTCCCGGCTCGTATCCAGCCCGCCGTGTACCGCGATAATGCCCATGTCTGTATTGTCGTCAGCCTGCCTGGTTTCTATGCGGGACGGTGCGCCGCCGTTTCCCGCCAGGAATTCGTCCGCTTTCCTGCAGGGCGGTGATGGACATCGCCGGGACCTTGTGGTAGGATCAAAACAGCCAGCTGGAAAATGCTGCGGGCGGCAATGCCGTTTGCCCTGCCGGTTGGCTGGCTTCAAGCACATATCGAGCCCTGTCCGGGTGCCTCCTGCCAGGAGAGAGCGTTCAAAAACGAGCATAGCCTTTGAGAGGTGAGATGTGGGAAGTCGGAAGTGGGAAATACAGGTTGGAATTCGCAGAGCGGATTCCGCCCCGTTCACACTTCTGACCTCTCACCTCGCACTTCCCAAATGGGCAGGCGAAGTTTTTCAACGGTCTCCCAGGGAGGTGAAAAGGGAATCAGGTGTGAATCCTGAACGGCCCCGCCACTGTAATGGGTGAGCAGTTCCTTGCCGCGGAAAGCGGCAGTGCCACTGGGCGACAGGCCCGGGAAGGTTGGAACCGGCGATGAACCCTGAGTCAGGAGACCTGCCCGGACAGCAGCAAGCTTACCTCCGAGGGAGAGGGGGCGATGTCCGGTGTTTTTCGCTGAACCCGGCGGCTAGCCTTGTCGACCCGGCCTCGGAAGGCCGGGTCTTTTGCTTCCGGTGTGACTTTTTACGGCCAATACATGCTGGGGAGGCAAAAACGATGAGGCTTTGCCAACGGTTGCTAGTTTTTCTCTATGTGTTTGTCCTGCTTTTTGGCCTTGCCGCAGCGCCGGCCCTGGCCGGAATTACGATCCAATTGAACTCCGACAGTAACGGCATCGTCTACGAGGGAACGCCCATCACCATTAAGGCGACAGTTTATGACGATGGTACGTTAGTCACCAGTCCGGCTGTGGAGTGGTCGCTGGGCAACCCCGGTTGCGGTACCCTGAGCGCGGTATACGGCGAGGCGGTCACTTTTACTCCCGCCCGGCCGTCCGGCCTGGGCCGCTGGGACAGCGTGACCACGGTGGTCTATGCCGCCTACGGCGGATCCACGGCAGGTTTGTCGTTGACTACCTACCCCGGCGCGGCAGCCAGCAACCCCCTGGCGCGGGCGAAGGTCTACCTGCGCGCGCAGCAAGCTGCCGACGGGAAGCTGACCGACGATTGGGCGGCCATCGCCCTGGCCGCGGCCGGGGAGAACCTGTCGGCCAACGATTGGCTGAAAAACGGCCGGGGGCACCTCGAGGCGATGGGTTCCGCGGTTGCTGGCTGGGATCCCGACTCGACGTCCACGACGACGATCGCCCGCACCCTGCTGGCGGCGGCGGCAGCCAGGAAGGCCGGCGCCGACGCGGACCCGCGGAACTTCGGCGGGAAAGACCTGGTCGCACTGCTCCTGCAGCGCCAGGATGCCAGCTCGGGACATTTCGGCCTGCCGGGCGAAGCCGCCTGGGTCAACGCCCACGCCTGGGCGGTTCTCGCCCTCTCTTCGGCGGGGGAAGCGGTGCCGAATCGCGACAGGGCGCGGCAATGGCTGATCGATGCCCAGAACGCGGACGGCGGCTGGGGCTGGACCACTGACCGCAATGACCCGTGGGGAGGCTACCTGAGCGACTCCAACGATACCGCCGCCGCCGTCCGGGCGCTCGTGGTCCTCGGCGCTGCCGACAAGACCGCCGGCCAGCCACTCGGCAAAGCCCTGTCGTTCCTGAAGACCATGCAGGCTGACGACGGCGGATTCTTCTATGGACAATGGGGCCCCCCGTCCGACAGCAGTTCCGACGCCGAAGTCATTCAGGCCCTGGTCGCCGCCGGGGAGGACCCGCAGGGCGCCGGCTGGTCGAAGACCGGGGGGTTAAATGCCGTCAACCACCTGCTGGGCCTGCAAAAGGCCGACGGGGCCTTCCGGTGGCAGGCCGGCAGCGATGGTTACAGCCCTGGTCATGACACCGCCGTGGCCCTGCTCGGTCTCGTCTGCCTCGACCCGGCAAAGCTGCCGGAGGTTCCGCCAGCGCCGCCAGGCGGGGGTGCGGGCGGTGGAAACCCGGAGGCCGTCACCGTCACCGCCGAAGTGCGTGGCCTGGACGGGATGACAATGTACCCGGCGCGTCCCGTGAGTCTGAAGTCCGGGAAGCAGACCCCGCTCGGGGCCCTGGAGGCCCTCGGCGCCAGCATCGAAACCGGGTTCGGCGGCAGCTATGTGGTCAGCATCGACGGCCTGGCCGAAAAGCAATACGGCCAGGCGAGCGGCTGGATCTACCTGGTGAACGGATCGGCTCCCCCGGCGGCGTGCAACGCCTACCGCCTCCGTGACGGGGACGACGTACTGTGGCGCTACGTCCGCTCGTTAGCAGAAACCGGCGATTTTTTACCAAACCGGCTGCCTGTCGGGCCTACGCTTTCCCCGACGCTGGCGGGCGGTATCGCCGCGGCGGAAAAGGCGCTTTCCGCCGCAAAGGATGGGGGGCCGGCAACCACCGTCCTGCCTTCCGCCCCGCCGGACGCCGCGGCAGCCGCCGAGCTGGCGCGCGCTCTGGCCGCCAACCGCGTCGGTCTCGCGCAGGAGGTTAACCCGGAGACGGAAACCCTTGTCGCTGATGAACTGCTGGAAGCCGGGCTAAAGATACCCGCCGGTGCTCTCGAACGAACCGTGACCATCTCCGTGCGCGAGCAGAAACGAGAGGAGGAGGGCCTGCCGGCCCCGGTGGGGAAGACCTTCGCCTCCGGCGTGTACGATTTCGGCCCGGACGGGCAGGCCTTCCGGAAGGCGGCCACGGTCTACCTGCGCTGTCTGCCCTCTGAGGGCCGGGCGGCGGCCGACCTGACCTTGGCCTGGTTCGACCCGCAGTCTAACCTGTGGCGCCCCCTGGCGGCGGTCTACGACCCGGCTACGGGTTTCCTGGCCGGGCGCATAACCCACTTCACCCGCTTCGCAGCGCTGACCCCGGCCGGCCCCTCTCCGGCCTTCACAGACATCGATGCGGGCGGAAAAGCGTGGTACGCCGGGGCCGTAAAAGATCTTGCCGCGCGGGGCGTCATCGGGGCCGACGAGGGTCCGGCCTTCCGCCCCGGGGATCCGGTCACCCGGGCGGTCTTCACCGGCTGGCTGGCCCGCGGACTGGAGCTGTTGCCGGGTCCGGCCCCGTCCTTTACCGACCTCGGGGTGGATGCGGCCTACCGCGCCGAGATCGGCGCCGCCGCCCGCCGCGGCCTGGTCCGCGGCCTGCCCGGCGGCCTTTTCGGACCGGAGAAGCCGCTGACCCGCCAGGAACTGGCCGCCATCCTGGTACGCGCCGCTCACCGCGCGGGCCAGCCGGAGCAGCTCCCGCCCGGACGGGCGGAAGCAGTTCTCGGGCGTTACACCGACGCCGACCAGGTCGCCGGCTGGGCGCGCACAGCAGTGGCCGCCGCCGTAAACGAAGGGCTGCTGGTCGGTACGCCCGACAAGCACCTGAACCCCCGCGGACCGGTAACTCGTGCCGAGGCCGCGGCCTTCGTCCAGCGCTTGGTGGAACGCGAAAGGGCGGTACGTGATGCGGCATAAACCGTTGTCTTTCAAGGGCCTGGCCGTGGCCCTTCTTCTCGTCCTGTTCCTGGGTATCCTGGGCTGCGGCACGGCGGCGGGTCCGCCCGAAACGTCTTCGCCGGCGGCCGCAACGTCGGCGCCGGAAAGGACACCGGCAGAAAACCTGCGGTCTGCGCCGTCATCGGTGGCTGGCGGCGCAGGCGATCCCGCCGGGGTTCCGGCGCTGCAAACCGGCGAAGAACACACCCCTGCCCCTTCCGGTGACCGTGAGAACACAACCGCACCCGGAGGGCAACGGGCGGCCGGCGGCCCTAAAGTAACCCTCTGGGTGACGCGGGACTTCGGCCGGGAAACCCTCTTCGCGGCCGAGGTGCCCCTGCCGCCCGGAAGTGACGTACTGTCGCTCCTTAAGAACCACACCCGGGTCGAAACGGCTTACGGCGGCAAGTTCGTGAACGCGATCAACGGCATACGGTCAGACGGACGGGGCGGACGCTTGGACTGGTTTTACTGGGTCAACGGTGTCCTTGTCCCCGTCGGTGCCGCCGATTTCCGGCCCGACCCCGGGGACGTGGTCTGGTGGGACTACCGTGACTGGAGCGCCGGTCCGCCTGCTCCGGCCGTTGTGGGAGCCTATCCTTGTCCCTTAAAAGGAGGCGCGCCCGTGCTTATTCTTTATCCCGAGGGGCAGTCCGACCTGTTCCGGCAGGTGGCGGGAGCTCTCGCCACTCAAGGCATTCAGGCCTGCGGGAGCATAGTTGATGACCGGGCCGTCCTTCAGCGGAATACGCCGGTCCTCGTTGTGGGGTTGTGGAGGGATCTGGCATCCTCGGCACTGGCTAAGATCGTTGAGCGGGGAGCCCGCTCGGGCATCTATTGCCGTCTTGCCGCCGACGGTTTTACAGCGTTGGACGAGCGGGGGAACGCTACCGTGGACCTGAAAGAAAGTTGCGGGACGGTCCTGGCAACAGCCGCCGGCCCGGGGGACAGGAACCCGCTGTGGATCGTGACGGGGACTGATGACGCCGGCCTGAAAGCAGCGGTCAGAGTGCTCGAAGATCCTTCGAAGCTTCGCTGCCGGTGCGGTGTCCTGGTACAGGAGTCTCAGGTCACTGCCCTGCCGGCGGGAGGTGCTGCAAGATGAAAGCGAGACCTGTCCTGGTCCAGGCCGTGCTGTGTTTTTGGCTGGTTATCTGCCTGGCTTTGCCGGCGAGCGCTTCCGATTCTGTTGACGCTTCACTTCAAAGAGCCTGTGCGTACCTCTCCGGCCAGCAGGTCTCTGACTATCCCTGGGCTTCGATTGCCTTGCGAGCGGCAGGATGTCCCCGTGCCGGGGACTTTTCCTTGTCCCGCCTGCCGGAGGACGGTCCGACAACCGGCCTGGTGCGGATGATCATCGCCGGAACGCTTTTTGGGTCTCCCGGTACGGAAGAGGCCGTGACGAGGCTCCAACACCTGCAGTTGAAGAACGGCAAATTTGCTGACAACACAGCGGGCCAGGGGGAAGAACTGGTCAACGCTCACGTGTGGGCGATCATAGCCCTGGCTGCTGCGGGAAGGGAAACACCCGACGGGGACGCGGCCCTGGCCTGGCTTCTTGAGCAGCAGCATGCCGACGGCGGATTTTCCTATGGTACATCCGTTCCGGAGTCGGACGTCGATATAACGGCGATGGCCCTTTGCGCGATGAAGGCTCTGGGTTTGGAAGCGGACAGCCCCCCGGTGACATCTGCCTTTTCCTTTTTGCACAGCCGCCAGCAGCCCGGCGGGGGGTTTGTTTCATGGGGAGTAGAGTCCTGCGAATCGTGCGCCTGGGTTATCCAGGCTCTTGTTGCCTACGGCATGGACCCGCAAGGCGGGGACTGGACTCAGCCAGGCGGGAACCCCGTTCAGGCCCTGCTGGCTTTCCAGCGGCCGGATGGCTCTTTTGCCCACTACCGGGGAGGGCCGGCCGACATTATCGCCACCAGCCAGGCCCTGCTGGCGCTGGGGGACCTGAAACGCGGGAGGCCTTTCTGGGCCCTGCCGCGGTCCGGCAGGTTCAGCGATCTCGGTCCCGAGCACTGGGCGCACGCGGCAGTAGCCGAACTCGCCGCGCGGGGGATCGTGAGCGGGTACGCGGACGGCAGCTTCAGGCCCCAAGCCCCCGTCACCCGCGCCGAACTGGCCTGCCTGTTGACCCGGGCGTTAGACCTGAACCCTCCGGTAAACAGTGGGGTTTCCTTTGTCGACCTGACGGCTGACCACTGGGCTTATCGGCCTGTGGCGACGGCGGTGCATGGCGGTCTGCTCAGAGGGCGTCCAGGCGGCTGCTTTGCTCCCCAAGATAAGGTGAGGGGCGCCGAACTGGCCGCGGTGCTGTGCCGGATGGCGAAACTGTCCGTTCCGCCCGCCGCCGGGCCCTGGTGGACCGGGCCGGTGGAAGCAGGACGGCGAGCAGGTTTGCTCTATCCCGGCTTCAGCCCGGAAAAGCCCGCCGGGCGGGCGCAGGTTGCCTGGAGCTTGTTTGCGGCTCTCCGGGCCGGGAGTGGAACAAGTAATGGGCCGCAATAGACGCGAATCACTGCACTCGTTGGCGGCCGGCCTCTACTTCGGGGCTCTGCTGACGGCAAGCCTGGTCTACCAGCATCCTTTGCCCCTGGCCGTGCTCGGCCTGGCGGCCTTTGCCGGTCTGGTCGTTACCCGGGGTTGGGCGCAGGCCGCCAGGCCGCTGCACGCCCTCGTGCCTGTGGCGGCCGCTGTGGTTTGCTTGAACGCCTTGCTGGTCCGCGCAGGAACTACAATCATCTGGGACCCCGGCTGGTATTGGCCGCTGTTCGGCAGGGTGCAGGTTTCACTGGAAGCCGTCTGTTTCGGCGTTGTGATGGCCCTCCGTCTCGCTGTCGTGTGGCTCGCTTTTCTGCTCTATGACCGGCTGACCGAACATGACCGGGCCTTTGCCTTCCTGGCGGCACGAATGCCGAGAACGGCGCTTACCGTTTTGGTGGCTTTGCGCTTGCTGCCGGTCCTGGCCGCCGATTTCCGGTCGGTGGAAGAGGCGCACGCGGCCCGGGGTCTGTCCCTTGGCGACGGGTCCGTGGCGGCGCGCTTCCGGGGTTATGCAGTGGTGCTTGCCGGGATACTCGTGCTCGCCCTGGAAAGGTCGCTGGAAATGGCGGAGGCTATGCACGCTCGGGGTTTCGGGTCCGGGAGGAGGACACACCTCCCCGAAAGGTGGGCCGGACGTGACTGTTTTGCCGTCGGCGGGGCGGTTCTGGTGCTCGGCGGGTTGGGTTACGGCCTTTTCTCCGGCGCGGCCCGGGTCGGCTTCTACCCCCTCCTGGAGGGGTTTTACCGTGAAAATCTTTGGACTGTTGCGATGCTCACAGCGGCAGGGGGCTTGCTCCTGCCGCTCTGGTACTGGGGGGTTGAACACTGGCCATCCTGGCGGCGGAAAACCTAGTCTACACCTACCCCGGGCGGAGCGCACCCGCCCTGCGGGGTATGAGCCTCGAGATCGAGGAAGGAACCTTTGTTCTCTTGGCAGGTCCTTCGGGATCGGGGAAGAGCACAGTGCTGCGCGCCTTTGCCGGGCTGGTGCCCGACTTTCACGGCGGCGTCTTCGGCGGCCGTGTGTTGTTGGACGGCCGTGACCTGCGTGACGTCGGGCGGCGGGAACTGGCCCGAAGCGTGGGCATTGTCTTCCAGGACCCGGAAAAGCAGCTGGTGATGACGACGGTGGAGCGCGAACTGTGCTTCGGCCTGGAAAACATCGGGTTGCCGTCAACGGTCATCGCCCGGAGAGTGGCTGAAGGGGCGGAATTCCTCGGCTTGACCCCGTACCTCCGGACCCCGACGGCGGAGCTTTCCGGGGGGCTGAAGCAGAAAACCGTCCTGGCGGCCGTCCTCGTGATGCAGCCCCGGGTGTTGCTGCTCGACGAACCGACTTCACAGCTGGACCCCGCGGCGGCCGACGAGTTTCTGTCACTGGTGCGGCGGCTGAACCAGGAGTACGGCCTTACGGTGATCCTGAGCGAGCAGCGCCTGGACCGCTGCTATCATCTTGCCGACCGGGTGGCCGTGATGGAAGCGGGGCGGGTGGTAATTGACGCTCCTCCCCGGGAAGCGGCGAAACTGGCTCTCAATGCCGGATTGCCTTACGTCCCGGCGGTGACGCGGCTGCTGGCTGCAGTCAATGGAAGGCACCCGCTCACCGTGGCCGAGGGACGCCGGGAGCTGCTCCGCACGGTGGCGGGCGGTCACGCGGGGCAGGCCCAGGGAGCGCGAACGGACCCGGCTGACCTCGCAGTCGAGGCCAGCCGGGTCCGGTATGCCTACCCCCGCGGCGCAGCCGCTGTAACGGATCTTTCCCTTGCGGTTCCCGCCGGCGCGATAACGACTGTCGTCGGCCCCAACGGAGCGGGCAAGAGTACCCTTCTCAAGCTCCTCGCCGGTTTGCTCAAGCCGGACGGCGGGCGGATCCGCATCTTCGGGCGTGACCGCGGGACGCTGAACAAAGCCGGCCTGGCCGCCGGGGTAGCCTACCTGGCCCAGAACCCCAACGACTACCTCTTCCGTGATACGGTTGCAGAAGAACTCGGCTTCACCCTCCGCGCCCTGGGCCGGTCCGGGCCGGTGGCCGATGTGCTGGCCGCCTGCGGCCTGTCCGACTTGGCCGGGGTGAATCCGCGCGATCTTTCGGCGGGGGAGCGCCAGCGCGTGGCCCTCGCTTCACTGCTGGTCGCCGGGCCCTCGTTGATCCTCCTCGATGAGCCGACGCGGGGGGTGGACCAGCCCGCCAAGGATACTCTGGGCCGCCTCTTGGATCGGCTTTGCCGGCAGGATGGCAAAAGCGTGCTCCTGGTCACCCACGACGTGGACTTTGCAGCCGAGTGGGCGGCAAAGGTTGTCTTTATGGCCGGAGGCAGGGTCCTGGCCGCCGGAACGCCGGCGGAGGTCCTCGGCGACTCTTTGTTTTACAGCCCGCAAGTGGCGCGGCTCTTCCGCGGGGTGGCCGAAGTGACGACTTTCAGCGCCGCCCGGGCTTGGATGGCGCAGGCGGGTGCCGGGCATGGCTAGGAAGACGGGCCGGTCGCTCCGGTTGCTCTCGTGGCTGGTCTGGCTTTTGCCGTTAGCCGTGCTTGGCGCCTGCGCCTGGCTGGGAGTCACGGGGACCGTGGTCAGCCACGGCCTGTTGGCCTTCGGCGCGGCTGTCCTGGTGCTGGTGGTCGCGGCCTGGCGGTATGAATGCGGCCGCCCCGCCGGCCGGGAAATCATGCTGGTGGCCAGCCTGGCCGCCCTGGCCGCCGCCGGCCGGATACCCTTTGCCTTCCTGCCGGGGGTGCAACCGGTGACCTTCGTCTGCATAACGGCCGGGATCGTCTTCGGGGCGCGGGTTGCTTTTGCGGTGGGGGCCGTCGCGGCCGTACTCTCCAATTTTGCCCTCGGGCAGGGCCCCTGGACCCCCTGGCAAATGATCGCCTGGGGACTGGCCGGAGCCTCGGCGGGGTGGTGTTCCGTCTTGATCAAAGGACTGGGGCTGCCGGCCATGGTAGCTTTCAGCATCCTCTGGGGGTATCTCTACGGGGCCGTCGTCAACCTGTGGGTCTGGACGACATCCTTTTACCCCCTTGACTTGCGGTCGTTTCTGGCTGTGGAAAGCCTCAGTCTGCCATTTGACACGGCTCACGCCATCGGCAACGCCGTCTTCGTGCTCCTCCTGGGCCGGCGCGTCATCCGCACCCTCGAGCGCTTCCGGGACAGGATCACCGTTACCCGGCTCTCTTCCCAAACCCGGCCGCGCCCCCGCCCGGAAAACTGTCTTGGTCCCGGTTCTGTCGCCTCTCGTCCTGAGTAAAAGGCGTGACGTAGAAGGAACATATCGAATTGTGGCGAATTTTGGCATATTAATCCGCCGGGAACAGTTGCTGTGAGCCGTTCCTGTCTGCCGGCCGGGCTGCCAAGCGGTACCACACCCGGCCGGCGGAGGCTTGCGCACGCAACCGGAACGGGCGCCGGCGGGATCTGTCCCGGTTTGCGACAAAGATGACAGACGCTTCTGAGAGGAGTAGGTTTGGAATGGTCCGCCACTTGTTTGAAAAGGTCGGCCCGGGCAAGAGCTGCCGCCGGGGAATGCTGGCCTTGCTGTTAGTTATCTCTCTGCTGTTTAGTATGGTTGGCCCCGCTCTGGCGAAGACGGGCAAAAACGATAAGCTGCTTAAAGGTGCGGACTATGTTGCCGGGCAGGTGCTGGTCAAGTTCAAGGAAACCCAGGGGAAGGCGGCAGCCAGGAGCAGCGTGGCTGCTGCCCACCGCCTCTCCCGCGTGCGTGACCTGCCGACGTCGACGGTGCTGTACGACACCGGCGGCCGGAATGTGGAGGATGTCGTGGCCGAGCTGATGCGGGATCCGGCGGTCGAATACGCCCAGCCGAACTACATCTATCGCATTGCTGCTGATCCCAATGATCCCCTTTGGGATCAGCAGTGGGGCTTGATCAATACGGTTTACGGTGTACAGGCCGAGGAAGCTTGGAATTACACTAAGGGTTCGTCCTCGGTAGTGGTGGCGGTTATTGACACCGGGGTGGATTTAACCCACCCGGACTTGGCGGAACGGTTGGTCGCGGGTTACGACTTCGTAAACAACGATGACGACCCCACTGACGACCACGGCCACGGGACGCACGTGGCCGGGATCATTGCTGCTGTTGCCGGCAACAGCGAAGGTATCGCCGGCGCGGCCCCGAATGTTAAGATTATGCCGCTGAAGGCCGGCGATGCTTTAGGGTTTTTTACGACGACAGATATTGTGGAGGCGATAAACTACGCCAAGCAAAACGGTGCCAAAATCGTGAATATGAGTTTCGGGGGCACCGGCGATTTCGATTTGGAAGAGTATAATGCCATTAAGAATTGTCCGGGTATGCTCTTTATAGCAGCAGCGGGGAACGGCGGAGATGACCACCTGGGGGACGACAATGATTCCTCGCCTACCTGGCCGGCCAGTTTCACGGTTTCGCATACGATCGGCGGAGTGACTTATCCCGCCTTGCCGAACATCGTCAGTGTGGCGGCGCTGGCTCCGACCGGCGAATTGGCGTCGTTTTCAAACTACGGCGTCCAAAGCGTGACCCTTGCTGCCCCCGGCGAGGATATTGTGAGCACGGTTCCCGCTTACGAGGGTGCCGGAATGGCCTTAGCTGTGAGCGACAGCGTTTACAACTATAAGGCTGTCTTTTGGGGTTTTGGCGCGGAGGACCTTAATGATGCGTCCGGCGGGACCAGCACCGAGGGAGCGGTTTACGACAGCATCGTGCGTGCCGTATATTACGGCCTCGACCTTACCCCGGCCGATACGCAGGGTCCCTTGGGGAAACCTCTCCTGGTTGTTGACGATGACCAGGACGGGACTTATCAATACCCCAATAAGACATTTTTTACCCTTCCCGATGTGAGTTCTTACTACCTAGATGCCCTTAGCACGGCAGGTTATGTATATACATTATGTGAGGTTGGACTGGGGGCTGACGGGCCGACAGTAGATGCTGCCGTATATAGCGGCGTGGTTTGGTTCACGGGGCACGCACTGGACAGCGCCCCGCCAATCTTTGACAATCCGCCCCCTAATCTGACGCAGAACGACCGGGATAATCTCATCGCCTACCTTCAGGCAGGGGGCATGCTCTTCCTGGCCGGCCGTGACGCCGGATACGGTATCGAAGGAGAAGAGTTCTACACTGATTATTTAAAGGCCAAGCTGGTGGCGGAGTGCTGGGACCCTGTCGCCGGCCTGAACGGTGTAGCTGCCCCGTATGATGGGGTATCGTACGACCTTCGTACGGACAACGAATATATCGACGTACTGCTACCAAGATCGGCCGAAGCGACCGTTGTGTTGGAGCGAGTCTTCCCTTACGCTTCCTGGGACGGCACCTCGATGGCCGCGCCCTTCGTGTCGGCCGGGGCGGCGCTGGCGCTTTCGCTCCGCAGCAGCCTTTCAACCAGCCAGTTGGTTGACGGCCTTAAAAGAGTTACACCCTTAGATGCGCTCAACGGCAAGGTAGCCACAGGCGGGACCCTCAACCTTGCTGCCGCCCTTGCCTACGTCAACAGCCTGCCGACTGGCGGCGGTGGCGGCGGCGGTGGCGGCGGCGGCGCCATGCCGATCGTGCCCACGGACGGCGCAAGCCAGAAGATCAGCGCTGCCACGGGCGGTTCTCTGAGTTACGAAGGCGTAACCGTACAGATACCGTGGACCGCCCTGACGGCCGATACCACTTTCACTGTCAAGAAGCTGACCGTGCGCGAGATAAGCGGTCTGGTGCCGTCCGGCCCGAGCCTGAAGCTGGATGGCGACATTTACGAGATTACTACGGATCGGGAAACGACCTTCAAGGACTTCATCACCATCAAGCTGCCCACGACGAGCGAGCGCGGTGTAGTCCACTATTACGACACGAAGGCGGCGCGGTGGGTCCCGGTGAAGACCGCCATCGAAAAGGATGCGAACGGCAAGCCGCAGTACGCCGTCATCAGCATCAACCACCTGACCAGGTTCGCCGTCTTTGTTCCCGAGCCGAAGGTGATCAGGTCGACCGTCGGCGAGTTGACCGTCACCGTCAACGGCGGCCCGAGAGCCCTTGACGCCGCCCCTTACATCGATCCGCAGAGCGGCAGGACGCTGGTCCCGGTACGGTTCGTCAGCGAGGCGCTCGGCGCCGAGGTCGACTGGGCGGCCGCGGCCCGGCAGGTGGTCATTAAAGACATGGACCGGGAGATCGTCCTGACCATCGGCGCCCAAAGCGTCCTGGTCGACGGCGCGCCGGCCGCCCTTGAAGCGCCGGCGGTGATCAACGGCCAGCGCACCTTCGTGCCCCTGCGCTTCGTCAGCGAAACCCTGGGGGCCAAGGTGGATTACAGCCCCGTGTCCAGGGAGATAACCATCGTCAGGTAACCAAGGAATCGAATGCTTACTAGCTTGAGAGGATAAGGCGGCTGTCCTTATCCTCTCTTTTTTTTGCTGCAACGAAACATTTTACGACTGTTGGTCCGGCGGCGGAAGGATTTTGCACCTTCCCGGCGAAAATACCCGGTAGCTTTGAGACAACTGCATAACGGTGGATGAGAGCTGCTTAAAGGCTTGATCCCTACGTTCAGTCACCTGATGCAAAAGACGTGTAAGAGACATCGGACTTCAAAAGCAAGATTGCCGCAATAGCGGCGGTTCAGGGGACTGAAAGCAGCAGGACACATCCCTGGAGAGAACCCTCCAACTTCTTTTGAGGGGCACCGAAGGGGCAACCTTAGCGCGCTGTATGGCTAGGGGAAACTCTCAGGTAAGCAGGACGGGGAAGAACCTTTTCTTGGCGGCCGCAGGGCCGGTAAGAGGCGGTTTTTCTCCGTCTTTGGTTTTTCATGGGACGAAGTGGCAGACTAAGCTCAATGGCATTCAGCACTCAGCAATCGGCACTCAGAAGCGGGATTGGGAGGCACGAATAGATGGACACCCTGAAGAGGACTCCGTTATGCGAGGTGCACGTGAAATACGGGGGGCGCATCGTCCCGTTCGGCGGCTGGGCCCTCCCCGTACAGTACGCCGGGATTATCGAGGAGCACAAGGCCGTGCGGCAAAAGGCCGGTCTTTTTGACGTGTCGCACATGGGCGAGATCGAGGTGCGGGGACCCCAGGCCCTCGACCTCGTGCAGGCGCTGGTAACCAACAACGCCGGCAGGCTTCAGGTCAACCAGGTGCAGTACAGCCCTATGTGCAACGAAAGAGGCGGGGTTATAGACGACCTGTTGATTTACCGCCTGGAAGACGGGTTCCTGCTGGTGGTGAACGCGGCCAATACGGCTAAGAACTACGAGTGGGTTCGGACTGCGGCCATCCGCTTCCCCCGAGTCGAAGTCCGGGACGTCTCGTTGGAGACGGCCCAGCTGGCCCTGCAGGGACCGCTTGCGCAGAGCATTTTGTCCTCGCTCACGGACTGCGACCTCGGGCGGATCAAGTACTACTGGTTTGTGCCTGACGTTTCCGTAGCCGGGGTGAACTGCCTGCTTTCGCGGACGGGCTACACCGGCGAGGACGGGTTTGAGCTTTACTGCCGGAGCGAGAACGCCGCTGTACTGTGGGAGAGGATAATGGACGCCGGCCGCCCGCACGGGTTGGTTCCAGCCGGGCTGGGGGCCCGCGACACCTTGCGGCTGGAAGCCTGTATGCCCCTGTACGGGCACGAGCTCGACGAGGAAACGACACCCCTCGAGGCGGGCCTGGGCCGCTTCGTGGACCTGGAGAAGCCTGGTTTCATCGGGCGCGAGGCCCTTTTGGAGCAGCAGGAACGGGGGGTCGGCCGGAAGCTGGCGGCCTTCATAATGCTGGAGCGCGGGGTCCCGCGCAACGGTTACCCGGTAAAGACGGCGGGTTCCGAGACCGGCCGGGTGACCTCGGGGTCGTTCTCCCCCAGTCTCGAAAAGAACATCGGCCTGGCCTACATCCCGGCGGAATACGCCGTGGCGGGAACGGAGATCGATGTCGTGATCAGGGGCAAAGACTGCCGGGCGCAGGTGGTCAAGAAGCCCTTTTACATTCGCCCTAAGTAGCACTAAGCGCTAATAAGCATTAAACGCTGGGAGAGTGCTGTAAAAAGTAGGATACCTGACTATAAACACCAAGAGCGTCCAGGAGAGTGCTGCAAAAACTAATTCACCGGTTTTGGCACAGGCATCTTTAGGGGGTGCGGCTATGCTTCGGAAGTTACCCTTAAGACCGCTCAGAAAGAGGTCCGAGGCAAGAGGTCAGAGGTCGGAACGGGAAGCGATCGCTTCGCGATCGCAAGTCTATAATCCTTAGAAATCTGCTTTGCGGATTTCATCAGGTCAGATTTCTGACTTCCGGCATCCGACATCCTTTTTGCCAGGCGCAGTTTTTCAGCGGTCTCCTAGACAGAGTAAAAGGAGGCGTTGTTGATGTACCCGAGCCATCTTAGGTACACCAGAGAGCACGAGTGGATACAGGTGGACGGCCGGACCGGCAAAGTGGGGATCACCTTCTACGCCCAGGATCAGTTGGGGGACGTGGTTTTTGTGGAACTTCCCGAGGTGGGTCGCGAGCTGCGGCAGGGGGAGACGTTCGGCGTTGTGGAGTCGGTGAAGACCGTCTCGGACCTTTACAGCCCCGTATCCGGGAAGGTCGTCGCCGTCAACGAGAAGCTGCTCGACAGGCCGGAGACCGTCAACGAAGACCCGTACGGCGAAGGATGGATCATCGTCATTGAAATCGCCGATCCCTCCGAGCTGGACGGCCTCCTTGACGCCCAAGCCTATCAAAGACTTATTGAAGAAGAGGCGAACCGTTAATGGATTACGTGCCTCATACCGAAGAAGACCGCCGGGCCATGCTGAAGGCCATCGGCGCCGGGAGCATCGAGGATCTCTTTGCGGACATCCCCGGGGAGATTCGGCTGAAGGAAGCGCTCAGCCTACCCGCGCCGCTGACGGAGCCGGAGCTGGCCAGGCACATGCGCAGGCTCAGTGCGAAAAACGTCAGCGCAGACGACTACGTTTGCTTTCTGGGCGCGGGCGCTTACGACCACTTCATCCCGGCCGTGGTCGACCACATCCTGCTGCGCAGCGAGTTTTACACCGCCTACACCCCCTACCAGGCCGAGATCAGCCAGGGGGTCTTGCAGTCGATCTACGAGTACCAGTCGCTGATCTGCATCCTTACGGGCATGGATGTGGCCAACGCCTCGATGTACGATGGGGCCAGCGCTCTGGCCGAGGCGGCCTTGATGGCCGGTTCGGTTACCAGGCGCTTCAAGGTTGTTATCGCCGGGTCGGTACACCCCGAATACCGGGAGACGGTCAACACCTACGCCCGGTGCGTGGAATTCCAGGTAGTCGAGGTCCCCTTTGGCGAGGACGGGGGCGTTGATCCCGCCCGGGTCGCCGAGGTTGTGGATTCCGACACGGCCTGTCTGATCGTTCAGCAGCCCAACTTTTTCGGGTGCCTGGAGCACGTCGACGAGTTGTCGCGGATTGCCCACAGCGCCGGGGCGCTCTTTGTAACGGCCGTCGACCCCATCTCCCTGGGCGTCTTAAAAGCCCCGGGCGATTACGGAGCCGACATTGTCGTCGGCGAAGGACAGGCGCTGGGCAACCCGCTGAATTTCGGAGGCCCTTACCTGGGCTTTTTCGCGGCGCGGAAAGACTTCGTCCGCCGTATGCCGGGGCGTATCGCCGGCGTGACGGCGGACGGCGACGGCAACCGCGGTTTCGTGCTGACCCTGCAGACGCGCGAGCAGCACATCCGCAGGGAACGGGCTACTTCCAACATCTGCTCCAACGAGGCCCTGTGCGCCCTGGCCGCCGCCGTGTACCTTACCACCCTCGGGAAGAAGGGGCTGGCCGAGGTCGCCCGCCAGTCGCTGCAGAAAGCCCACTATGCCCGGGAGAGGATCTGTTCTCTCCCCGGCTTCAAGCCCGCCTTTTCCGGCCCGTTCTTTAAGGAGTTCGCCGTCCGGTGCCCCGAGGTGCCCCGGACGATCAACCAGCGGCTCCTGGCGCGCGGCATAATCGGTGGCTACGAACTGGGGCGGGCCTACCCGGGATTGGAGGATTGCCTACTGTTTTGCGTCACCGAGAAACGCACGCGGGCCGAAATCGACGGGCTGGTGGCGGGATTGGAGGACAGGGAATGAAAGACGTTGACGTTAAAGAAATGAATCTGCAGGACGCGCCGCTGGCCGAGTTTCGCGCGGCCAAAGCTGAGCCGCTGGTCTTTGAATTGAGCGTTCCCGGGCGTGCGGCCTTCCCCCTGCCGGACCTGGATGTCCCCGAAAAGGACATTGCCGATGTCCTGCCTTCCCGGAGTCTCCGGAAAGAGCCCCCGGACCTTCCGGAGATGGCCGAAGTTAATGTTGTGCGCCATTTCATCCGCCTGTCGCAGAGAAACCACGGCGTCGATACCGGGTTCTACCCGCTTGGTTCCTGCACGATGAAATACAACCCCAAGGTCAACGAAAACGTGGCTCGCCTGCCCGGGTTTGCAGCTCTGCATCCCTATGCGCCCGAGGAGATCGTCCAGGGTGCTTTGGAACTGATGTACAAGCTGGAATGGTATCTGTGCGAGATCACGGGGATGGACCGCTTCACTTTCCAGCCGGCTGCGGGTGCCCACGGCGAACTGTGCGGGATGATGATCGTCCGCGCGTTTCACGAAAAACAGGGCCGCCGGCGGGGCAAGGTCATCGTCCCCGACTCGGCCCACGGGACCAACCCGGCCACCGCGGCCATGCTGGGTTACCAGGTGGTGCAGGTCCGGTCGGACGCGCGGGGCGGCGTCGACCTGGCGGCCCTGGAAAAGGTCCTTGACGACGACGTCGCGGCGCTGATGCTGACCAATCCCAATACCCTGGGGCTCTTTGACGAGAACATCCACGTTATCGCCGAAATGGTTCACGACGCAGGCGGCCTGCTCTACTACGACGGCGCCAATATGAACGCGATCACCGGCATCGTGCGTGCGGGCGACATGGGGTTCGACGTGGTGCACCTCAACCTGCACAAGACTTTCGCCGCCCCCCACGGCGGCGGCGGGCCCGGCTCCGGTCCGGTTGGGGTCAAGGAGTTCCTGGCTGATTTTCTCCCTGTACCGACGGTGGAATTTGACGGGGAACGCTACCGCCTGGACTACGACCGGCCCCTGTCCATCGGCCGCGTGAAGTCTTTTTACGGCAACTTCGGGGTCATGGTTAAGGCGTACGCCTACATCCGCGCCTTGGGGGCCGGGGGCTTGCGCCGGGCGGCCGAGCACGCCGTCTTGAACGCCAACTACGTGATGCGCCGCCTGCAGCCGTACTACGACCTGCCGTATGACCGGCACTGCAAACACGAGTTCGTGCTGTCGGGCAAAAGGCAGAAAGCAAGGCAGGGCGTGCGTACCCTGGATATCGCCAAGAGGCTTTTGGACTACGGGTACCATCCGCCCACGATTTACTTCCCCTTGATCGTTGAAGAGGCGATAATGATTGAGCCGACCGAGACCGAAAACCTTGAGACCCTCGAACAGTTCGTCCAGGCTATGATCAAGATTGCCGAGGAAGCCGAAACTAATCCTGAGAAGGTCAAGGGAGCTCCCCTGACTACGCCGGTGGGGCGCCTGGACGAAGCCCGCGCGGCCCGCCAGCCGGATCTCAGGTATCGGTCGTCAGGCAGCGGGCCGCGGGAATAGAGGAATGAAGGTGATGGATAGGGTGACCGGGGCGGCAGCGGTAGACTTGAGGAATGAGACCGGTAGACCCGCCCTCGATAAAAAGTTGCTGCGCGAGGCCTGGGCGGTGCGCCGGCGGAACTTTCCGATGGAGATCGGCTTTGATGTACCGGTCCGGACGCTGCCGGTTTCGGTAACCGGAAACGTCTGTGTCCTGGATTGCGCTCACTGCGGGGGTCACTATCTTTCCGGCATGGTTTCCCTGCCCCGGGCCGTGAAGGGGTTGCACATGCCTCAAGTCAGAAGTTTTCTGGTGAGCGGCGGTTGTGACGCGGCGGGGAAGGTTCCCGTCTTGCCGTTTATAGATAAGATCCGGGAACTGAAGAAGGCCGGGAGGCTCAACATGCACGTGGGGCTGGCCGGCGAAGACGAGGCCAAGAGCCTTGCCGGCCTGGCCGACGTCATTTCTTTCGACCTTTTGGGTAACGAGGCCACGATTCGCGAGGTAACCGGCCTTGACAAGACACCGGAGGATTATCTTCGGGCTTACGCTTTGCTTAGGAAATACGCCAGGGTGGTTCCGCACATCTGTATCGGCCTCCGGGGCGGAATGGTCTCCGGCGAGTGGAAGGCCCTCCGGGCTCTCAAAAGCATCGGGACGGAGGCGATCGTTTTTCTCGTGTTCAGGCCGACCCGCGGCACCCGTTTCACGGACCGCCGGCCGCCGCCCGTAAAAGAGGTGGTGGAACTGATCGCCCGCGCCAGAATCGAGTTCCCCCGCACGCCCATCTTCCTGGGCTGCATGCGCCCGGGCGGAAGGTACCGTGAAGTCCTTGACCCCCTGGCGGTCAGAGCCGGAGTGAACAAGGTGGTGCAGCCGGGACGCGGGGCTTTTGAAACGGCATCGATGCTCGGTCTGAAGATTGTCAGGGGCGAGGAGTGTTGTGTCCTGTGATCCGGGTATCGGCGGCTACCGCCGCGGTTATCGGTTTAAAAAATAGCCGGTTGGACGCCCGCCCGTCTACGGCTTACCTGATGGCGGGAGAAAACTGTCTCCGTTCTTGCGGCTTCTGCCCGCAGGGCCGCGCTTCCGGCGCAAGGACCGACATGCTTTCCAGGGTTACCTGGCCTCCGGCCGAACCGGATCGGGTTGCCGACCTGGTGGGCCGGGCCTACGAGCAGGGACGGTTCAGTCGCGCCTGCATCCAGGCGGTGCAGGGCAGGGGTTATCGCCGTGAAGTGGCCGGTCTCCTCGAGGCGATAAAGCGCCGCACGCCGATCCCCGTGGCTGTCTGCCTGGCCCCTGCGGGCGTCCGGGAGCTGAAGGGGTGGTTTGAGCAGGGCGCCGACCGTGCAGGTCTGCCCCTGGACACCGCGAATCCCGGGTTGCACGCCCGCCTGAAAGGGCGTTCCTGGGAGCGCGATCTCGCTTTGATCGAGGGAGCCGCCGCCGCTTTTCCGGGGCGTATCGGGACCCATCTCATCGTGGGCCTGGGGGAAACGGAGGAGGAAATGACGCGCCTGATCGGCCGGATTACTGGCCTGGGCGTAACGGTCGGGCTTTTCGCCTTCACGCCCGTACGCGGCACGCCGCTGGAGGGCCGCATGCCTCCGCCGCTCGCCTCCTACCGGAGAATCCAAGCCGCCCGTTATCTCCTGGCCTCCGGTTCTGTCGCGCCGGAGGGGATCTCGTTCCGTCAGGGGCGCATCGTTGATTTCGGTGTCCCGGCCGGGCGCCTGCGCCGGCTTCTGGCCGGCGGCGACGCCTTCCGGACGTCCGGTTGCCCGGATTGCAACCGCCCGTTTTACAACGAAAGGCCGGGCGGCCCGGTCTACAATTACCCGCGCACCCTGACGCCGGAAGAAGAAGAGCAGGCGATAGCGTTGTGCTGTAGTAATGGGGGATAGGAACGTGCGCTGCGGCTTGTCAACCGGTCAACAGTCCCGCTGGCGGCTCTTGCAGACGGGTTTTAACACCGCCGCTGTCAATATGGCCGTGGACGAAGCAATCCTGCTGGCCCACAGCCAGGGCCTTGTGCCCCCGACCCTCCGTTTTTACGGGTGGAAGCCGCCGGCTGTTTCTATCGGCTACTTCCAGCGGCTGGAGGAAGAAGTGGACCTGGAGGCCTGCCGCCGCCTGGGCATTGATTGGGTTAAGCGGCCTACCGGCGGGAGAGCGGTCCTCCACGACCAGGAGGTGACCTACAGCGTCGTCATCGCGCAGCAACTGCTGCCCGGCTCGGTGGTGGAGACGTACCGCATCCTTGCCGCCGGCCTCGTGGAAGGGTTGCGGATGCTAGGTCTGCCGGCGGCGCTGGTGGGCCGTGACGAGCAGAACGCCGGGGAACGGGGCTTGTCGGCGGCATGCTTTGATGCTCCCTCATGGTACGAGATTGCGGTGCAGGGGCGCAAGGTCGTCGGGAGCGCCCAGACCAGGAGCAACGGGGTCATCCTGCAGCACGGTTCGGTCCCGATCGTCTTCGACGCGGAGAAGCTGGTACAGGTCTTGAAATTGCTGGAAGGAGCCCGTTCCAGGGTCCACAGGCTGCTTGCGGAAAAGGCGGGCGGAATCAGCGATTTCCTCGGTTATAGGCCTACCTTTGCGGAAGTGGCTGGCTGCCTGACCCGCGGTTTTGCCGCAGCCCGGGGCATAGAACTGGTAGAGGGGGTTCTCACGCCCGAAGAGGAAAAGGAAGCAGAGCGCCTCGCCAGAGAGAAATACGGTTCCGATTGGTGGAACAAACTTGGTCGTCAACAGTAGGCAGCGGGTAGCGGGGGTTAAGGGCGCATCGGTAATGCTTAATACTGATGTCTGACGACCGGCGACTGACGACAGAAATGGGGTGTAGTCTTTGTTCGACTTGGCCGTGATCGGAGGCGGGCCGGCCGGCTACGCGGCCGCCGTGCGGGCCGCCCAAAAAGGGGCGAGGGTGGCCCTCATCGAGAGTGACCGCCTCGGCGGTACGTGCCTGAACCGGGGGTGTATCCCCACCAAGGCCCTCCTGCAGACGGCGGAAATATATGCGGCGGTGCGCCGGGCCTCCGCCTTCGGGGTCAAGGTTTCCGGCGTCGAGCTCGATTACGGGGCCGCGGTAGACCGCAAGGACGTGGTCGTCGACGGGCTCGTCAAGGGCCTGGAACAGCTGATGAAGGCCCGGCGCGTCGAGGTCCTGGCGGGCCGGGGCGAAATCCTGCAGCCGGGGCGGGTCAGGGTGGCCGGCCCCGGCGGGGCGCGGGAGATAGAGGCTGGCCGGCTGATCATCGCCACCGGTTCCAGGGCGGTCGCTCCGCCGGTTCCTGGGATCGGCTCCCCGCTGGTCCTGGACAGCAACCGGGGGCTCGCCGTCCGTGACGTGCCGCCTTCGCTGGCCGTCATCGGGGGCGGCGTTATCGGCATTGAGATGGCTACGCTTTTCGCCGGCTTGGGGTCGAGCGTAACGGTTGTCGAGGTGCTGCCGGAAATCCTTCCGGGGGTCGACCGGGAACTGAAGCAGCGGCTGGCGCTCCTGTTGAAGCGGTCGGGTATCGCCATCAGGGTTTCGACGCGGGTGGCCGAGGTTTGGGAAACGGATGAAGGCCGGGTTTTGCTCCGGCTGTCGGAAACCGGCGGGAGCGAGAGTGTTCTGGAAGCGCACAGGGTGCTTCTGGCAGCAGGAAGAACGCCGAACTTCGGCGGGATCGACCTGGAGCGCCTCGGCGTCGCGCACAGCCGGGCGGGGATCAAGGTGGACCGGACAATGGCGACGAGCGTGCCCGGGATTTGGGCGGCGGGAGACGTAATCGGCGGACTCTTACTGGCTCACGTGGCGATGCACGAGGGCTTGACGGCCGCCGACAACGCTCTCGGCGGCGCCCGCGAGGCGGATTACGAAAGCGTTCCTTACTGCATCTTCTCCCGCCCGGAACTGGCCGGCGTGGGACTGACCGAAGACTGGGCCCGGGAACGGGGGGTGCCTTACGCGGTGGGCCGGTTTCCCTTCTCGGCCAACGGCAAGGCGCAGGTTCAGGGCGAGAAGGACGGCCTGGTCAAGGTGCTGGCGGGCGAGGACGGGCGGGTTCTCGGGGTGCATATCCTGGGGCCGCACGCCTCCGAGCTCATCCACGAAGGGGCCCTGGCCGTTAGGCTTGGCGCAAGGGTCGGCGACCTAGCACACATGTTGCATGCCCATCCCACTTTGTCCGAAGCACTGGGGGAAGCAGCGCACGACGTTACGGGCGAGGCCGTTCATCTTCTTCCGCGAAAAGAACGGCCCGTCTGACGCTTACCGAAGGATTAGAAGGAGGCTCTCAAGCAAATGATTATCGGCATTCCCAGGGAGATTAAGGCGCAAGAAAACCGGGTCTCGATGACCCCGGCCGGGGTCGACGCGCTGGTCAGGGCCGGCCACCGCGTCCTGATCGAGCGCGGGGCCGGCATGGGCAGCGGGTTTGGCGACGACGACTACGCGGCCGTCGGCGCAGAGCTGATGAAGGACGCAGCCCAGGTCTGGTCCGGGGCCGAGATGATCGTCAAGGTCAAGGAACCTCTGCCGCCGGAATACGGTTACTTCCGCCCCGGCTTGGTCATCTTCACCTACCTGCATCTGGCGGCTGAGCCCGAGCTTACCTGGGCCCTGATGGACAGCGAGGTCATCGCCATCGCCTACGAGACCATCCGGAGCCGAAGCGGCGGGTTGCCGCTGCTGATGCCGATGAGCGAGGTGGCCGGCCGCATGGCCGTCCAGGTGGGGGCGTCTTTCCTTGAGAAACCGCACGGAGGCAAGGGCGTCCTGCTGGGAGGCGTGACGGGCGTCCCGCCGGCCCACGTGGTGATCGTCGGCGGCGGCACGGTGGGCACCAGCGCCCTCAAACGCGCGGTGGGGATGGGCGCGCGGGTCACGGTTATCGACAACAACATCGGCCGCCTGAATTACCTCGACGATATCTTCCACGGCCGGGTCGAGACGCTGGCCTCCAACCGCTTCAACATCGCCGCCGCCGTAAAGGACGCCGATTTGCTCATCAGCGCCGTCCTCGTCCCCGGCGCGCGCGCCCCGCACCTGGTTACCGAGGACATGGTGCAGGCCATGCAGCCCGGGAGCGTAATCGTGGACGTCGCCATCGACCAGGGCGGCTCGGTGGAGACTATCGACCACCCGACGACGCATGAGAACCCTGTCTATGTCAAGCACGGCGTGGTGCACTACGCGGTGGCGAACATGCCGGGGGCCGTCCCGCGCACTTCGACCCTGGCCTTGACCAACGCGACGCTGCCCTACGTCCTGACCCTGGCGAACAAGGGCTGGCGCCGGGCGGTGCAGGAGGACCAGGGACTCGCCGGCGGGGTCAACGTGGTCGCCGGCCGCGTAACCTGTCCCGGCGTGGCTGAGGCCCACGGCCTCGCCTGTGACGCGCTCCGGGACATCCTCCAGTAGGGACTGTTTTTGAACAGCCCCCGGGTTTTTCAACAGGCCCGTAGCCCGGCGGGCGAAAATTTGTGTTGACCGTAGACTTGCCGGATATGTATAATTAAACAAAAATTCTAAAAAGAATCCGATTGCGCTGTTTTTATGAAGTACATGCAATTGCCAAGCAAGGGCGCTTGAGTTGACGAAAGGCGCAGAGCAAAGAGGCTCTTGGGAGCGGGGTTCCCGAAGAGCCCTTTTTGTGTGTGCGGGTTTTGTATACTGTCTTTTGTATACATTACATAGAGATCTTGGCTGGTTAGCGAAGCCGGATGCACGGGCGTTACGGGGCGAAGAGGCTCCTTGGCAGGTGTTTCATAAGGGGCCTTTATCACTGCAATCTAAAATCTTATTTGGGGAGGGTGTTTGGGAAAGTGCGAGGGAAGGGTAAACTGTTGGCTCTGGTATTAGTAGTTGCTTTGGTCGCGCTGTTCGCGGTCGGCTGCGGAGGCGGCGGGGACAAGAGCGGCGGCGACAAAGCCGCGCTCGAGGTCATCAAGATCGCGACCGTGTCTCCGTTATCCGGTGCTCAGGCCGGGATGGGCGAACCGATCAAGCTGGGCGCGCAGATGGCGTTGGAAGAGCGTGTGGCTGAGTTCGAGGCGTTGGGCTTTAAGCTGGAGCTTGCTCCGCAGGACGACCAGGCTGACCCCAAGGTAGGCGTGGCCGTGGCGCAGAAGATGATCACCGATAAGGACATCCTGGCCGTGGTGGGCCACCTGAATTCCGGCGTGGCTATCCCCGCTTCCGAGGTCTATGTAAAGGACAACCTATGCCAGGTCTCCCCGGCGAACACCAACCCGGCCGTTACCGACCGCCGCCTGCCGGTTGTCAACCGTATCGTCAGCCGTGACGACATCCAGGGGCCGGTCGGCGCTGAGTACGCTGTCAAGACTCTTGGTGCCAAGGCCGTTTTTGTGATCCACGACAAGACTACTTACGGCCAGGGTATCGCCGACGAGTTCAAGGCTCAGGCTGAGAAGCTCGGCGCCAAGGTTGTCGGCTACGAAGGCATCACTGCCGGTGAAAGCGACTTCAGCGCCGTTCTGAACAAGGCTGTGGCCGCGAAGCCTGACTTCATCTACTTCGGCGGGATGTATCCGGAGGGCTCGCTGTTGGCGAAGCAGGCCAAGGAAAAGGGCCTGAAGGCTTACTTCATGGGTCCGGACGGCATGTACGACCCGAAGGTTATCGAAATCGCCGGTGAGGCTGCGAAGGGCGTCTTCTGCACCTCTGTCGCCGGCGACGTGACGCTGACCGAGGCCGGCAAGGCCTGGGCTCAGAAATACCAGGAGAAGTTCGGGGCGCCTCCGGGAAGCTTTGCGGCCTATGGCTACGACGCGATGAATGTTGCCCTGGAAGGAATTAAGAAGGCCATCGAGAATAATGGTGGGAAGAAGCCTTCGCGCCAGCAGGTGTGCGAAGCTGTCCGCGCCATCCAGGGCTTCAAGGGTGTCGCCACCAACGTCAGCTTCGACGACAAGGGCGACAACAAGGACGCCAAGGTCTTCGTTTACGAATTCAAGGAACTCAAGTTCCCGGCCCCGATCGTAATGGAGATCGAAGCGGGCCAATTCTTGAAGAAGTAAGAGCTGAAGCTGGTTGTGTTGAGGAAAAGGCCGGCTTGAGTAAAGCCGGCCTTTTTTACCTTACTTTTTATGCTGTTTCGTACTGTTTTTACATTGGTTTGGGGGGAGGTCTGCAGTTCTAATTTATGCAAGAATTCTATCACGTTTTGCCGCAGATCCTGGTAGACGGGCTGACCCTTGGTTTTGTATACGCCGTCGTGGCCCTAGGCTATACAATGGTTTACGGGGTTCTGGAACTTATCAATTTTGCTCATAGTGAAGTCTTTATGGTGGGCGCGTTTGCGGGGACGGAGGTCCTGCTTTTTCTTCAAGCCATGGGTTACCTCCAGGGTCTACCCGCACCGGTCGCCCTTTTGGTTGCCTTGATAATTGCAATGGTATTAAGCGGTTTGCTTGGCGTGGCTATTGAAAGGATCGCGTACCGGCCGGTCCGGATGGCCCCACGTCTCGTGCCCTTCATTTCGGCTATCGGCGTTTCCTTTTTTCTCCAGGACGCGGTCCGTTTGGTTGAAGGACTTTGGAAGAACGCCTTTTATCTTACCGCTCCCACCCTCTTCACCTCCAATATCGCCCTCTCGGCCAACCTGAAGCTCCCTGTCAAGTCGCTTATCGTTATCCTCGCCGCCGTCGTGATGATGATCGGCCTGCACCTGTTTGTCACCCGCAGCAAGTGGGGCAAGGCCATGCGTGCCGTGGCGCAGGACAAGCCGACCTCGGCCCTTATGGCGATCAATGTCGATAGGGTTATCGCCCTGACCTTCTTTATCGGAGCGGGGCTTGGCGGGGCAGCCGGGACGCTTTTCGCCGCCCAGTATTCCCTGGTTCATCCATACGTAGGCTTTATTTTGGGCATCAAGGCCTTTACGGCCGCCGTTCTGGGCGGGATCGGCAATATCCCGGGCGCCATGCTCGGCGGTGTGCTCCTGGGGCTTCTTGAATCCTTCGGCGCTGCCTTCCTGGGGGTGGCCACCAACGGAGCCATGGGGGCTGAGTATAAGGACGTCTTTGCCTTTGTCATCCTGATCGCGGTGCTCATTTTCAAGCCGAGCGGTCTCTTAGGCGAAGCAGTGAGGGAGAAGATATAGATGCGCAAGATATCTTTGCCGGCACAGCTTCAGGACAGCCGGGCGCAGTTGGTCATGGCTTCAGCCTTTATCCTTTTCGCCAACCTGTTCTTCCTCCTTAACCCACAGTCGGCCATTGCCTTCCTGCTGTTCATGGGTTCGGTCCTGGTCCTGTACAAAATGCCCGTACCCGTCCATGTCAAGATCTTTGTCGCAGCGGTAGTGCTGGGCGTAATGATGCCGCTTATCGGGCTGGAGAACGTCTACTACCTGGACGTTGTGACCCAGGTGGGGATTTACGTGGCCCTGGCCATAGGCCTTAATATCGTCGTTGGTTTTGCGGGTTTGCTCGACCTGGGGTACGTGGCCTTCTATGCCTCAGGGGCCTATCTTTACGCTATCTTTGCCACCTCTCAGGCCAGTAACTTCATTTCCTGGGCCGATTTTCCTCTCTCAGGGATGTGGTTCTGGCCCTTCCTGTTCTTGGGGCTGATTGTGGCCGCCATCTTCGGCGTACTGCTAGGTTTCCCGGTGCTCCGCCTGCGTGGCGACTACCTGGCTATCGTTACCCTTGGGTTCGGGGAGATCATCCGCATCGTCCTCAACAACCTGGACAAGCCGGTGAACATCACCAACGGCCCGAAGGGGCTTACCCCGATTCAGCCGCCGGAACTCTTCGGTTTGGTTTTAAACCAGCCCATCCACTATTACTATCTGGTTCTCATCATCATTATCGTGACGTTGATTGTGGCCCGCCGCCTGGACAACTCGCGTATCGGCCGGGCATGGGCGGCGATCCGTGAGGACGAGCTGGCCGCACGGAGTATGGGTATCCCGCTGGTAAGGATGAAGCTGCTTGCCTTTGCCAGCGGTGCTTCGTTCGCCGGGGTTATGGGCGTGATCTTTTCGGCCAAGCAGACTTTCATCGACCCCTCCAGTTTCTCCTTTATGGAGTCCATCGGCATCCTGGCCATGGTCATCCTGGGCGGCATGGGCAGCGTTGCCGGCGCTGTGATCGGGGCGGTCGCTGTAGTGGTCTTGCAGTTACAGGTTCTCAAGGAGTTCTCCGACTTCCTGGGACAGCTCTCGCTGAAGGGGATTGTCACCATTCCTTCCCAGCTTGACCCTGCAAAGTACGAGCGGTTGATTTTCGGCGCCATTCTGGTCGCGATGTGTGTCTTTCGTCCGAAGGGCCTGCTGCCTGCTAAGCGCCAGTTGGCACTGCTTAAAGAAAGGGTTCAGAAGTTGAAAGCCAAGGGCGAAACGCGAGGTGAAGACATTGACGTTGCTTAAGGCGACGGGGGTTACCAAGCGTTTTGGAGGTCTTGTCGCTGTCGATGAGGTTGACTTCGTCCTCGAAGCGGGCCGGATTGTCAGCATTATCGGGCCGAACGGCGCCGGCAAGACGACTTTTTTCAATATGATCAGCGGCTACTACAACCCTGACCGGGGGACGATCATTTTTGACGGCCGCGACCTGAGCAGGGTAACGCCTGAAAAGGCGGCTTCCTGCGGTATCGCCCGTACCTTTCAGAACATCCGGCTGTTCCCGGAATTGATGGTAGCCGAGAATATCCTGGTGGGGATGCATCTGCACCTGCACGCCAGCCTACCCGGTATTATCTTCAACGTTCGGCGGGTGCGTGATGAGGAGCGATACGCGCTGGAAGAGGCTCTTAGCCTTCTGGAGTTTGTCGGTCTTTCGGGGCGGGAGTCTGAACTGGCTAAGAACCTGCCGTACGGAGCCCAGCGGCGCCTGGAAATCGCCAGGGCCCTGGCCGTTAAACCCAAGCTCTTGCTGCTTGACGAGCCCACGGCGGGGATGAACCCCCGGGAAACCGACGAGATGATCGAGCTTATTCTCAAGTTGAGGAACGAGCGGGGGATCACCATCCTGCTCATCGAGCACGACATGAAGGTGGTTATGGGGATCTCAGACCACATTACCGTGTTTAATTTCGGTGTGAAGATCGCGGAGGGCACTCCTGCGGAAATCAAGAACAACCCGGAGGTCGTCAAGGCCTATTTGGGTGAGGAAGCGGTGTAACTCGTCGTACGTCGTACGGGGCTGGAATGGATAACGTCCTAGGTTGTAGGAAGCAGACGGAGGAATCGCTACTAATACTCTTGGGTTTTGTAGCCGCAAATACAGGTTGTTTAAAAGCAGTATGAGGAGTCAGAAAACGAAGTCAGTTCAGTGGAATCTTAGGTTAATCCGTCCTCGTCTGACCTCTGACCTCTGACTTCTGACATCCTTTTTGAGGGGTGGCATGCGAAGTGCCGGTACTTGCTCTTTCCAACGTCGATACATACTACGGACAGATTCACGCCTTAAAAGGGGTATCCCTGGAAGTCGAGGCCGGGGAAATCGTCACCTTGATTGGCAGCAACGGCGCCGGCAAGACCACCACGCTGATGACGATTTCCGGGCTTTGCAAACCAAGGAACGGCACGATATATCTCCAGGACGAGCTGATCAGTTCCCTGCCGGCTCATGAGGTGGCGGGGAGGGGGGTAGCCCACGTGCCGGAGGGCCGCAAGATCTTTCCCCGCTTGACGGTGCAGGAAAACCTGGAAATGGGGGCCTTCCGGATCAAGGATCGGGCCTGGATTAACCGGAACCTGGAGCGGGTCTATACACTTTTCCCCCGCCTTGAAGAACGCCGGAAGCAAAAGGGCGGCACCTTGAGCGGCGGCGAACAGCAGATGCTGGCTATCGCGCGAGCGCTGATGAGCGAGCCGACCATCCTGCTGCTGGACGAGCCGTCGATGGGCCTGGCCCCCGTCCTGGTCGATTACATCTTTACCGTGATCAAGGACCTGAACGCCCAGGGGATGACGATCCTGCTTGTTGAGCAGAACGCCCGCAAGGCCCTGCACATCGCGCACCGCGGCTACGTCCTGCAGACGGGGAAGATGGTCCTGTCGGGTACGGGGGAAGAACTGCTTAACAACGCGATGGTCAAGGAAGCGTACCTTGGATAAGTCATCGGTCGCCGGACGCGAGGGAATTCGCCGGGCGCATTCACCGAGTTTTTCCAGGGGCCGGGCTGTTGAATAATGCTATTGACAGTGCCGGTAACCGGTATAATAGAATAGTTAGTAATTAGAATGAAAAGATCCATCAAGATACAGTGTTGTATCAAAGCCGATGAAGGCGCCTGTCTTGGGGCGTCTTCTCTTTTTTGGAGGTACGGGCAAAACCCGTATCTCGAATGAGGGGGTGAGTTACATAAAAAATCTGTGAGCGTCTTGCTGCAGCAGGTTGGACGCAGGTATCCAGGAAGCCCTGGCAAGCACGGGATCAACGGAGCGACCGGCACCGGTAGATTTTACCGGGGGGCATGGATGGGTTCGACTTTGCTTAGTCTGTATCACCTGAGCAAGTGACCATCGAGCGGTCACCCGGGCAATGATGCCCCGCGGAGAGAATAAGCACTCTCCTTAGGGGCCTTTTTCATTGTTGAATGAGGAAGGGAGAGTTAGTAAAATGTCAGGGTTTCTTAGATGGTTGCGTCTTGTAATAACGGCAGGCATCCTTCTTTTGGCCGCGCCCGCCGCTGCGTGGGCGGCGGGAGACGCGCCGGCCGTGGATACCGGCGACACGGCCTTTGTCCTGGTTTCGGCCGCGCTGGTCATGCTGATGGTTCCCGGCGTCGCCGTCTTTTACGGCGGCATGGTCGGAAGGATCAACGTTTTGAACACGATTATGCTGAGCTTCATCACCCTCTGCATCGTTTCGGTGCAGTGGGTGCTCTTCGGATATTCCCTGGCCTTTGGGCCCGATGTTTCGCACATCATCGGCTCCTTCGACTGGCTTGGATTGAACGGGGTGACCCAGGCTCCCAATCCGGATTACGCCGGAACGATCCCGCACCAGACTTTTATGGTCTTCCAGTTGATGTTCGCGGCTATCACCCCGGCCGTCATGATCGGGGCTTTTTCCGAAAGGATGCGTTTTAGTGCTTTCCTTTTATTTCTTATTCTTTGGACGACGATTGTCTATGACCCCCTGGCCCACTGGGTCTGGGGTCTCGGCGGCTGGCTGCGCGGCCTAGGTGTCGTCGACTTTGCGGGTGGCATGGTAGTACATATCGCCTGCGGTGTGGGCGGGCTGGTGACCGCCCTGGTTCTTGGGAAGCGTAAAGGGTACGGAACAAGACCCTTGCCGCCGCACAACCTGCCCCTGACCGTTCTGGGCGCCGGGCTGCTGTGGTTCGGGTGGTTCGGCTTCAACGCCGGCAGCGCGCTGGAAGCAAGCGGCCTGGCCACGAACGCCTTCGTGGTGACGAATACCGCGGCCAGCGCGGGAGCCCTGGCCTGGGTGCTGACGGAATGGCTTCGCCAGGGCAAGCCGACGATCTTTGGCGCGGTCAGCGGTTGTATCGCCGGCCTGGGATCGATTACCCCGGCGGCGGGTTTTGTTGCCCCGGGACCGGCGGTGATCATCGGGCTGGTGGGCGGCGTGGCCTGTTACTTCGCTGTCAGCGTCGTGAAGAGGGCTCTTGGCTACGACGATTCGCTGGACGCCTTTGGGATTCACGGTATCGCGGGCACCTGGGGTTCGTTGTCCGTCGGCCTCTTTGCCACCACCGCGGTGAACGGGGCGGGGGTCAACGGTCTTTTTTACGGCAACGCGGCCCAACTGGGCGCGCAGGCGATCGGTGTTCTTGCGACCTGGGCCTTCGTCGGCCTGGCAACCTTCCTCGTTCTCAAACTGGTTGGCCTGTTCATGCCTCTTCGCGTCACCGAAGAGGAGGAGGAAACCGGTCTGGATCTTACCCAGCACGGGGAAAGCGGTTATTCGGACGATTTTGGTTTTGGCTCGGTGTCCAACGGATCGCTGATGGGCCTGGCGCCCCTCACGACGATGTTGCCGAAATAAACAACGGACTGTCGCCAAGCGGAAAAGAAGACCGCGTTGTCGCATTCGGCGTGGAGGCGGGGGAAAAAATCTTCTCCTGCCTTCACTTTTTATTTAGAATTAAATTAAAAGGGGAGATGAGCATAATGGATGGCAAAGGGTATTTTGGCGAAGAGTTAGTCGAGAAACTGGCTGAAACATTGCTTGACCCCGTCAAGGAATACAGGAACGCACGCAGCGACGAAGGGATATCCGAATTTTGTTTCCGTGACCCGAAGTGCGTCCAGTGGTTTGAGAATTACCGAAAGGCGCTTTGCAGCCTGGAAACCAAAGAGATTACCCTGGACAGGAGTTTGTACTGGATTCTCATCACCCGGGCCAAGATAGAAGTGATCGCGGCGATCGGGGGCATCGACTTGATGGGCAGGGTATGTGACAAACTTGAAGAACACCCCGAGAACAAGAAATATCATTTTGCTTCGGCGTTCAACGCGCTTGCTTCCGGAATTTGCGGGTGGTCCGTCTAAGGGCTTGCTGTTTAACAGGGTTTTTTGATCCGGCCGTCGATTGAGGCGGCTTTTACGTTTTTGGGGAAATGTCCTTTTCGTTGATAAGTATTGTTCCGGCGGGTAGAATAAGCTTAAAATTTACCAGATTGAGGAGGGGCCGGAATGAGCATGGTTTTCTGCGGGATTGTGCCCCATCCCCCCATCATGGTACCCGAGGTAGGGCGTGAAGAAAGCGCAAAAGTTGAGGCCACTCAGGACGCGCTGCTCGAGCTTGGGCGCAGGATCAAGGCCAGCGGCGCGGAAACGCTGGTGATGATCTCGCCGCACGGGCCGGTCTTCGGCGACGCCATCGGCATTAACGTAGAGGAAAGAGCCGCGGGCGACCTGGCGAGGTTCGGGGCCCCCCAGGTCTACATGGACGAGCCCGCCGACCTGGAACTGGCCGCCGGGATCAAATCCCGCGGCAAAGACTTCAGGCTCCTGATCGTCGAGGTCAACGACCGGCTGGCCAGGAACTATCCCGGGCGGGTCAGCACGGAGATGGACCACGGTATCGTCGTCCCCATGTACTGGATCAAGCGGTCGGGATGGGAAGGACGGTTCCTGGCCGTATCGATAGGGCTCCTTCCCTACCACCAGCTTTATTCCTTCGGCATCGCCGTCCGCCGCGCCGCGGAGGCGCTGGGCAGGAAGGTCGCCCTGGTAGCCAGCGGAGACCTCTCCCACCGGCTGACGGTCGATGCGCCGGCGGGTTTCAGCCCGCGGGGGAAGGTTTTTGACGCGGAGATTGTCCGCATTTTCCGGGAGAACAACCTGCGGGCCGTTTTTGAACTGAGCGACGATTTGTGCGAGGAAGCCGGGGAGTGCGGCCTGCGTCCCATCATCATGATGCTGGGGGCGCTGGACGGGTACCAGTCGCGCAGCGAGGTCCTTTCTTACGAGGGCCCCTTCGGGGTGGGTTACATGGTGGCCGGCCTTGAGCCGGGGCCGAAGGACGAACGGAGGGCCATCCTCGCGGACCTGCTTAAGGTGAGGGAGGAGAAGGTGAAGGTCCGCCGCGCCAACGAGAGCTACCTCGTCCGCATCGCCCGCCAGACGCTGGAGAACTGGGTGCGGGGCATCGACAAGCGGCCCGACCCGGGAGAGGTTCCGCCCGAATTCCGGCGCCCCGCCGGCGTCTTCGTGTCCGTCAAGAAGGGCGGCGCCCTGCGGGGCTGCATCGGGACAGTTAAACCCGCGACCCCTTCCATCGTCGAGGAGGTTATGGAGAACGCCGTTTCAGCCGGCGCCAGGGACCCCCGTTTCTACCCTGTCCGCGCGGACGAACTGGACGAGCTCGAATACTCCGTCGATGTCTTGGGCGAGCCCGAAAAGGTCGACAGCCTCGACGACCTGGACCCCAAGAGGTACGGGGTCATCGTCCGGGGCAGGGGGCGCTCGGGGCTCCTGCTGCCCGACCTGGAAGGCATCGACACGCCCGAGGAACAGGTGCGCATCGCCAAGGAGAAGGCGGGCCTGGGCCCCGACGACGAGGTGGCGCTCGAACGCTTCACCGTGACGCGCTACAAATAATGCTCAAGGCGCGGTCATTTCCGGTTGAATTTGTTGCCTATGTACCTTATAGAACCTTGTTTCTGAGCGCGTCACGGGCACTGTGCGCTGAGCACTGGGCTCTGAGAATAGCACTGAGCGCTGGGCAATGAGCACTGAGGTTTGTAATGAAAGGGATTCAGCTTGCTGAATCCCCTCAAATAATCCCAACGCACAACGCACAACGCCGGCACCGGAGGTGCTTTATGAGGCACGCCGAGTTTTACGAAGGCCGCGACGACAACAAGGTTTCCTGTCTCCTGTGCCCCAACCGGTGCGTGATCGCCCCCGGCAAGACCGGGGTCTGCAGGGTGCGCCGCAACGTTGACGGCAAGCTGGTCGCCGCCAACTACGGCATGGTCACCTCCTTCGCCATGGACCCCATTGAAAAGAAGCCCCTGTACCAGTTCTACCCGGGCCACTGGATCCTTTCGGTCGGCACCATGGGCTGCAACCTGCATTGCCGTTTTTGTCAGAACTGGGAGATCGCGCACGGGGAGCCGCACGGCACTCAGGTCTCTCCCGAACAGATCGTCGAGGTGGCGGCGGAGGAGCGCTCCCGCCACTGCGTCGGGGTGGCCTTCACTTACTCGGAACCCTCGGTATGGTACGAGTTCGTTTACGATACCGCGGTCTTGAGCCGTGAGGCCGGCCTCAAGAACGTCCTGGTGACCAACGGCTACCTGGAGGCCGAACCGCTCGACAAGCTCCTGCCTTATGTCGACGCGATGAACATCGACGTCAAGGCCTTCACCGACGACTACTACCGCAAAGTCTGCGCCGGCTTCCTGCAACCCGTGAAAAGAACGGTGGAGACCGCCGCGAAGCGCTGTCACGTCGAACTGACGACTCTTCTCGTCACCGGGCTGAACGACAGCCCGGAGGAAGTAGAGGAACTTGTCTCCTGGATAGCCTCGGTCGACCCCGACATCCCCCTGCACTTTTCGCGTTACTTCCCCAACTACCGCATGGACCTCCCGCCGACACCGGAAAAAACCATGCGCCGCGCCTGGGAAATCGCCCGGAGCAAGCTGAACTACGTTTACATCGGCAACATGCGGGACGGGAAGGCCAATGACACCTACTGTCCCAACTGCAAAGAGACGGTCATTAAAAGAGAGGGATATCTCGTTACCGATGTCAATCTCAAGGGCGGGGAATGCGCGTTCTGCGGGTACGCGTTGAAAATCGAGGGCGAGGCCCGCACGAACTGTACGCTCGTATAAAAAGAAACACGGGGCCACTTTGGTATTGCATAATTATACAGATGATCGTATAATTATAAGCATTATTTCTAAAACTTTACGGTTAAATCTGCAATTCCCGAACGGCCCCGCACTCAACTAAAGAGAGCCAAGTTGCAGGTGGATCTGACTATCTGCGTCTCGAAGATTAGCGGTTAGCTTTAAATGTAATGGGTCTTCGAGTTGAGTGCAGGGGAGCCCAACTGCCGACTACCGCTCAATCCGTTAGGGTTGAGCTAAAAGGGATGTGTGTTTGCAATGGTCAACGTCGGTATCGTCGGCGCGACCGGGTACACCGGCGCGGAACTCGTCAGGATCTTCCTCGCGCATCCCGGCGTCCGCCTTGTCGGCCTCACCTCGCGCACTTACAAAGGACAGCCGTACAGCGGCGTTTACCCGCACCTGGCGGCGCACGTTGAACACCAGTGCGAAGAACTGGACCTTGACAAGTTAGTTGAAAAGTCGGACGTCATCTTCACCGCCCTCCCTCACGGGCACGCCATGGCCGTCGCCCGAGCGGTCGTCGGCCGGGGCAAGAAACTGATCGACTTGGGCGCCGACTTCCGCCTTACGGACGGGGGTGTCTACGAGCAGTGGTACAAGGTGCCGCACACCGAGCGCGGAATCCTGGCCGCGGCCGTTTACGGGCTCCCGGAGGTCAACCGGGCCAAAATCGCCGGGGCGCAGGTCGTGGCCAACCCCGGCTGTTACCCGACGGCGTCGATCCTCGCTCTGGCCCCGGCGCTCAAAGCCGGCCTTGTCGACAAGCGCAGCATCGTCATCGACGCCAAGTCGGGGGTTTCCGGCGCCGGACGCGGGCTTTCGCTGCGGGTCCACTTTGCGGAAGTGAACGAGAACTTCCAGGCCTACAACGTGGGGATTCACCGCCACACCCCGGAGATCGAGCAGGAGCTTTCCCTCCTGGCCGGCGAAGATTTGACGGTTTCCTTCACCCCGCATCTCGTGCCTATGACCAGGGGCATCCTTGCCACCGTCTACTTCAACCTGGCCCGCGATGTCGATACCGCCGGCTTGTATGAAGTCTACCGTGAATTTTACCGCGGCGAGCCCTTCATCCGCGTCCTGCCGCCCGGCGTGCTGCCGCAGACCAAGGCCGTCACCGGCTCCAACCATTGCGACGTCGGGATCGTCGCCGACCCCCGTACCGGCCGGGCCGTGGTCCTCTCGGTGATCGACAACCTGATCAAGGGCGCTTCGGGGCAGGCCGTGCAGAACATGAACCTCATGTTCGGCTTTCCCGAGACGGAAGGGCTCGACCGCCCCGGTCTTTATCCATAGAAGGAAGTCGGAGGTCAGAGGCCAGAAGTCAGAACAGATGAAGAAATCGCCAAATAAAGAGGTCGGAGGTCAGAGGTCTGAGGTCTAAAAGAGGCCGGAGGTCAGACCTCATTTTTGGGAGGATAGGACTGTGAGTGACTTTGTGTTTGTCGGGGGCGGTGTAACTGCTCCCGCGGGTTTCCGGGCCAGCGGGGTCAGCGCCGGCATCAAGAAGAGCAAGAAGGACCTGGCCCTCCTGGTGTCGGACGTCCCGGCCGGCGTGGCCGGCGTCTTCACCACCAACCAGGTCAAAGCTGCGCCGCTGCTCGTGACGATGCCCCGCGTGGCCTCCGGGAAGGCGCAGGCCATCATCATTAACAGCGGCAACGCCAACGCCTGCAACGGCCGGGAAGGCTTGGACGACGCGCGCGTTATGGGAAGCTTGTGCGCCCGGGCCCTCGGGCTGCCGGAGGAGATGGTCCTGGTAAGCTCGACGGGTGTTATCGGTCAACGCCTGCCCATGGACAGGATCGCCTCCGGGATACCGCTGGCTGTAGCCGAACTGAGGACCACGGGCGGCACCGCCGCCGCCGAGGCGATCATGACCACCGATACCGTCCCCAAACAGGCCGCGGTTTCCTTCACGCTGGGCGGCGCGAGGGTGACGCTGGGGGGCATGGCCAAGGGTTCGGGCATGATCCATCCGAATATGGCCACGATGCTTGCCTTCGTCACGACTGACGCGGCCGTCGCGCCGGGAGCCTTACAGCGCGCCGTGCGTAACGCCGTCGAGGTTTCTTTCAACATGATCAGCGTGGACGGGGATACCAGCACCAACGACATGCTCGTGGTGATGGCCAACGGCCTGGCCGGCAACGAACCCCTGGAACCGGGCTCCGCGGGCTACGCCGTCTTCCAGCGGGCCCTGGACGAGGTCTGCATCAGGCTGGCCAAGGCCATCGCCCGCGACGGCGAGGGGGCGACGACCCTGCTGGAGGTCCGCGTCGTAGGCGCGCCCACGGCGAGGGACGCCCGGCTGGCGGCCCGCGCGATTTGTTCATCCAATCTCGTCAAGGCCGCTGTCTTCGGCCGGGACGCCAACTGGGGCCGGATCGTCTGCGCGGCAGGATATTCGGGCGCCAGGTTCGACCCCGATGACTTCGATGTCTATCTGGGAGACCTGCCCGTCGCGGTCGGGGGCCGGGCCCTGGTTTTCGACGAGGCCCGCGCCAGCGCGATCTTGGCGGGCGACCCGGTGGTCGTCACCGTTGATTTCAAGCAGGGCGACGGGTCGGCTGTAGCCTGGGGCTGTGATCTTTCCTATGATTATGTTAAGATAAACGCATCGTACCGGACGTAACGGTCATCGGTCGTCGGACATCAGAGGTCTGACTCGACGCTTCTGACTTCCGACCTCATGCTTCTGATTTCTTTTTTTTGGGAGGCTATGTGATGCGCACGGCGCTGGAAAAGGCGGGCATCTTGGTTGAAGCTCTGCCCTACATCAAGAAGTTCTGGGGGAAGATCGTCGTCGTCAAGTACGGCGGCCACGCCATGCTCAATGACGAACTTAAGGAAGCAGTCCTCACCGACATCGTCCTGATGAAGTTCGTCGGGATGAACCCCGTGATTGTGCACGGCGGAGGTCCCGATATCACCGGGATGATCAGGAAAGTCGGTTTGGAATCGACCTTTGTCAACGGTATGCGGGTCACCGACAAGGCCACTATGGAAATAGTCGAGATGGTCCTGGTGGGCAAGATCAACAAGTCCATCGTCGCCGCCATCAACCGCCTCGGCGGGAAGGCGATAGGGCTGTGCGGCAAGGACGGCAACCTTTTTAAGGCGGTTAAAAAGAAAGTTTTCGTTGAACAGGAAGACGGCGGCACGCAAGAGGTTGACCTCGGTTTTGTCGGGGAGATCGCCCGCGTGAACCCCGAAATCGTCGCCACCGCTTTCCGGGAGGGTTACATCCCGGTAATCGCTCCCACGGCCGTGGGGGATGACAACGAAAGCTACAATATCAACGCCGACAGCGTGGCCGGCCGCCTTGCCGCCGCGCTGGGCGCGGATAAGCTCGTCATTCTCACCGACGTGGAAGGCATCCTGGCCGACAGGGAGGACCCCGCTTCCCTCATTTCAACCCTGAAAGTAAGTGAAGTGCCCATTCTCAAGGAACGGGGCGTGATTTCGGGCGGGATGATCCCCAAGATCGACTGCTGCGTCGACGCCATCACGGGAGGCGTAAGGCAGGCCCACATCCTCGACGGCCGTATCCCTCACTCGATCCTGCTGGAGGTGTTTACGGACGAAGGCGTCGGCACCATGGTCTTGCCAGACCAGCACTGTGCACTGGGTACTGAGCGCTGAGAATAGCAGTGGGCGCTGAGCACTGGGCACTGGGATTAATCTAGGAAAGGGATTCGGTTACACCGAATCCCATCCTAAAGTATCTCAGACGCTCAACGCTCAATGCGCAAAGCCCAATGCTTTAAGGTTACTGAGCGAACATAAGTGAAGTCTACGTTTATGGGCTGACGAGTTCGTTTTTTTGGATACGAGGTGTTGTTAATTGCTTAGTCAGCAGGACATCATCGCCAAGGGCGATAAATACGTGATGCGGACCTACGGCCGTACGCCGATCACGCTCGTGCGCGGCAAGGGGGTCTGGGTCTGGGACGCCGAGGGCAAGAAATACCTCGACTTCGTAGCCGGGCTGGCCGTCAACAACCTGGGCCACTGCCACCCGCGGGTGGTGGAGGCTATCGCCAGGCAGGCCGGCACCCTGATCCACTGTTCCAACCTCTACTACATCGAGCCCCAGGTCCGCCTGGCCGAACAGTTGGTCAATAATTCCGCCCTGGACCGGGTGTTTTTCTGCAACAGCGGGGCGGAAGCCGTCGAGGCGGCCATCAAGCTCGCCCGCAAGCACGCCAAGAAGGTCAGCCAGGATAAGTCCCAGATCATCACGGCCTTGCAGTCTTTTCACGGGAGAACGCTGGCGGCCATTACGGCCACAGGCCAACCGAAATACCAGAAGGGTTACGAGCCCTTGCCGGCCGGTTTTAAGCACGTTCCCTTCAACGATTTTACGGCCATGGAAGAGGCCTTGACCGACGACGTCTGCGCCGTACTGCTGGAACCCGTGCAGGGGGAGGGCGGCGTCAACGTCGCCGAGCGCGAATACCTCCAGGGCGTCCGGCACTTGTGCGACGAACGCGGCGCCCTGCTGATCCTCGACGAGGTGCAGACCGGCATGGGCCGGACGGGCCGGCTTTTCGCCTACGAGCATTACGGCATTGAACCCGATATCCTGGCTCTGGCCAAGGCCCTGGCCGGCGGTTTCCCCATGGGCGCGATGCTGGCCAGGGAAGAGATCGCCCGGGCCTTTTCGCCGGGCGACCACGCCTCGACCTTCGGGGGCAATCCCCTGGCCTGCGTGGCGGCGATAGCCTCCCTTGGCGTGCTCCTCGGCGAGGACTACGTGAAGAACGCCGAGGTCGTGGGGTCCTATTTCCGCAAGCGGCTGGCTGACCTGATCGGGCGTTACCATTTTGTCAAGGAGGTCCGGGGGCTGGGCCTGATGCTCGCGCTCGAGCTTTACATCCCGGGGGCGGGCATCGTCGACCGCTGCCGGAACAAGGGCCTGCTGGTCAATTGCGTCAAGGAAAACGTGCTGCGTTTTGTCCCCCCGCTGATCGTCAGCACCGAAGACGTTGACGCGGCGATGAAGATCCTGATCGAGGCCCTCGACGAGGAAAGGGAGGCGTTGGACAGTGACGGGGCTTAAGGGGAGAGACCTTATATCCCTGAGCGATTTCTCCGCCGCCGAGATCCGGGCGGTTCTCGATGCGGCGCTTGACTTTAAAGCCGGGCTGAAGCGGGGGGAGCAGCACCGCCTCTGCGCCGGCAAAACCCTGGCCATGATTTTTCAAAAACCATCGACGCGGACGAGGGTTTCGTTTGAGACCGGGATGTTCCAGATGGGGGGGCACGCCCTCTACCTTAACGCCCAGGACATCCAGCTCGGGCGCGGGGAAACCGTCGCCGACACGGCCAGGGTGCTCTCGCGCTTCGTTGACGGGATCATGATCCGCACCTTCGCCCAGGAGGACGTGGAGGAACTCGCCCGTTACGCCTCCGTGCCGGTGATCAACGGGCTGACCGACCTCGAGCACCCCTGCCAGATCCTGGCCGACCTGCTGACCATTTTGGAGCATAAGGGGCGGCTGGCCGGTTTGAAGCTGGCCTGGGTGGGGGACGGGAACAATGTCTGCCACAGCCTGATGTTTGGGGCGGCGCTGACCGGGATGCAGATGGCGGCGGCCACGCCGCCCGGTTTCGCCCCCCGCAAGGATATCGTCGAGGCGGCCCGGAGCCTGGCCGCGGCTCATGGCGGAGCGATCACCGTGATCAATGACCCGGTGGCCGCGGTGCACGAGGCCGACGTGGTCGTCACTGACACCTGGGCTTCTATGGGGCAGGAAGGCGAACACGACGAGCGCGCGCGGGTTTTCCGGCCGTACCAGGTCAACAGCGACCTGACTAAACACGCCCGCCCGGATTTCATCTTCATGCACTGCCTCCCGGCCCACCGCAACGAGGAGGTCACCGACGAGGTGATGGACGGACCGCACAGCGTCGTCTGGGACGAGGCGGAGAACAGGCTGCACGTGCAGAAAGCCCTGTTGTCCATGATACTTTAGACTGATTATATTTCACACATGAAGGAGCAGCTTGACTATGGCGGAAAAGATCGTCCTGGCTTATTCCGGAGGTCTCGACACCTCGATCATCATCCCCTGGCTGAAGGAAAACTACGGCTACGACGTCATCGCCATGGCCGCCGACCTCGGGCAGGGCGAGGAACTGACCGGCATCAAGGAGAAGGCTTTAAAGAGCGGGGCCGCCAAGGTTTACGTCGAGGATGTCAAAGAGGAGTTCGTGCGCGACTACTGCTTTCCCCTGCTGCGCTCGGGGGCGGTTTACGAGGGCAAGTACTTGTTGGGAACATCCATCGCCCGGCCGCTCATCGCCAAGTGCCTGGTTCGGGTGGCGGAGGCCGAGGGAGCGGTTGCTGTGGCGCACGGGGCTACGGGAAAGGGCAACGACCAGGTGCGCTTCGAACTTACGGTTAAGGCGCTCAACCCCGGCCTCAAGATCGTGGCCCCCTGGCGGGAGTGGAACATCCGTTCACGCGAAGAAGCCATCGACTACGCCAACGCGCGGGGCATCCCGGTACCGGTCACCAAGTCGCGGCCCTATAGCATGGACCGCAACATCTGGCACCTGAGCCACGAGGGGGGCGCCCTGGAAGACCCTGCCAACGAGGCGCCGGACGACGTCTATCTCCTCTGCGTGCCGCCGGAGCTTGCGACGAATAACCCGCGCTACCTGATGATCGATTTCGAACAGGGCGTGCCGGTGGCCTTGGACGGCGACAAGCTCGGCCCCGTGGAACTGCTCGACAAGCTGAACACCATCGGGGGCCTGCACGGCGTGGGCATCGTCGACATGGTGGAGAACCGGCTGGTAGGGATGAAGTCGCGCGGTGTCTACGAGACCCCGGGCGGGACCATCCTCGTGGCCGCCCACCGTGAACTGGAACTTTTGACCCTCGACCGGGCCACCCTGCATTACAAGGACATGGCGGCCATCCGGTACGCCGAGCTGGTTTACGACGGCATGTGGTACTCGCCGCTGCGCGAGGCCCTGGACGCCTTTATCGACGTCACCCAGCGGACGGTCACCGGTTCGGTGCGCGTGAAGCTTTACAAGGGCTCGGTGCGCCCGGCCGGCGTTACCTCGCCGTATTCCCTGTACAGCAAGGATTTCGCCACCTTCGAGGCCGACGAGGTTTACAACCAGAAGGACGCCGAGGGCTTCATCAACCTCTTCGGGCTGCCGCTGAAGATGCGCGCCCTGATGGAAAAAAAGGCCGGTTTGCGTGAATAAGCAACCTGTCAATAGTCCAGACTGTTTGCTTTTCAGCATGCATTTTGCCGTCGGCACTAAGCACTTAGCACTAAGCTGTAGGATCGGGTAACCGAATCCTAACGCTCAACGCCAATGCTTAATGCCTGAGACATCTGTAGTTCGAATGCGCTAGGACACTCTACAGAAGTATCCTGTTGGAGGTTGGCAACATGTCGAAGTTATGGGGCGGAAGGTTTCAGAAGCGGGCCGACCGCCTGATGGAGGAGTTTCACTCCTCCCTTTCGTTTGACCGCCGGCTCTACCGCCACGACATCGCCGGGAGCGTTGCCCACTCCCGCATGTTGGGGAGGATCGGGGTGCTCAGCGCCGCCGAGGCGGAGATGGTCGAAAAGGGACTGGCGGCTGTCCTTAAGGACATTGAGGATGGGCGGGTGGAGTTTTCCTCCGAGACGGAGGACATCCACAGCCTGGTCGAGCGGGAACTGGTCAAGAAGATCGGCGACCTCGGCAAGAAGCTGCACACCGGACGTAGCCGCAACGACCAGGTCGCTCTCGACGTGCGGATGTACCTGAAGGACGAGATCCGGGCCGTTCAACAACTGCTGCGGGAACTCCAGGAGACGATCCTGGACGCGGCCGAAGACCACGTCGATACCGTCATGCCGGGCTATACCCACATGCAGCGGGCGCAGCCGGTGACCTTCGCCCACCACCTGATGGCCTACTTTGAGATGTTCCAGGGCGACAGGGAGCGGCTGGAGGGCTGCTTCCAGCGCACCGACGTCATGCCCCTGGGGGCCGGTGCCCTGGCCGGTACGGTCTTCCCCCTGGACCGGGAGTTTGTGGCCCGCGAACTGGGGTTTGCCGCCATTGCGGAGAACAGCATGGACGCCGTTTCCAACCGGGACTTCGCCGTGGAGTTCTGCGCGGCCGCTTCCCTGATCATGATGCACCTCAGCCGTTTCTGCGAGGAGATCGTCCTCTGGTCGTCGGCGGAGTTTGCCTTTGTGGAGGTGGACGACGCTTATGCCACCGGCAGCAGCATCATGCCGCAGAAGAAGAACCCCGACGCGGCCGAACTGATCCGGGGGAAGACGGGGCGTGTCTACGGCGACCTGATGACCCTGCTCACGCTGATGAAAGGGCTGCCCCTGACTTACAACAAGGACATGCAGGAGGACAAGGAAGCCCTTTTCGATGCCGTCGATACCGTTAAAAAATGTCTGATGGTCTTCACGCCGATGCTGAAGACCCTGAAGGTGAACCGGGAGCGCATGGCGGAGGCCGCCCGGGGCGGATTTACGAACGCCACCGACCTGGCCGACTACCTCGTTCGCCGCGGTGTCCCGTTCCGTGAAGCCCACGAGATCGTGGGGCGTATCGTTCTTTACTGCCTGGCCGAGGGCAAGGACCTGGAGGGCCTGGCCCTGGAAGAATACCGCCGTTTCGCTTCCGTCTTTGCCGAGGACGTTTATGAGGCTGTTAATCTTGAAACCGTGCTTGCCGCCCGCCGTCTCCGCGGAGGCCCGGCGCCCGAAACGGTCCGGTCAGCAATTGCCAAAGCCAGAGAGAGAATCTGAAACTTGTGAAAAAGGGGCATACGTGAGTCTAGGAAGGCCTGCGCGAGGTTGAGCAGGCCTTCGCTAATTAGAGGACAAGTTTGCCATTATCTGATAATTGCCTTTTGAACCCGACATGCAGTTTGATAGAAGTAGTAAAATACTGTACTTCTGTGCAGGGAGAGGAGGCGTCCGAATCGATGAGAATCTTGCGTGTGAACATGGCGGACAAGAGCGTGCGCTGGGAGGACCTTAAGCCGGAGTATGCCCTGCTGGGGGGGCGGGGCCTGACCTCAAGGATTGTTTACGACGAGGTTGACCCAACCTGTCACCCGCTGGGACCAGGCAATAAACTGGTCTTTGCGCCCGGTTGCCTGACCGGAACCTATGCTCCCAGTTCCGGGCGGCTTTCGGTGGGAGGCAAATCCCCTCTGACCGGCACCATCAAGGAGTCCAACGCCGGGGGGATCAGTGGCCAGAAGATGGCCAGCCTGGGCATTGCCGCGCTGGTTGTCGAAGGATTGCCTCAAGAACAGGGTTTTCACGTCCTGGTTATCGGCGACGGCGAGGCCCGGCTGGAGCCCGCCGGGGACCTGGCGGGCCTGGGCTGCTACGAGCTGAACGAGCGGCTGTGGGCGAAGTACGGCGAAGGCTGCGGCATTATGTGCATCGGCCCGGCCGGCGAAAACAAGATGGTCATGGCCGGAGTGTCCACAAATGACCGGGAAAACCATCCCGGACGCTATGCCGGGCGGGGCGGCCTGGGCGCGGTGATGGGGAGCAAGGGGCTGAAGGCTGTCGTTCTCCAGACCAAGCAGACTTACGGCGTGAACCCGGCGGACACGGAGAAATTCAAGGACGCCGTCAGGCGTCTCAACAGGGCCCTCAAGGAGCACGCGGTAACGGGGCAGGCTTTGCCTACGTACGGCACCGCGGTTTTGGTGAACATCCTGAACGAGGCCGGCGGCCTGCCGACCAGGAACTTCAGCGCCGGGCGCTTCGAAGAGGCGTCCAAGACGGGCGGCGAGGCGATCGCCGAGGCCGTCAAGGCGAGAGGCGGCAAGGGCGAGTGCGGCCACGGCTGTCACCCCGGCTGCGTGATCAGGTGTTCGAATATTTACCCCGACGAGAAGGGCGAGGTGCTCTGCGCGCCGGTAGAATACGAGAGCACCTGGGCGCTGGGGGCCAACTGCGGGATCGGCAATCTGGACCACATTGCCATGCTCAACCGGCTTTGCAACGACGTGGGCCTGGATACAATAGAAGCGGGGGTCACCCTCGGCGTGCTGATGGAAGCAGGGGTACTCGCGTTCGGCGACGGTCCGGGAGCCATCGAGCTGCTGGATAAGGACGTCCGCAACGCCACTCCGCTGGGGCGGGTTTTTGGCTCCGGTGCCGCCGTCGCCGGCAAGGTCTACGGCGTCCGGCGGGTGCCGGTCGTGAAGGGGCAGGGGCTCCCTGCCTACGACCCGCGCGCCGTCAAGGGCATCGGGGTGACCTACGCGACCAGCACGATGGGTGCCGACCATACCTCGGGGTACGCGGTGGCGGCTAACATCCTTGGCGTCGGCGGCAAGGTCGACCCGTTGAAGCCCGAAGGCCAGGTGGAACTGTCCCGCAACCTGCAAGTAGCCACCGCCTATGTGGACGCCACGGGCTTGTGTCTGTTTACGGCCTTCGCGCTTCTTGACATCCCGGATTCGCTGGTGGCGACCGCGGATCTTATCGCGGCCAGGTATGGCGTGCAGTTCACTGTTGATGACGCCGTTAAGCTGGGCCAGCAGATCCTGACCTGGGAGCGGGCCTTCAACAAGGCCGCCGGCTTTAATGAAGCCGAGGACCGCCTGCCTGATTTCTTCAAGACCGAGCCCCTGCCGCCGCACAACACCGTGTTCGACGTCCCGGACGCCGAACTGGACGAGGTTATGAAACCTTTCCAAGCATAACGCTGAGCACTCAGCTGTCGGCATCCAGATGCGGGCTTCGCCCGTACCAGCACTCGGTACCCGGATTGGGGGGTATGAGGCCGGCGGCGGCCAGTCAACCAACCTAGCTTTTGTAAGAACGCTCCAGCGCTGAATGCCAGTAGTCTGGACGACTGACGAAATTAACCCCGGTGGAATTCGCAAACTTAATTAGTATTCCTAAACAGGTTACCTACTACCGGCTTAACCTTTCGGGTTAAGCCTCGGGGGGTGTGCGCGGTGCGCGTCGAACTGAGGGTATTCGCCTCATTGCAGAAATACCGCCCCGACCTGGCGGGCGGGGAGCCGTTGGACCTTGAGGTTCCTGAAGGGAGTACCGTGGAAGACGTTCTGGCCGGGATCGGTGTCCCGGTAAGCGAGGTTAAGATCGTCATGGTCAACGGCCAGCAGGCCACCCTGAAGTGGCGGCTGCGTGACGGCGACCGCGTCGGAGCTTTCCCCCCGGTAGCCGGAGGCTGAGAGGATGGGTTCGGTTCGTTACGAGCGCAGCATCATCCTTCCGGGGTGGGGCCAGGCGGGACAGGATGCCCTGCGCAACGCCAGGGTCCTGGTTGTAGGCGCGGGGGGGCTGGGATCGACCGTGCTGATGTACTTGGCCGCCGCCGGGGTGGGCACGATCGGCATCGTCGACGGGGATCGGGTCGAACTGTCGAACCTGCAGCGCCAGGTGCTTTACGGCACCGGCGACGTCGGCCGGTCCAAGTGTGTCGCGGCGGCCTGCCGGCTGGCCGACCTGAACCCGGAGGTCCGCACCGTGGAGCACTGTACCCGCTTCAGCGCGGTCAACGCGGCCGGAATCCTGGAGAATTACGGGATCGCCGTTGACTGTACCGACAACCTGGGGACGCGGTACGACCTTAACGAAGCCTGTTGGCGCAAGGGCATTCCCTGGGTTTACGGGGCTGTGTCCGAGTATCACGGCCAGGTTTCCACCTTCATCCCGGGCCGGACCGCCTGTTTCCGCTGCCTGTACCCAGTGGCGCAAGAGGAAACGGCCCGGCATCCGCGAGGAGTCCTGAACGCCCTCGTGGGCACGGTCGGCGGCATCCAGGCCGGCGAAGTTCTCAAGTTGATAATAGGCCTCGGGAAACCGCTGGCCGGAAGGCTCCTGGTCTGGGAGGCCCTGCCGGCGGCCTTCACTTCGTTCATGCTGGACCGTGACCCGGCCTGCCCCATCTGCGGCACTTGAATGGGTATTGGGTATTAGGTTTTAGGTGTTGGATTTTGAAATAAGACAGGGACTCGATTAACCGAGTCCCTTGCTTTATGTTCCGCAAGTTGCGCCTACTGTTTAGCACACCCTTGTCCAATACCCAACACCTATCAGATATCGTTGGCGATGCTGCTGAGTTTCCAGGTCCCGTCTTCCTTGACGAAGACCATCTCGACCACGCCGATGCCGCCCTCGTCGTCGTAGAACTCCATGAAGGTGACAAAGCGCCCGTCGCTGCACAGCTCGTATCCCCGCTGCCTTAGGCGGTGTACGCCCCCTTCGGGGTAAGGGCAGGTGACCTTCCCGCCGTGCGACGTGTAGACCAGCCCGGCCTTTTCGATGGCGACCGTGCGAGAGGTGAGCTGCCTCATCGTCCCGAAATCCCTGCCGGCCATCGCGTCAACGAACCTGTGGGCCAGGCAGTCGACAAAGTTGCGCTGTTCCTTTTCGGCCTCAAGTCTCTGGATTTCCGCCTCCAGGCTCCGGCATCGCGCCCGCAGCTCTTCCGCTTCGTCCCCCAGTTGCCGGCATTGGTCCTTAGTCCCTGAAGCAACGGGCGTGGTGAAAGCGCATCCCGCGAGCACCGCCAGGATGGTGATCAGCGTTTTAAACAAGCTGCTCCTAACCATATCTCTACAGCTTCTTCACCAGCAATTTTGCCGAGTCGATGACCCTGGGGCCGCACCACAGGTCGACCTGGTAGACGCCGGGTTCTTCAAAGGCTACGTTGGTGCAGAAAGTGATCAGCTCGCGGACCTGGGGGTGGGGAGGGGCGCACAGGAAATGCGGGCTTTCTTTGCGTTCCCCGTTTGGCTTGATCAGCATGTAAAAGAGATTGTAAGTACGTGACTCGTGAAAACCGGTTACCCTGGTGACCATTTGAAAAGAGACGGGCTGCGCCGGAAAGGAGGGCACGATGAACCGGTCGATTTCAAGAGCGCCGTCCGCCGCGTCAAAGAACCGTATGCCGAACGATCTCAACCCGAGGTCCAGCATCTCACCAGCTCCCTGGAATCATTCTGAGAAGAGATTCCATTCTCTTCCAGGAAGTTCCTTCTCAAACTTTTCGACATATTGAGCGTTGGGCATTGAGATTAATAAGGAGAAGCGCCAGCTTCACAGGGCTTGCAGCAGAATGGCAGCCGCTATCCCCACGGCGACGGTGAGCAAGAGGTTCCTGGTCTTGGCGGCCACGGCAAAGCAGGGGATCGCCGCCAGTAGGGCATAGTTTTCCGCGGTCAAGAAAGGCCGCCCGTTTTCAAGGAGCAGTTCGGGAGCCAGCAGGGCGGCCAGCACGGCCACGGGAACGAAACTCAGCCAGCGCACAAACCCCGCGGGTATGCCGACCTTGGCGAGTACGGCCAGGGGCAGCATCCGCGGAATGTAGGTTACGACGGCCATTCCTAGGATGACCCAGATCTTTTCCATCTTTCCCACCCCGTAGCAATGCTGGCGGCCAGTATGGTCGCCAGGATAATATTCCAGTTGCCCTCGACGAGCATGGCACCGGTGATGGACAGGGCGCCGGCAATCAGGGCCGTGCCAAGCAGGAGACGGTCCTTGACCTGCACGACGAGGAGCGAAATAAACATTGCCGGTAGGGCGAAGTCCAAAGGGAGCCTGTCCAGGCCGGGAACGATCGTGCCGCTCAGCGCTCCGATTAACGAGCCGGTGTTCCATGCGAGGTATGAGGCCAGGTTGGTGCCGTACATAAAGAAGTGATGGCGCTGCCGCTGGGCGTATTCGGTGCTGTTGAGGGCAAAAGTTTCGTCGGTGATGCCCGTCCCCAGGAGGGCCAGGTCAAAGAACCGCAATCTTCGAACGTAGCGGACCAGGGAGGCGCTCATCAGGATGTGCCGCAGGTTAACCAGGAAGGTGGTGGCGATAATCGTCCACGGGTCCATGGTCGCGGCGAACATCCCTGTGGCGATGAACTGGGAGGCCCCGGCGTAAACGAAGGTCGACATAGCCATGGTCTCCCACAGCGTCAGCCCGGCCTCGCGCGCCAGCACGCCATAGGCTATGGCAAGCGCGACGTAGCCCAGCATGATGGGGACGGCTTTGCCCACCCCGTGCCGGAATTCTTCTCTTGGCGACAAAACCGGTACTTGGGATTGCATCAGTTCCCTCCGCTAATGCATAACGATTTATATTTTATCATAATCTGTCGGTGAGTTGCCCCGTCGTTTTAACGCGGTTTCTTCTATTGTCGACTGCCTTTTCGTATGCATAAATAGCAGGATGCTTGTCTGTCGAGGAGAAAATATATGCGTGTGAAAAAGAAGGGCAACGTCTACCACCTGGATTTTAGGAAGCGCAAGCGGACAGGGTCGGGCAAAACCAAAGCCAAACCCCCTTTGTACGGGGTTCTTTCCGGGCGTCGGTCTGTTAAGCCTGTTAAAAGAAGGCGCCCGGCCAGCCTCGACCCCAGGGGTAAGCCCATCCAGGCCATGTTTATTTTCGGGGTGATTGTTTTCCTTGTCACCGTATACCTGCGGCTCAGGTGACAGGAACGCCGGCGGGGCAGGAAACCCGTTTTTTGCCGGTCATGGACAGGCTTGAGGGCCAATGCAATATTTTTGCGCCACGTGCCGAATAATCCTTGACACTGCAAACCGTTCTTAGGTATACTTGCAATAATTTATAGCTCAAAGGCTGTGAAGGGGATATTCGGCCTTGTGACCGGGCCGCTGCAGAGAGCCGGGGTTGGTGAAAACCGGTGCGGGGTACAGGAGCCGCGATCACCCTGGAGCTGAAAAGTGAACGGGCGGACAGCGTCCCAGTAGCTTTCTCCGGGTTAGCGACCCGTTATCAAAACTGCCTGCTTGTTGGCGGGCTTGAGGTGGCCGTCTGATAGTGGCGGCAAACAGGGTGGTACCGCGTGGGTAGTGACCCCTCGTCCCTGGCAATCGTTTTTGGCTGTCAGGCGAGGGGTTTTGTTATCTATAGTTTATCTACGGAGGGATTGGGGCAATGGGGCTTATCATCTACCTTGACGGCGAGTATGTGCCGGAAGAGAAGGCGGTTGTTTCGGTATTCGACCACGGTTACCTGTATGGCGACGGCGTATTTGAGGGCATCCGGGCCTACCACGGGCGGGTGTTTAAGCTCCGCGAGCACTTGGTGCGGCTTTATGAGTCCGCGCGGGCCATTATGCTCACCATACCCATCGGCATCGACGAGATGCAGGAAGTGGTCCTGGAAACCTTACGGCGGAATAACCTGCGCGACGCCTATATCCGGCTCGTCGTCTCGCGCGGCAAGGGCGACCTGGGGCTTGATCCCAGGAAATGCCCCCGCCCGACTATCGTATGCATCGCCGCGTCTATCCAGCTCTATCCGGAAGAGTTTTACCGGAAGGGTCTGGAAGTGATCACCGCGGCCACGCGCCGCAACCTTGTGGACGCTGTAAACCCGAGAGTCAAATCCCTTAACTATTTGAACAACATTATGGCCAAGATCGAGGGCAGCCTGGCCGGCACCCTGGAGGCCATTATGCTGAATGCGGAAGGCTATGTAAGTGAGGCTACGGGCGATAACATCTTTATCGTTAAAAACAACGTTCTGATCACCCCGCCTGCTTACCTGGGCATTCTCGAAGGGATCACCCGCAACACCGTAATGGAGCTGGCGGCGATAAAAGGCATCAGGGTTATGGAACAGGTTTTCACGCGGCATGACCTTTATGTAGCCGACGAGTGCTTCCTGACCGGAACGGCGGCGGAGCTGATTCCCGTGGTCAAAATCGACGGGCGGGTTGTCGGGGACGGCAACCCGGGTCCGGTAACCCTGGAACTGCTTGAAGACTTTCGGGCGATGACCAAGATAAACGGGCCCGAAATCTTCCCCGAGTAGAGATCGCTGACCCGGCACTCAACTCGAAGAGCCGTTACGTTTAGAGCTACCGCCGGTCTTCGAGATGCTAGTAGGCTAAATTTGCCTGCAACTTAACTCCATTAATTGAGTGCTGGGCACCTCATGCTACGACTGTTAGGGAGTGTTCAGGTTGCGCAGGAGTCATGTGGTCCTGAAGGGCCTGGAAAAGGCGCCGCACCGCTCGCTTTTTAAGGCGTTGGGCTTTACCGACGCCGAACTGGAGCGTCCGCTGATCGGCGTGGTCAACGCTGAGAACGAAATCGTTCCCGGGCACATGCATCTCGGGGACCTGGCGGAGGCCGTCAAGGCCGGCATCCGGATGGCGGGCGGCACCCCCGTGTCCTTCGGCAGCATCGCCGTCTGCGACGGCATCGCCATGAACCACGAGGGAATGAAGTATTCCCTGGCCAGCAGGGAACTGATCGCCGACAGCGTCGAGGTCATGGCCCGGGCGCACGCCTTCGACGGGTTGGTCTTCGTCACCGCCTGCGACAAGATCGTCCCCGGCATGCTGATGGCGGCGGCCCGCCTGGATATCCCCTGCATCTTTGTCAGCGGGGGACCGATGCTGGCGGGAACGTATAAAGGGAAGAAAGTGTCGCTGACCGACGTTTTTGAGGCCGTGGGCGCGGTCAAGGTCGGGAAGATGACCGAGGCCGATCTGGCGGAGCTGGAAGAACGCGCCTGCCCCGGCTGCGGTTCCTGCGCCGGCATGTTTACGGCCAACTCGATGAACTGCCTCACCGAAGCGCTGGGGATGGCCCTGCCGCGCAACGGCACCATTCCCGCGGTGAGCGCGGCCCGCCGGCGCCTGGCCAAGATGGCCGGCATGCAGGTGGTTGAACTCGTCGAAAAGGGTATACGGCCATCCTACATCCTGACGCGGGAGGCTTTTTACAACGCCCTGACGGTCGATATGGCCCTGGGCTGTTCCACCAATACCGTTTTGCATCTTTTGGCTGTCGCCCACGAGGCCGGGGTCAAGATCGACCTCGACGTCATCAACCGGATCAGCGCCCGCACGCCTAACCTCTGCCGCCTCGCCCCCGCCGGACCGGCCTTTATGGAGGACCTGGACGAGGCCGGGGGTATTCCGGCCGTGATGGCCGAGTTGTCCAAGAAAGGCCTTATCGTTAGGGAACTGCTGACGGTGACCGGCGGCACGGTCGGGGAGAATCTGAAGGACGCCCGAATCCTGCGCAACGAGATTATCCGGGCTTTGGACGCCCCGCACTCGCCCACCGGCGGCTTGGCCGTGCTGCGGGGCAATCTGGCCCCGGACGGCGCCATCGTCAAGGCTTCGGCTGTGGCGCCCGAAATGTTGAAGCACCGCGGCCCGGCCCGCATTTTCAACGCCGAGGAAGAGGCCGTCGAGGCCATCATGGGCGGCGGGATCAGTCCGGGAGACGTTGTGGTCATCCGCTACGAAGGGCCCAAGGGCGGTCCGGGGATGCGCGAAATGCTGACGCCGACCTCGGCCATCGCCGGGATGGGCCTCGACAAGGACGTGGCCCTGCTCACCGACGGCCGTTTTTCGGGGGCCACGCGGGGGGCCAGCATCGGGCACGTTTCGCCCGAGGCCATGGAAGGGGGCCCGATCGCCGTCATCCGGGACGGCGACATGATCGAGATAGATATTCCCAACAGGTCGCTCAACGTTGACCTGACACAGGAAGAGATTGCGGGCAGGCTGTCCGAGTGGCGGCCTCCCGAGCCGCGGATCAAGCACGGTTACCTCGCCCGCTACGCCAAGGTCGTGGGTTCGGCGGCGGGAGGAGCCATCATTCAAGACTAGCCCTGGGGGAGGAAGTACGAAGTGTTGTTGACCGGAGGACAGATTCTTCTCGAATGTTTAAAGGAACAAGGTGTCGAAACCATCTTCGGCTACCCCGGGGGCGCGGTACTGCCTATCTATGACGCCATCTACGATTCCGACATCCGGCACATTCTTGTGCGGCACGAACAGGCGGCCGCCCATGCCGCCGACGGTTATGCACGGGCCAGCGGCAAGGTTGGCGTCTGCCTGGCCACCTCCGGACCCGGGGCCACGAACCTGGTGACGGGCATTGCCAATGCCGCCATGGATTCGGTGCCCATGGTGGCCTTTACCGGACAGGTGCCGACCACTCTCCTGGGTCGTGACTCCTTCCAGGAGGCCGACATCACCGGGATCACCATGCCGATCACCAAGCACAATTACCTGGTCCGGGACATCGCCGACTTGGGAAGGATCGTCAAGGAAGCCTTCTTCATCGCCGGCACGGGCCGGCCGGGCCCGGTCCTGGTGGATATCCCGCGCGATATATCGGCAGGTACTTTTGACTATCATTCTTACGAACATCCTGTGCGCCTGCCGGGTTACAATCCCAAGCTGACGGCCAACCCCCGCCTGGTGGCCGAGGCCATTCAGGCCATCGCCCAGGCGCGCCGTCCCGTGATTTACGCCGGCGGCGGCGTTATCAACGCCGGCGCGTCCGAAGAACTGCGCCAGCTGGCCGAGGCGATCATGGCCCCCGTGACCACGACCCTGATGGGACTCGGCTGTTTCCCGGGGGACCACGCGCTCTCCTTGGGGATGCTGGGCATGCACGGGGCCAAGTACGCGAACTACGCGGTCTACGAGTGTGACCTGCTGATCGGTATCGGCGTGCGTTTCGACGACCGCGTTACCGGCAAGATCGAAAGCTTCGCACCCGAAGCGCGCATCATCCATATCGACATCGACCCCGCGGAAATGGGGAAGAACGTCCCGGCCCACATCGCCATCGCCGGGGACGTCAAGTACGTCCTGCGCCAGCTGCTCGACGGGCTGATGGCCAATCCTAACCCGGCATGGGCCGAAAAGATCAAGGAGTGGAAGCGGGAATACCCGCTGACTTTCGCGCAAGGCAAAGGCCTCAAGCCCCAGTACGTGATCCGCCGGATCAGCGAGATCTGCGGGGAGCGGGCCCGCATCTGCACCGAGGTCGGCCAGAACCAGATGTGGACCGCCCAGCACTATACCTTCACCCGCCCGCGCAGCTTTATCTCGTCCGGCGGGCTGGGGACGATGGGATTCGGTCTTCCTGCGGCCATCGGCGTGCAGGTGGCCTGCCCCGGCGAGATCGTCTTTGACATTGCCGGGGACGGCAGCATCCAGATGAACATCCAGGAACTGACGACGGCGGTCAACTACGAGCTCCCGGTCAATGTTGCCATCCTCAACAACGCCTGCCTGGGCATGGTCCGGCAGTGGCAGGAGCTGTTCTACAACCGCCGCTACTCGCATACCGAGCTGAAAAACCCCGATTTTTGCCGCGTGGCTGAAGCTTTCGGCGCCGAGGCCATCAAGGTGACCAAGGAACTGGAGGTTCGTCCGGCCATCGAGCAGGCCGTTAAGTCCTCCCGGCCGGTGGTAATGGATTTCTGCGTCGAACAGGAAGAGAACGTAATGCCGATGGTGCCTCCTGGTGAGGCTATCAATAAGATGCTCGGCTAATCAGTTGTCCGTCGTCCGTCGTCAGGTGTCGGTAAATCAAGGATGCATCGGCCTAGCCGATGCCCCCCGATTTCACTTCCATTTCGCCTGCTGCCCGCTGCCTGTTGACTGACGACCGAATGGGGGAGGCATTTTACATATGCGTAGTGTGTTTACCGTCCTGGTTGAGAATAATCCGGGGGTTTTGGCCCGGGTGGCGGGCCTTTTCGCCCGGCGGGGCTACAACATCGACAGCCTGGCCGTCAGCCGCACCGACAACCCGCGCGTCTCCCGCATGACCATCGTCTGCGAGGGAGAGCAGGCGGTGCTTGACCAGGTCGCCAAACAGCTCAACAAGCTGATCGAGGTGATCAAGGTCGAGGACATCACCCAGGAGCCCCATGTCGACCGCGAGCTTATCTTGATCAAGGTCAATGCCGACGCCTCGGTACGCGGGGAAATCATGCAGATCGTCGAAATTTTCCGCGCCCACATCGTCGACATAGGGCGCAACACGCTGATTATCGAGGCCACCGGCGACGAAGGAAAAATCAACGCCATCGAGCAGGCGCTCCGGCCGTTCGGCATCCGGGAATACGTCCGGACCGGCAAGATCGCCCTGCTGCGCGGCAGTAAAACCGTTACACACGATGGGGAGGATGAAGAGTAAATGCGTGTCTACTACGATGAAGACGCCAGTCTCGACCTTTTGCAGGGGAAAAAAGTCGCCGTTATCGGCTACGGGAGCCAGGGTCACGCCCAGGCCCAGAACCTCGCCAACAGCGGCGTCGACGTGGTTGTCGGGCTGAGGCCGGGCAGCACCAACTGGAACCGCGTCCAGGAAGACGGGCTCGTCGTCATGCCGGTCGAGGAAGCCGCCAAAGCGGCCGCCATCATTCAGGTCCTCGTTCCCGACGAAGTCCAGCCCCGGATGTACGCCGAGTCGATCGCCCCTCATCTCACCGAGGGCAAGGCGCTGATGTTCTCGCACGGCTTTAACATTCATTACGGGCAGATCGTCCCGCCGCGCGACGTCGACGTCTTCATGGTAGCCCCCAAGAGCCCGGGGCGCATGGTCCGTCGCCTGTACCTCGAGGGGCGCGGCGTGCCGGGGCTGATCGCCGTGGCGCAGGACTACACCGGCCAGGCCAAGAAACTGGCTCTTGCTTACGCCAAGGGGATCGGCTGCACCAAGGCCGGCGTCTTTGAGACAACCTTCGCCGAGGAAACCGAGACCGATCTTTTCGGCGAGCAGTGCGTCCTATGCGGCGGCGTTTCCGAGCTCATCAAGGCCGGGTTTGAGACCCTGGTCGAGGCCGGGTACGCCCCCGAGATGGCCTATTTCGAGTGCCTGCACGAACTGAAGCTCATCGTCGACCTTATTTACGAGGGCGGCCTCACCAAGATGCGGCAGAGCGTCAGCAACACGGCGGAGTTCGGGGATTACCTGGTCGGTCCCCGGATCGTCAACGAGGACGTGCGCGAGGAGATGCGCGCCGTTCTGGCCGACATCCAGGACGGGACCTTCGCCAGGGAGTGGATCCTGGAAAACCAGGCCAACCGCCCCTTCTTCAACGCCATGCGCAAGCGCAACCGCGAGCACCTGATCGAAGAAGTCGGGGAAGAGCTGCGAAAGATGATGCCCTGGCTCAACAAGGAGTAAGTCGTTAAATACGACATACTCCTTGGGGCATTGGGTTGTTCGGCGTTAGGACTTGAAGTAGAACAGGTATACCGGGATTGCGTGGGCCTTCAGGCCCGCGCTCCATTATATGTCTTAAGGAATAAGGAAAAAGAGGAGAGGTATCGTGTCTGACAGGTTGTACATTTTTGATACCACGCTCCGTGACGGGGAGCAGTCGCCCGGCGTCAGCCTGAACCTCAACGAAAAACTGCAGATAGCCCGGCAGCTTGCCAATCTCGGCGTCGACGTCATCGAGGCGGGATTCCCCTTCGCCTCGCCGGGCGACTTTGAGGCTGTCCAGGCCATCGCCCGCGAGATCCGCGGCGTGACCATAGCCGGTCTGGCGCGGGCGAACTTCGCCGACATCGACCGGGCATGGGAGGCCCTGCGCTATGCCGACCAGCCCCGTATTCATACTTTTATCGCCACCTCTGACATTCACCTTAAACACAAGTTGCGCATGAGCCGCGAGCAGGTTCTGGAGGCCGCGGCCGCGGCGGTCAGGCGCGCGCGTTCCTATACTTCGGATGTCGAGTTCTCGGCTGAGGACGCTTCGCGTTCCGACCTCGAGTTTCTCTGCCGGGTTGTGGCTGCAGCGATCGAGGCCGGGGCCACGGTCATCAACATCCCGGACACCGTCGGCTACGCCACGCCGGATGAGTTCGGCGCCTTCATCGCCGGGATTATGCAAGGGACCCCCGGCATCGAAAAGGCGGTCTTAAGTGTCCACTGCCACGACGACTTGGGGCTGGCCGTGGCTAATTCCCTGGCGGCGGTAATCAACGGCGCGCGGCAGGTCGAAGGGACCATCAACGGGATCGGCGAGCGGGCCGGGAACGCCGCCCTGGAAGAGCTGATTATGATCTGTTACACCCGGCGCGACCGCCTGGGCATTGATTTGAGGATCAATACCGAGGAAATCTACCGCACTTCCAAGCTGGTCAGCCTGCTGACGGGCATGCCCGTGCAGTTCAACAAGGCCGTGGTCGGCAAGAACGCTTTCCTGCACGAGTCGGGCATCCACCAGGACGGCGTCCTCAAGGAGCGTACCACTTATGAGATTATGAACCCGTCGATGGTGGGGATCACCCGCACCAACCTAGTCCTGGGCAAGCACTCCGGACGGCACGCCTTCCGGCAGCGCCTTGCCGAGCTGGGTTACAGCCTGACCGAGGAAGAGCTGAATGCTGCCTTTGTGCGCTTCAAACAACTGGCCGACACCAAGAAGAACATCGAGGACGAGGACCTGGAGGTCATCGTCGAGGAACAGATCCGCAAGGTGCCGGCCACTTACGAACTTGAGTACCTGCACATCTTCAGCGGCACGACGGTGAAGCCCACCGCCGTCATCGCCCTGGTCGTCGAGGGAGAGCTGGTCCAGGAAGCGGCCTGCGGCAACGGCCCGGTCGACGCCGTTTACAAGGCCATCGAAAAGATCACCGGCAAAAAGTATATGCTGATCAGCTACGTCATCGACGCCGTCACCGGCGGGACCGACGCCCTGGCCAACGTTACCCTCAAACTGGCCAACGATCAACAAAAGGTCTTTACCGGGCGGGGCATCAGCACCGATGTCATCGAGGCGAGCGCCCGCGCCTATATCAACGTCCTGAACAAGATTGCCTACGACGAACGCCTGAAGGACAGCCACTGAGTGTCTGTCCGCACTGAGCACTGGGCACTGAGCGCTCAAATGCTCAACGCTCAACGCTCAATGCTGATTAAGTGACCGTATCCGATAATTAACGTAACTTTCGAGTAAGGATTGATGAACGCTATGGCTGGTATGACGATCACTGAGAAAATTCTGGCCGCCCACGCCGGGAAGGACCGGGTCGAGCCCGGGGAGCTGATTTCGGCCTCCGTCGACGCCGTCTTGGGGAACGACATCACCGCGCCCCTGGCTATCAAGGAGTTCGAGAAGACCGGGGTGGAGCACGTCTTCGATCCCGACAGGGTGATCCTTGTCCCCGATCATTTCATTCCCAACAAGGACATCAAGTCGGCCGAGCAGGCCAAACTGGTCCGGGATTTCGCCCGCGGGCAGCGTCTGACCAATTACTTCGAGGTCGGCCGGATGGGGATCGAGCACTGCCTCCTGCCCGAACAGGGCCTTGTGGGGCCGGGGGACGTGGTTATCGGGGCCGATTCGCACACCTGCACCTACGGGGCCCTGGGCGCCTTCGCCACCGGGGTGGGCAGCACCGACCTCGCCGCGGCGATGGCCCTCGGCGAAACCTGGTTCAAGGTCCCGGAGTCGATTAGGTTCGTCTACGAGGGCGAGCTTCCCGAATCGGTGGGGGGCAAGGACCTCATCCTGCACACCATCGGCGACATCGGGGTGGAAGGAGCCCTCTACCAGGCCATGGAGTTTACCGGGCCGGTCATCGAGAATCTGTCCATGGACGGCCGCTTCACGATGTGCAACATGGCGATCGAGGCCGGGGCCAAAAACGGCATCGTGCCCCCGGACCGCACCACCGAGGCCTACGTCCAAAACCGCGCCAAACGGCCGTATAAGTTTTACCACAGCGACGGCGACGCCAAGTACGCCCGGACGGTGAACTACGACGTCAGCGAGCTCGAACCGGTCGTCAGCTTCCCGCACAGCCCGGACAACACCCGCTTCGTCACCGAGGCTGACACCGTCGAGATCGACCAGGTGGTCATCGGGTCCTGCACCAACGGACGCATTGAGGACCTGCGCGAGGCGGCCAAGGTGCTGGAGGGCCGGAGGGTGCACGACAGAGTCCGCTGCATCGTCATCCCCGGCACCCAGGAGATCTACCTGCAGGCCATGGAGGAAGGGCTGATCGCCACCTTCGTCAAGGCGGGCGCCGCCGTGAGCACGCCGACCTGCGGCCCTTGTCTCGGCGGGCACATGGGTATCCTGGCGAAGGGCGAACGGGCCGTGGCCACCACCAACCGCAACTTCGTGGGGCGGATGGGCCACCCCGAGAGCGAGGTCTACCTGGCCGGTCCCGCGGTGGCCGCCGCTTCGGCCGTACTCGGGCGTATCGCCCACCCGAAAGAGGTGAAGTAAATGCGTCTGGAAGGAAAGGCCTGGAAGTTCGGGGATAACGTCGACACCGACGCCATCATCCCCGCCCGTTACCTGAACACTTCCGATCCCCGCGAGCTGGCCGAGCACTGCATGGAGGACGCCGATCCGGAATTTCCGTCCAAGGTGGTGCCCGGGGACATCATCGTCGGGGGGCAGAATTTCGGCTGCGGGTCGTCGCGCGAGCATGCCCCGATCGCCATTAAGCACGCCGGGGTTTCCTGCGTGATCGCCAAGACGTTCGCCCGCATCTTCTACCGCAACGCCTTCAACATCGGGCTCCCCATCCTGGAATGCCCGGAGGCCTGCGACGACATCAAGACGGGGGACCGGGTGGCCGTCGAGGCCGATACCGGCAGGATCTACAACCTGACTACCGGCAAGGAGTACAGGGCCCAGCCGATCCCGCCCTTTATGCAGGAGATCGTCGCCAAGGGCGGCCTGATCGCCTACGTCAAAGAAAAACTTAAGGAAAGCAAACCAACAGGACTCTAGACTTAAGGAGCCTTCAAAACCGGGCAAGATCCTAGCGCCTTTCTGTGGAGGGACCTGTAGTGCAGCAGCAGGTAGAAATTTACGATACCACTTTGCGCGACGGCGCGCAGGGCGAGGGCATTTCCTTCTCAGTTGACGACAAAGTCAAGATCGCCCGGCGCCTGGATAAGCTCGGCGTCCACTACATCGAGGGGGGTTGGCCCGGTTCCAACCCCAAGGATGTGGAGTTTTTCCGGCGGATGCGCGATTACAAGTTCCGGCGCGCACGCCTGTGCGCCTTCTGCAGCACCCGCAGGGTCGGCATTCCGGTCGAACAGGACGGCAACCTGACCGCCACCGTCGCGTCGGGTGTCGGCATCGCGACCTTGTTCGGAAAGAGCTGGGACTTCCATGTCTACCGGGCGCTGAACACCACCCTGGAGGAGAACCTGGCCATGATCCGGGATTCGGTGGCCTTCCTGCGCTCGCGCGGGCTGGAAGTTTTCTACGACGCCGAGCATTTCTTCGACGGCTTTAAGGCCAATCCCGAGTACGCCCTGGCCACGCTCGCCGCCGCCCAGGAGGCGGGGGCGCGGATGATCGTGCTCTGCGACACCAACGGCGGCGTGCTGCCCTCGGAAGTGCCGCCGATCGTCAGGCGGGTTCGGCAGGCGGTGCAGGTCCCGCTCGGCATCCACGCTCACAACGACGGGGGGCTGGCGGTCGCCAACAGCCTGATGGCCGTAGAGGCCGGCGTCGTCCAGGTCCAGGGGACGGTCAACGGCTTCGGCGAGCGCTGCGGCAACACCGACCTCTGCGTGCTGATCCCCAACCTGACGCTGAAGAAAAAAATCCGCACCATCCCCGACGACCATCTCGTCTACTTGACCGAACTCTCCCGCTTCGTCAGCGAAATCGCCAACGTCACCCCCGATCCCCGCCAACCTTACGTAGGCGCCAGCGCCTTCGCGCACAAGGGCGGCGTGCACGTAAACGCGCTCCTGAAAGACCCGCAGACCTATGAGCACATCACCCCCGAAGCCGTGGGCAACAAAAGGAACGTTTTAGTGTCAGAATTATCGGGTCTCGCGAATTTAGTATATAAATACCGGGAACTGAAAATGGGGGACGTGGACAGCGAGGAGACGCGCCGGTTCCTGAACGAGCTTAAAGAACTGGAGTTCCAGGGCTTTCAGTTCGAGGGGGCGGAGGGTTCCTTCGAACTGTTGGTACGCAAAGCCTACCAGGGCTATAAGAAGCCCTTCAACCTGGAGAGCTTGCGGCTGATCATCGAGCTCCGGGAAGACAAACACATCTCGTCGGAGGCGACCATTAAGCTGCGCGTCGGCGACCAGGTGATCCACACCGCGGCCGAAGGAAACGGTCCCGTCAACGCCCTGGACGCCGCTTTGCGCAAGGCCCTGGTGGCTTTCTATCCGCAGATCAACAGGATGAAGCTCAACGACTACAAGGTCCGCGTGCTCAACGAAAAGGCCGGGACCGAAGCGGTCGTCCGGGTTTTGATCGAGACCGGTGACGGGCGCCATTCCTGGGGGACGGTCGGGGTTTCGTCCAACATCATCGAAGCGAGCTGGCAGGCGCTCACCGACAGCCTGGCCTACGGCCTGGTCAAGGCCGAGGAACCCGAGGAGGAAGACGAGTAAATAGATTCCCTGCCTTCCAACATTAGGGGTCCCCTGTTCCCTAACACTTCACCGCCGCCTGCATACCATAAATAAGGATCTTGTAGGACTGCATGATGTGTGATATTTTTATCGGGATGGGGGAATAGGCACCAGATGGGCAAACTTTTCGGCACTGACGGCGTTCGCGGCGTCGCCAACCGCGAACTCACTCCCGAACTTGCTTACAAGTTGGGACGCGTGGGTGCGTATCTGCTAACTAACGATACAGAAACCCGTTCGATCGTTATCGGGCGCGACACCCGCGTTTCGGGGGACATGCTCGAAGCCGCCCTGATTGCCGGGATCTGTTCCGTCGGCGTCAACGTGTTGCGTGCCGGTATCATCCCCACCCCCGCTGTCGCCTACCTGACCCGCGCCCTCAGCGCGGGAGGCGGCGTCGTCATTTCCGCATCCCACAACCCGTACGAGGACAACGGCATCAAGTTTTTCGGGGCCAACGGCTGCAAACTGCCGGACGCCGTCGAAGAAGAGATCGAGAGGTTTGTCCTCGTCGCCGAGAACGGCCTGTCGTCGCCTACGGGAGATCGGGTGGGACGTGTCTTTGACGTTAATGACGCCGACCGGCTTTACATCAACTTCGCCAAAGGGGCCGGTCCCGCCAGCCTCAAGGGATTGCGCATCGTCGTCGACTGCGCCAACGGGGCGGCTTATCGCGTCGGCCCCCGCATCTTCAAAGAACTCGGCGCGGAGGTCATTCCTCTTGCCGTAGAACCGGACGGCTTGAACATCAATGTCGGGTGCGGCTCTACCAACCCGGCCCGCCTTCAGCAGGAAGTAGTCAGGCAAAGGGCCGACCTGGGCTTGGCTTTTGACGGTGATGCCGACCGCGTCATCGCTGTCGACGAGCAGGGCAATATCGTTGACGGCGACCAGATCATGGTCATCTGCGCGAAGCGTCTGAAGGAACAGGGCCGCCTGGCCGGCGATACCCTGGTGGCCACCGTGATGAGCAATCTCGGCCTGCACCTGGCTTTGCAGGATGCCGGCATCAAGGTCCTGCAGACCAAGGTGGGGGACCGTTACGTTCTCGAAGAGCTGCTTCGGACGGGGACCAACATGGGCGGGGAGCAGTCCGGACACATCATCTTCCTTGATCACAACACCACCGGCGACGGTATCCTTACCTCGATGCAGCTACTGAACGCGGTCACCGGCACGGGCCAATCCCTGGGGAGTTTGGCCGGCTGGATGGAGCGCCTGCCGCAGATTTTGGAAAACATCCGAGTCCGCGAAAAAGAGACGATAATGAATGATCCCCGGCTGGAGGCGGCCATCCAAGAACAGGAAGCGCGGCTGGCCGGGCAGGGACGGATCCTGGTAAGGCCGTCCGGCACCGAACCCCTGATCCGCGTCATGGTTGAGGGCAGGAACCGGGATGTTTTAATGCAGGTCGTCAACGAGCTGGTTAAAGTAATCCGGGAGATCGAGCGGTGACAAATACTTGCTTTTGGTCCAACTATTTGGTAATTAGTTTCATGGAGTGATCAACCTGAATAAAGCCGTGGAGGCCATAATTAACTTCTTATAGGAGGTGGTTCACCCGGCGACTGACGACTGAATTGGAAGGTGAGGAATTCGCTGAACGAATTCCATCGAGTCCGACGACAGACGACGGACGACCAACGACTGAATTGAATAGGAAGCGCCAGACCCAGCACTCAACCCGATGCTTGGTTTCCCAAGTTAAGAAAGGGTTTTGCCCCCGGTACCAGAGATTTCGTAGTTCGAATCCGGTACTGGAGGTTGAGTGCCGGGTGACGAGGGGGAGGTTTATCGAAGGATTCGGCGGATGCCTCCCGGCTGGTCACGGCCGTTAGCGACACTACAAATCCGGCGGGCAACCGCCGGGACAAAGGTGCCCGGTGACAGACGGAAAAGCACAAAAAGGGTGTTTGTCTCTTTATGCCTTTGACAGGCTAAGAGATATTACCTAATAAATGCGGCATGCTGTGCTTCGGCACAGCATTTTTTTGCCTTTAGCTACATTATTCTTGTGTACTTCACTATTCTTGTAGGAGTCTGACCTAAACCTTTCGAAAGGGATTGATGACGACATGTGTGGGATCGTTGGCTATACAGGTTACCAAACCGCCGTACCGGTGCTCCTTGAAGGCTTGCGCCGTTTGGAGTACCGCGGTTACGACTCCGCCGGTATCGCTGTTTTTGAGGAGAACGCTCTTTACTTAAAGAAGAAAGCCGGGGAACTCGAGGTCCTGGTGAACACCATCAACGGACAGTCTTTTAACGGGAAAAGCGGCATCGGGCACACCCGCTGGGCCACGCACGGCGCCCCCACCGACCTCAACGCTCACCCCCACATCGACTGCACCGGCCGCTTTGCCTGCGTGCATAACGGGATTATCGAGAACTACTCGAGCCTCCGGCAGTGGCTGAAGGCCGAGGGGCACATGTTTCGCTCCGAAACCGACACCGAGGTCCTGCCGCACCTCATCGAGCATTACTACAACTTCGACGGCGACCTCTACGAGGCCGTGAAGCGCGCCGTCAGCCGCCTGCACGGCAGCTTCGCCTTCCTGGCCATCGCCCTCAACGAGCCCGGCCGGCTGATCGCCGTGCGCCAGGACAGCCCGCTGGTCATCGGCCTGGGCGAGGGCGAGAATTTCATCGCCTCCGACATCCCGGCCATCCTGCCCTATACCCGCAAGGTCTACCTGCTCGACGACGGCCAAATGGCCGAGGTCACCGACTCCAGGGTCAACATCTTCGACTTTAACGGCAGGTCGATCGCCAAAGACGTCTTCCACGTCAACTGGGAGGCCGAACAGGCCGAAAAGGGCGGCTACGACCACTTCATGATCAAGGAGATCTGCGAGCAGCCCAAGGCCGTCCGGGAAACCCTGCGCGGGCGCATCTCCCCCGACGGCCGCCGCGTCGTCTTCGATGAGCTTTCGCTGGAGGCCGACTATGTCCGCAATCTCAACAAGATCTTCGTTGTCGCCTGCGGTACCGCCTATCACGCCGGCGTCGTCGGCAAGTACGTCATCGAGAAGCTCGTCCGGATTCCGGTGGAAGCCGACATCGCTTCCGAGTTCCGCTACCGCGAGCCGATTATCGGCGGAAACGACCTGGTCATTTTGGTCAGCCAGTCGGGTGAGACGGCCGATACCAGGGCCGCGCTGCGCGAGGCCAAGAGCCGCGGAGCCCACGTTATCGCCATCACGAACGTGGTGGGAAGTTCGATCGCCCGCGAGGCCGACGACGTCATCTACACCTGGGCCGGGCCGGAGATCGCCGTCGCCTCGACCAAGGCTTACGTCACCCAGCTTACCGCTTTTTACCTCTTGGCCCTTTGGCTGGGAGAAGCGCGCGGCACGCTGGCGAAAGGCGACCAGCAGGCCATCCTGTGGGGACTCGGCAATCTGCCTGAGCAGATTGCGCAGACGCTTGAAAACACCGAGTGCATTGCTCAACTGGCGCGCCGGTACGCCGACCGCGAGGACGTCTTCTTCATCGGGCGCGGCCTGGACTACGCCGTCGCGATGGAGGGGAGCCTCAAGCTTAAGGAAATCTCCTACATCCACGCCGAGGCCTACGCCGCCGGGGAGCTGAAGCACGGCACCCTGGCCCTGGTTGTACCGGGCGTTCCGGTGTTCGCCCTGGCGACCCAGCCCGAACTCTACGATAAGACCGTGAGTAACATTAAGGAAGTCAAGGCCCGGGGCGCCGACGTCATCGCCGTGGCCCTCAACGACCACTGCGAAATCCGGGAAGTGGCCGACGAGGTCATCTGCCTGCCGCAGACCCATCCGCTCGTCGCCCCCGTCCTAGCCGTGGTCCCGCTGCAGCTCTTTGCTTACTATGCTGCCGTCGCCCGCGGCTGCGAAGTTGACAAACCCCGGAATTTGGCGAAGAGCGTGACCGTGGAGTAGGGTAGACAACATAGCTCCAAAAACCCGGACTGAAGCTCGATCGAGACCTCCCTGGGCTGCTACATCACGCGAGCCACGGGGTGGCTTCGCTTATCCTATGATGCTTGACCATGTGAAGGAACATGTTTTAATATGTCCGAAAAGAGAGAAAGATCGTCTCAACCGCTGCGTTAGCGTAGCGGTTGTCCTGCCTCATGGGCGTTCGACAGATTACGACATCATTCTGCATGAAAAGAGGGGCATGAAAGATAGGTTTTGAATCTAGGGGGAGAGGCTTTATCTTGTGCCATTAAGCTTCTCCCTAGACAGCTAGGGGCTCTGTGCCAGATACTGAGTGATAGTTTGGATGGGGCACCAGCCCATATTACAATAGCTACGGTGCGGACGTTCAGTGTTTTAGGATGCTCCAGGCTTAGGGCGAGGACCTGCTCCACAACCGTGCACTGCAGCAAGAAGCGAGTCGAACGGCTTGAACACGGTAACTACTATTTGTTCTAATTAGACTATTATTGCCAGAAACCGGCCGTAGTAGCATTACTCTTCATACCATATCATGGAAGCAAGAACTATACCCTTAGTTGGGAGTGGGTTAAGGTGTACTGGCAGTCCGAAGATTCGTTAATCGAGACTTTTATTGAGCTGTTCAAGCCACAGTCTACTTCTTCGTTTGTACTTAGAAGGGAGTTTGTAACGAATTACGGACGGCCCGACGTAGTTGTTATCGAGTATGACGAGAAGTCCCTAGATAGAAGGCGATCGGAGATAGGGACCAAGCCAGACAAGTTTCCGAAAGAATTGGCACACGGAATGACGTACCTATCGGGAAAACCGTGGGTTCGCCCAGAAACCCTTGGACAGTTTTTGAACGTTAGCAAGAGCCACTTGAAGAGGATAATCGGTGACCTGGATGCCAGGGGACTTGTGCAGTTTAGAGGACCTTGTGTTAAAGCACGGACAAGGACGGAGTTGCTGGTTGTCAGGCGGATATGGGTATTTGAGGCAAAACTCAAGAACTGGCGAGTGGCTCTAGACCAGGCTTACCGTCATCTGTGGTTTACCGGAGACTCTTATGTCCTTATGCCTCAGACCCTAAGACAGGATGAGATAGCGAATGAGTGCCGTCAGTACGGTGTGGGCCTGTCGGTTATTTGTAGGAATGACTGTATCAAATACCCTTTACGTGCCATAGAGAAAGGGGTTCGAAACTGCCCTATTGTCTGGACCATAAATGAGGAACTAGTGGGGGGCTACTATGAACCACTTGAACTTCAATCCCCAGATAGAAGCGATTCAAGAAGCTTTACCCGGAGTCACAGTTACTAGGGTAATAGGCTCAGGAGGTCAGAAGCAGGTCTATAAGGCCCATTCGATTGGGCACGGAGACGTGGCCTTAAAGCTTGTTAGACCGGGTAACACTGAAAGAACACTGAGGGAAATCTTGGCTGCTTCTAGGCTTTCGGGTCCATATTTCGCCGTAACCTATAAGTATGGTGAGTGCCAAATTGAGGGACAGAAGGTAGTCTATATTCTTGAAGAATTCTTAAACGGCGAGTCCATACGTCAGATACTGATTCGGAAGGGCTCTCTTGATCTTTTGGAAGCTGAATATATAGGGAGAAACTTGTTAAGGGCGTTGCAGATTGTTGAGCAACAGGGTTTAGTCCACAGGGATATTAAACCTGACAACGTAATGATGTGCGAAAGTGGCAGGGTAGTACTCCTTGACTTCGGCATTGCACGGCATCTTCTACTTGATTCATTAACAGCAGATTTCGCCCCATTCGGCCCTCTGACCCCAGGATACGGGGCACCTGAACAAATCTTGAATCGAAAGCGGGCAATCTCTAGTCGAACAGACCTGCATGGGTGGGGCCTATTAATGTACGAATGTATTACCGGTAACAACCCTTTTACTTCTGGGTGTTCCACCCCACAAGAAGCCATCGAAAGAACGCTCAGGTTTAAACCACCTGATCTTACTGCCGTTTTTCCAGGCGTTGATCCGGCACTTAGTGAAGTCGTATCACGTTGCCTTAGTAAACCGGTTCATCGTCGGCCTAATGGAGTAGATGAAATCCTTAGATGTTTGAGATGGGATGCTTAAAGATGAGGTTTTACTTGCAGCAAGGATATGGTATGATGAGTCTAAACCGCGAGTTCGTTAGTTCTTTCCCGGAAACAGGCGTAATCCTGTCGCCACGACCCTGTACTCCCCAGCAAATGGTACGGCACGCAGAGGAACTGCACGAGCTTGATGCTTTTGTGCTCTTTGACCCTCAGTTCTATCAACCTCGGACATTGCATGGGAATATTGTCCAATACCCCTATTGGCCCAGGGTAACCTTTAATACTCAAACTTTTAGAACCGATGATGCTCAAGAACTCTGCAGAAGAGTAGTGGAGTACCAGGTCGGAACACTAAATGTGGACGCCATAATTGCGCCCGGACGTTATACTAATACCCTAACGGAAGGATGGCTTGAACTTCAAGCCATTTTTGCACAAACAGCTTATGAAATGAGGGCAGGTCTACCGGTCTATAGTACTTTGGCAATCGGCCCAGATGTGGTACTCAATACTGATGGGTTTAACACTCTTCTAGACGAACTTGTAGCATATCCCGTGAACGGAGTATACGTGGTACTCTATCATCCCAACGGTCGGTTTATGGTAAACAGTGAGGAGTATATATACAATCTTTTGGATGGGTTTCTCAGTATTGCTTTGGCTGGAAAGGATATCATCCTGGGGTACTCAAACCAACAATGTCTCTTGTATGCCGCAGCTGGAGTCACCGGACTGGCCTCTGGAAACTTCCGCAACGTACGTGCCTTTGATCCCCAGCTCTTTGAAAAACCCGATGGAGGTCAGCAGCAGCGAGGTATATGGTACTACGATGCTAATACTTTGAGCGAATACAGGCCTCAGCAATTAGCATTAGCTTTTAGGAGACGGCTCAGGGAGTTTTTAGGTCCCGAATGTGAGTACTGCCGCGCGTTGTTAAGGAGTAATAATCCCGCAGCGGTGATGTGGCGGGAGCCATTACCGTTTTTTCACTACCTAGTTGAGTTACGAAGACAATGGCTAATGCTGGGTGAGGTAGCCCCAGCGTTAAGAGTCAGCGAAGTTGAGCGAGTCTTTGAGACTGCCGAGACTGTACTTACCACTCTCGTGGAGAGAGGGTTTCGCCCCGGCGAACGTTCCTTTGGTCCTTATTTCACTCCATCCCTTGGAGCTTTAACGGCCTTTGGAACTGACCGAGCTGCTGATATCGCCCGCCTCACCTAGATGATTGAAGAAGTCCGTGCCAGGTACTCAAGGTATTAAGTGTTTGCACTTGACCCGGTTTGGTGGAAACCCCTGATACTTGGGGTAAGTCCCTGAAAGGAGAGAATCACCGTGCCGAGGACAAGATCACCGTACCTACCGGAATTTCGGGCGGAAGCCGTCCGCCTGGTGCGTGAGAGCGGCAAAAGGATGGTGGAAATGGCCCGGGATCTGTATGAGAGCGACAAAGGTGAACGCCAAGGTTTGACGACGGTCGAGCGGGAAGAATTACAGCGGGTGCGAAGGAAGAACCGCATCCTCTGGGAGGAGCGGTAAATCTTAAAAAGCAGTGGCCGACTTGGTGGTCGGTGCGGTCAATATGGTGTTTGAAACCATCGCCCGTCGTCGGAACTGATCCACCACTGTGACCACGGTAGCCAGTACACCTCACTTGCCTTTACCCGGCGCCTCCAGGAGGCGGCATCGTAGGCTCAATGGGCTCCGTAGGAGACACATTAAACAACGCCGTTGTCGATGTCAACGCCGACTTACTTTTGACCCACTGGCGCCGGTTGGGAATTGACCCACCCGGCCAGCAAGCTATGTCTTTGACTGATTGGCGCAAACCATCTTCGGTCTGGGTTATGGCACGGTGTCGCAAACATTATTGTCAATCCACACATGGTAAGCTGTTCACCTTTCCGGCCCCGGGTACTCCCGGGGCTTTGTCGTGTCTTGTGAATAACGCTACTGCCGCAGGGGTAACATATATGAACACCAAACGGGAGTATTGCATATTGATGTAACGTATAGTAACATCAGTCATAGAGGAGGGATGGAGAAGATGTTCAGGCCACCGACTTATGCTGAGATCGGTGAGAGAATTCGTGCGTTACGGGAACAGCATGGCTTGACTCAGGATGAACTAGCGCGGGCTATTGACGTCTCTAGGCCCGTGGTTACCAAAATTGAGGCCGGGAAAAAGGCCTTGAGCAGTTTGGAATTGCGGCGGATCGCTGACCGGTTGGGGACGTCCACTGATTACCTTACTCGTAACGTGGAAGAGGGAAACATGCTCGGGCGCTTTCGCACGGGCGCAGAGACCGGCGGAGAAGAACTCAAGGACTGCCTGCCCGAAATCGAGAGGTTGGTGGTGGAGGTTCTGGGGCAGATCCGTATGTGGAGGAAGAACCGGAATGGCTGTTAGTCCTACTCTTCGGAAGCGCATCGAACGGAAAGCCAGTGAGCAGGCGGCTCAGTACCGTCGGGAGCTTGGACTGGGCATTGAACCGGTGGCCGATATATTTGACCTATTGGAACGGCAGGGACTGATCGTCCTGCGTTATCCCGTCACGGCCAAGGGCCTTTCCGCCTTCATTGCCCGTGACGAGGATGACTATGTAGTCTTCATCAATACGGAGATGACCCTGGGAAGGCAGATCTTCTCCGCTGCACACGAGCTTGGGCACTACCGCATGGATCGGGCAAGCCTGACGCTGAACATCTGCACGCCCGGGGACTTCCCTGATAGCGATCCGGTGGAGCTGGCCGCGGACTGCTTTGCCGGGGCCTTCCTAATGCCGCCGGAGGGCATCCGCAAGGTCTTTCGGGAGCGGTTTGGTGATAATGCCGTTGTAACCCCGCGCGAAGTGATCGTTCTGCAGCACACCTTCCGGGTCAGCTATGCCGCCATGACCGTAGCCCTGCGCACTGCCGGGTTGATCACTCACCCGCAATATAAGAGATTGCGGGAGTATGGCTCGCCGGAAAATGCCGCGCTGCTGAAATCCCTGGTGTATCGTTACGGATACACGGACGAGTTAATCAGTCCGACGGGAGCCCAGATCCCCAGGGTCTTTCTCCAGGCGTTGAATGCCAATTACGAAGATGGTAGGCTGAGCTATAAGAAGCTTAAGGAATTGCTTGGCATGTGGCAGAAAACACCCGAGGAGATGGGTTTCCAGTTTGCGGCGGATTACTAGGGTCAGTGTACCAAAGGCGGTCAGTGACGCCGATGTCCTGATCAAGCTTTGCCGCGCAGGGCACCTAAATCTTCTTTTTCGAACCATAGACAGGGTGTATGTACCTGCCTATGTTTTTTCCGAGGCCCGGTACGTGTTGGCACGCCATGCTTGCCGCCCGTTGCTTGACCAAGCCGGCAAGGATGGCCTCTTTACCGTGGTTGATACCGTGCAGGGGGATGGTTTAACCCCCGATCAGCGACAAGGGATGGCGATCACCCGGCAGTCGTTCAGGTTTATGTTGGATCCCGGCGAGCTAGAGGCACTGGCCCTGGCCGTCGAGTTCGGGATCCCATATATTCTGAGCGATGACCGGGCCGCACGGCGGACCATCGAGGAACACTCCGACGTGCGAGTCCTCCGACACCCAGACCTTTTGTACATCTGCCAATACAACGCAGAAGCCTATTGCAAAGATATAAAGCGAATTTTTCGGGACATACAGGCTGGAGAGAGCCACCGCCTCGGCGGGTCTTTTCAAGATATCATGCGCCGGTCACGAGAACGCGTGAAAGAGCTGGGGCTTCGTAAATAGTCATTAGTTATCTAGTAGTTGGGGTGAGAATGTGACTGACCATCAGCGCCTTAAGGACCAGGGATTGGATGCCTTTGAAGGATTTCTGGGTATTAGGGATCTCCGTGCCTCGGCCCTTGGAGAGGTCCCGGAAGTGGAACGACGGATGCTGACGGAGTTTAAGCAGCGCCACGGTCGATTGCCGTTTGCGAACCTCAGGAGTTGAGATTGCCGAGGGGCTGGAGAAGCTGCTGAGAGAGATGGAGGCTGTCTCATGAACGAGCACACTGATTTTCAGACTCCGTTACGGAGCATGCAAAGGGGTGGTTAGATGAGCTACGCTAATGAGGTACGCGACTATTGCGGGAAGCATATTGTTGAGCCTGCCCGTGCCCGTGGCCAGAAAGAAGTTGTGATTCGGGCGGGTGACGTGCACAGAGCGATGGGCTTTCAGAACCGTCTTCCGCTCGTTTGCTCCGCGCTTGGTGCCCGAGTGTTTGAAGAGGACTATAGGGTGCGCCGCAAGTCGGTCGAGGGGCCGCTGAACGGCTCAAACACCATCTTCACGTTCACAATCCTGAAATGAACTCTATCCAGGGCAAGCGCCCGATAGCAGAAAAGGTCCAGCAGTTGGGGTGCACGACCGATACGTTAGGCGATATTGGAGGGCGTATCCTACTAGCGGATGAGTTGATGAGGCTTCCCCAAGTATCAGGGTGTCCACCAAACCGGGTCAGTCCGGACTAGTAACGGGAGGTGGTCAGTCGTTTCGAATTGCACGTAATACCAAGCGCACGTTTGCCGGGTTCTCTCCAATTCTACGAATGGTGTAAGGCCACCATTCAGTGCCGAAGGGCAGGTAAACCCTGACGTTGTGCCCTTCGTCAACCAACTGCCTTTGAAGCGACGGCCTAACGCCATAGAGCATCTCGAATTCGTACGAATCCTTGCCCCATCCGTTCTCATGCAGCAGGGGGCGAATTGCGTTTATCATCCGGTCATCGTGGGTGCCGAAAATAGGATAGACGCATTTGGCTTTAGCTTCCGGGGAAAGGAGAAGTTGGGTAGATTGCAGGGCTTTACCTCCAAAAGATCACATTAGCAACAAACCCCACTCGCGACTAGTACGGGTGGGTTTCTTTCTGGCAAGAGGTGCCAGGCACTCCAGTTATTAAGTTATCGTCTTGTCCGTAAGTCGAAAATGGCATTGGCAGTGGGACCGATGTTCTCTCCGATTCCCTTCAGCGTATAATTCTGTTCCAATGCGGCCTCGATAGCAGGAGGTTCTTCCAAACTTAAGCAAAACTTGATAACTTAAGTGCCTGGCACCTTGCTCGTTGCTCCTGTGTGATAACTTAAGTGCCTGGCACCTTGCTCCTGTGCCTGGCACCTTGCTCCTGGGCACCTTGCTCCTGCACCTTGCTCCTGTGGCACCTTGCTCCTGTGCCTGGCACCTTGCTCCTGCATCACGGTCCTGGAAGCGATGGCTTGCGGGTTGGCGGGGATGGTTGTCTGGGGATGCCACCGGGACAGCGAGGAACTTGCTGGGGACTACCTGACCAGGCGGGCGGCGGACCCATCATACACGTTTCGGAGATACCTGCGCGATCTTGGCGGGGCTATCGAGGAGTAGGCGCAATCAATGCCGCTGATTGGCATCCTGCCGCCAAAGCCAATAACTTAGTAATTCAGGTGTCTGGCACCCATCTTTCATTTGTGAGGGGACGGGTGTGATCAACTAATACCCACGGGCCTTATTGAACGCCTGCCAGAACGGATCGACCACGGGATGCTCTAACCTTGCCTCCCTTCCTCTGTCGATAATAACCATCCCTTTCTCCGGCGCGGTTAGTTGACCTACCACGGAGGAAGCGATCTCTTTGCGCGCTAAGGCATCGACAATCGCCTGGGCCGCATGTTCCCGGCAGGCGATGATCAATGTGCCTTCGCTGATGGACACGTAGGGATCGATGCCAAAACAATCACAGATCTCCATTGCCGCCGGTTCAACCACGATACGTTCTTTCTCCACCCGCAATCCCAAACCTGCGGCTTGGGCTAGTTCGTACAAACCGCCTATAACGCCACATTCAGTCGCATCATGCATAGCGCTGACCCCGTTGTCTCGGACTCCAACCGATACTGCGGTGAGAGCATCCTCGACCACCGACATCTTGAAGAAGAGATCCAAGGCTGCATCTTCTAAATCGCGGCCGCATTTCTCCGCTACGATTTCGGGAAAGACAGTACCTAGGATGCCTGCCGCCTCAATGGCCGGACCCTTGGTAACGATAATCAGATCTCCGGCCCTCGCCAGCTTCGGTGTAACGTACTCGTCCTTGCCTCCGATACCGATCACGGTTGCCCCGCCGACCATCGGGTAGTGACATCCTTCATAGCGGCCGGTATGGCCGGCGATGATGGAAATGCCGAGCTTTACGCATTCACGGTGGATGGTGTTCCAAAGAATGGCCAGTTCATCTTCGCCGATCTCCAACGGCAGGTTGAGGTCGATAGACAGAAAGCTTGGCCTCAACCCGCAGGTTACGGCATCCGATACAAGAATGTGCACGGCAAACCAGGCTGCCTTCCCCCATCCGAAAGCCGGCACCACAAAAACCGGGTCGGTAGTCAGAGACACCGCGCGGTCGCCGATCTCGATAATCCCTGTGTCGACACCGCTCTGAGGCCCTACAAGAACATTTGTGGCGGGGGCTCCCAGACGCGGATAGATTAGTTCATTGAACACATCCGGTGAGATCTTTCCTGTAGCGGGTAGTTTAAGCATTCCGGGCATCCCCCCTGTTTGTCTCGCAAGTACTACGGATGCTCTGCAATTGAGCCGTTACGGGACCGAGATACTTGGCTAATATTACCAAAATGATAAAGTTAGTTGGATTATAATTAATTCCGCCATTAAACGTCAAGACAAAATGGGGAGAGTTACAGATCCTTGACGGCGCCTGCCATACCCAGTATAATCTCCAGTAATCTGATAGTCATAGTCATATTTACCGCTAGAAATAAGGAGACAGATGTTCGGAAAGTGATTGATGAGTGATCTCACCCGTTTAACGGTCGCTAAAGGAAGGTAGGGAGGTGACGGAGATGTCGGGGATGGCGGGCGGATTGATCTATGCAAATGCTGCGGGGAAGCAGTCTTTCTTGTTCACAGCGACCTAATACAGGTATGCCCGTATTGCCTTGCTCCGGAATACCGCGGCGGCCTCGAAGCTGCGGGCTCGGAGTAGAAGGAGGTATAACCTCTGAAAGAACTGATCGACGAGATTTTAGAATTACGAAAGGAAAGAAACGCCCTTATCTTGGCCCATAACTATCAGCGTCCGGAGATTCAGGATATCGCCGACTTTGTTGGTGATTCATTGGAATTGAGCGTTAAGGCAGCTGAAACGAAGGCTGAGGTTCTTGTATTTTGTGGTGTTCACTTCATGGCGGAGACAGCGGCCATTCTCTCTCCCGAGAAGAAGGTCCTTCTGCCGGATATTGACGCGGGATGCCCTATGGCGGACATGGTTGACGTCGAGGAACTGCGCAGGATGAAAAACGAGCAGCCTGATATGGCTGTTATCTGTTATGTCAACACCAGTGCCGAGGTTAAGGGAGAGTCGGATGCCTGCTGTACGTCGGCAAACGCTGTTAAGGTCGTTCAAAATACAAAGGCCCGCAAGATTCTGTTTGTTCCCGACCGGCACCTTGGGGCTTACGTCAGCGAGGTAACCGGGAAGGAACTTCTTCTTTGGCCGGGTTTTTGCCCTACGCACGCCAGGATCAAACCGGAGGACATTCTGAAGTCGAGAACCGAATATCCAGGAGCGCACGTCGTCGTCCATCCCGAATGCAGCCGGGAGGTAAGATCTCTGGCTGATGCAGTCCTAGGTACCGGTGGTATCATCAGATACGCCAGGGAACGGGATTTCAGTGCTCTGATTGTCGGAACCGAAACGGGGATCCTTTATCGCTTGAGGAAAGAAAACCCCCGCAAAACCTTTGTGGCGGCGTCGGCAAAAGCGGTTTGTCCCAACATGAAGCGGACTACCTTGGAAAAGGTCCTTGAAAGCTTACGGACACTCGCGCCGGAAGTCAGCGTAAGCGAGGAGATCCGGTCGAGAGCAAGGACCTCTTTGGATCGCATGTTGGCCCTGGGCCGTAACTAAATCAACCAAATATCCTCTACTCGTGGTGTGGAACTAATGGACCTGTTCCGTAGCACCAAGGGTAAACATTGCTGATGCTATCATAGTTTGACAATCGCTATCTTGTCCATAAAAACGGCCCGGATTGTACATGCTAGGAGTACTCATCTCTAGTTGATGAAAGCCCTTGGCGTGTAACAGCACATGATCAACATTATGAGTTTCAGGACACGCAGCAGGTAATGGCGAGCATGATGCAAGACATGCGGATACCGGTGGCGATGGCTAAGGTCGTATCGGATCCGAAGTCCCGAAAAGCGATAGTCAACATGATGGCTAAGCCGGAAACGAGGACGACTATCCACGAAATAGGCAAGGACCCAGGTTGCACTCGATACTGGTGGATGCTGTACAATAATTTAGAAAAAAGAACCAAGTTGGTCCAAGAGGGGCGTAGGCAATGGCTGAACAGATCACCGCCGGGGGTAAACCTAAAAGCATTACTTTTCAGACAAGCGGCGAGACTCCGGACAACCGGCGCAAGGTTACCATCGGTATCAAGGGCATGACCTGCGCCAGTTGCGCCGCGCGCATCGGTAAGATTCTCAGTAACATCGACGGCGTCCACGAGGCAGCTGTTAACTTCGCCACCGAAAAGGCAACAGTAGTCTATAATCCCGCACACGTCCGCTTTGGTGAGATTATCGAGCGCATCAAAGACCTGGGCTATGAAGTAAAGACGCAGCGGCTGGAAGTGGCCGTAACGGGTATGACCTGCGCAAGCTGCGCGGCGCGGGTGGAAAGGCGCCTGCGGTCCCTGGACGGCGTCGTAGATGCGGTCGTGAACCTTGCCACCGAGAGGTCGGCCGTCGAATTCCTGCCCGAAACGGTCAGCACTGCGGAGATTAAGCAGGCCATCGTGGACCTCGGTTACGGTGTGCAGGACCTCGCCGAAGAATCTTACACCAGGGTCGAGAAAGAGGAACGTGCCACCGAAATCGTCCGGCAGCGCAGTTTATTCTTCCTGGCGGCTCTGGCCACCCTCCCGCTCCTCTACGTCATGGCCTCTGATCTCGGCCTGGTGCCCCACATAGGGATATTGATGAGCAAGAACGTCCAGTTTGTCTTCGGCAGCATCGTCCAGTTCGGCCCCGGTTTCCAGTTCTACCGCCGGGCCTACCTGAACCTGCGCCACGGCACGGCAAACATGGACGTGCTGATCGCGCTGGGCACTTCGGCCGCCTACTTGTACAGCGTGGCCAATACTTTTGTTCTCACCGGCTTCGTATACTACGAAACGGCGGCAGTGATCATCACCCTGGTGATCCTGGGCCGCCTGCTCGAAGCGCTCGCCAAGGGGCGTACTTCCGAGGCGATTAAGAAGCTGATCGCCTTACGCCCCAAGACCGCCCGCGTACTGCGCGATGGCCGTGAGGTGGACATTCCGGTCGAGGAAGTGGCCGTCGGCGACCTCATCATCGTCCGCCCGGGAGAAAGTATTCCCGTGGACGGGATCATCCGCGAAGGGTCCTCTACGGTGGACGAGTCCATGTTGACCGGGGAAAGCTTGCCCCGGGACAAAAACATCGGTGACGAGGTGGTTGGCGCAACCATCAACCGCCACGGGAGCTTTACCTTTGAAGCTACCAGGGTCGGCAAGGACACCGCGCTGGCCAAAATCATCCGTATCGTGGAGGAAGCGCAGGGATCGAAGGCCCCGATCCAGCGCCTGGCCGATGTTGTCTCCTCATACTTTGTCCCGGCCGTGGTGGTGATCGCCGTTGTCACTTTCGCGGGCTGGTTTTTTGCGACCGGTGAGTTTCAGGCCGCGCTGCTGAATATGACCGCCGTTCTGGTGATCGCCTGCCCCTGTGCGCTGGGGCTGGCCACCCCGACGGCGATTATGGTTGGTACGGGGCGAGGGGCCGAAAACGGTGTCCTGATAAAGGGGGGCGAGCACCTGGAAAAGGCCCACCAGCTGGATACCATCGTCCTGGACAAGACCGGAACGATTACCAAAGGCGAACCTTCGGTGACCGATATCGTTCCACTCGCCGACACCGGCCGGGCCCACGTCCTGCGGCTGGCCGCCGCGGCGGAAAGACGCTCGGAGCACCCACTCGCCCAGGCCGTCGTGAAGGCGGCGGAGAACGAGGGCCTGGCCGTCCCTGAGCCGGAGAGCTTTGAAGCCATTCCCGGCTACGGCATCAGGACTGCCGTCGAGGGCCAGGCGGTTCTTATCGGGAATGTCAAACTCATGCGCGACGGCGGGGTTGACCTGGTTCAAGTTAAGGACAGGCTGGAGGAACTTGAGGGCCAGGGGAAGACGGTCGTGGTTGTCGCTCAAAACGGCCGGGCCATCGGTATTATAGCCATCGCCGATACGGTCAAGGAGTATTCTGCCGAGGCCATCAAGCGCCTGCGGGCCATGGGCCTGCAGGTTGTCATGATCACCGGCGACAACCGGCGTACCGCCCGGGCTATCGCCGACCAGGTCGGGATCGACCGGGTTCTTGCCGAGGTCCTGCCGGAAGACAAGGCCCGTGAGGTGCAGAAACTGAGGGACGAAGGGGCCGTTGTCGGCATGGTCGGGGATGGCATCAACGATGCGCCCGCGCTGGCCACGGCCGACGTCGGCATCGCCATCGGCACGGGAACGGACGTCGCGGTGGAAACGGGCGACATAGTCCTCATGCGCGGAGACCTGCGCGGGATTGTGGCCGCCATCTGCTTGAGCCGCCAGACGATCCGCAAGATCAGGCAGAACCTGTTCTGGGCGTTGATCTACAACACCCTGGGCATTCCCCTGGCGGCCCTGGGGCTGCTGAACCCGATCATCGCCGCCGGGGCGATGGCGTTCAGTTCGGTCTCGGTGGTAAGCAATTCGCTGCTGCTCAAGAGGTTTAATCCCTATCCCGCACGGTAGGAAAAACAAAACTAGGGGGGTCCGGCATGGCCATAGAACGCAAGGGCCTGTTGAAAAAATGGGGGCTGTTCAAAAACGAGCATGGCGCCGAAGGCGAAGCCGGCCAGCGCGGAGCGTACTGGGTGATACGTGGGCACTGGGCGGCGAGCATGACAAAGCCAGGCGAAGTTTTTCAACAGCCCCGTAAGGACGGGGTTTACACGCGGGCCGGTAACCGCTGGCTGTGGATCCTGTTGGTTACCGCTGCCGTATTGACCGTGCTTATTGTTTTATGGTGGACGCAGTCCCGGTCACCGCGCGCATTCCCTAAAATCACGGCAACATCTCCCGCCATCATTTCCCCGGGCTATGGCTGCATAGCGTATGTCTCTCCGGTCGGCGGCCCCGCAGCATCCACAGGGGAAAGGCCATTATAGCCCACCATGGCTGTGATTCTTAGCGTACGCGCCTTCCGAGGTCGCGGTCGCCGGCAGCTTCTGAACAAGAAGGGGGTTGCCGCGCTTGATTCGGCAAGAAGTGGTTATTGATGCCAGCGAAAGTCTTTTGATAGGTCTCTTGTATTGAATTGCCCAACAGTGACTGAAATAGGTGATGAAAGTCCCCAGGCGGCCTGAGATGAATACCTTGTTATCCGCGCCGGCATAATAAGACTGTTTGAAACTTTTCTACAAGGAGGGTATGCGGGTGGCTAACAAGCAAGAGATCCAGCAGTGCATCCAGGCTTGCACCCAGGTGGCCAACCAGCTTCGTTCATCGGCCAACGGGGTCAACAATGCCGGGATCAGGGACATGCTGACCCAGGGAGCTCACCATGTCGAGCTATGTATCCGCCAGTGTGAGAGCGCGATGATGATGCCTTAACGCAAGGAGGAATATTCCAGTGGCAGTTGGGAACAACATTCAACAGTGCATCCAGGCCTGCCAGCAAACCGCCGGCAAGCTGCGTAGCATGGCCCAGGCGGAACCCAACCCGCAGGTCAAGACTAAGTTAACCGAGGCTGCCCACCATTTGGACCTCTGTATTGCCGAATGTCAGTATTCGGTGCAGCAGATGCAGGGCGGGGCTATTTAACCACAATCACCTTTTCCCAGATATATCGGAATCCATAAAGAAGGAGTATGTAGTTGCTGCCGCAGGTGCGGGTTGGGGGGATGTTGCAGTGGCGCCGCCTTTCATGTACGGCTTTATCGTCGGCAGCCTCAGTGCAATAACTTTTGAAACACAGGTGGCATAGAAGAGTACCTTATCCTTGAGGCGCCAGACTCGGGGCGCTAGGGCGCGAAGGGGGCAGAAGCTAAATAATAAATCTGTGCATTTTTACCGCAGATGCGGGAGACAAAGTAAGGCGCGTCGACATTTTACGCTAAACAGACATAGAACTTCGTACAAGCACGAAGTTCTATGCTACAGAAGATCTAGTACTAAGGAAGGATTTTCCTGCAGCACCCTAACCGCAGCAGCCGCCTCTTCCCCCGCGCTGTTTCGGCCTGAAGGTATTGCAGCAGGTTCCATCCGAGGTTTCGACCTTTTTATCGCCGCTGGAACGTACCTCGATGCCGTCAGCATGACATTCGAAATTGTGGTTGTAGTGGCATTCCTCGCACATGCATTTCATGACTTTGGACATATGGCGTACACATCCTTCTGTTAAGCCTCATCACCAGTATTTTACCCGTAACAACGAGACATATTCGGCCCTGTCAACGCTTGATGAGCTAATTCATGAGTCGGCTAAGTTATGAAGAAGATGAACGGCGGACTGCCATGCCGTGGGACCTGAGGACGGCAGCCAAGGGGCGGCCGAAGATGAACAGTTCAAATTCCCTGCGTAGCCCCAGCTCAGATATCGCATAGGAACGTACAGCCTCGTCCTTCGCGACGAACTCGGCCAGCTCCCTCAGGATTCGCGGCCGGTCCGCTTCCCCGGACAGGCCGGCGAGGAGCGCCTGCACTTCCTGATGCGGACATTCTTGCTCGTGCCTGTCGATCAGCTTCACGATCGGGTCGCCGGGATTTATGATATCGGTCCGCGCAATCGTGTTTTCGCCGATGACGGCTTCAAGCACGCGGGTGTCCCAGCATTTCAGGAGGCGGCATTCCAAGAAGCGGTGTTCGTAAATCGTGCAGACCGAGGCTTTTTCATCAAAAAAGCAACAGGACCACTCCGGTCCTTTACCCCGCACCTTGACGAGCTCCCGGTCGGCGGGTCTTAACATGCCGACGGCAGGGTCGAATACCAGCTCTCCCTTCCGGATCGTCATTAGGTGCCGGTGTCCAGCGTATCCGTGCAGAAGGATCTGCTTATCCTCGTGGTGCAGGACGGGACCGCCTTTGCGGCAGCAGGTGCCGCAGCGTATGCAGCTTGTCCGGTGCGCTTTCCGCATTTTTTGCCTCCTCCCGTCAGGGGAATGGCGGCCGGGGCTACTAAGATTCTAGCACAACGGCCGCCCTTATGCTTCAAAGCTGGAGACAGACGGAACTTTTTCCTTAGGGAACGGCGCCCGGTAGAAGCCGGGCGATCCGGTAGTTTTCGCGATGCCGGCGCTTGCCGGACGGTCGAAGTATTCTTATATAGTAGTGATAAGATCAAGACGCACGGCCGGACTCAGGTGCTTCGTTCGGCAGATGGTTCCGGCTTGTTGCCCTTGATTCGCCTGCCGGCGGCATTGGGGGAGCTTGCATGAACCGGCGCCGGGGCCCCCGGGTTGCGTCCGTCCATCCTGAGTTCCCACGACGAAAGGCACTTGCATTTTGGCGGCAGGTGTTGAATAATAGTTGTATCATGCAACTATGGCGAAGGGGGTGTAGCGCTTGGATAACAGAGATCTTGAGAACATAAGGGAGATGTTTCAAATGATCGTCAGGCGGTTCGGCCTGCTGCAAAGGGAAGGCGCGCAGTGCTGCGGGATCTCTCTGGCGCACAGTCACATCCTCTATGAGATCAACAAGAGTCCCGGCATTACCGTAAATGAACTGGCGGCCGTACTGGGTTTGGATAAGAGCACCACCAGCCGCCACGTTCAGGCCCTGACAGGAGAAGGGCTGGTTGAGGGCAGGCCTTCCGAAGAGGACCGCCGCTACCTGAATCTGGTGCTAACGGAAAAGGGCCGGGAGCTGCAGAGTCGGATCGCTGTCCAGATGGCCGGGTTTATCCGTGAAATCCTAGAGTTCATCCCTCAGGACAAAAGGGATGAGGTTGTCCGAAGCATCGGGCTTCTTTCTAAGGCGATGCACCAAAGTACGCTATCTGCTAGTTCCTCGCTCGGCTGCTGTACTCTCTGATGGGCGGATATCCGTTCTTCGTTAGCACCGTCTATGGAGGATGAAGATAACTGGCTCGTTGGTTAATCTCCAAATCAACGGCTGCCAAGCCTCTGAGTTCTTGTTAAACGCATTTGAAAGCCGGGGTGCCGGCGAAAAGGAGGAGTAAGGATGACTGATAACGCACGGACCGGCCCCGGTTTCCGGGTCCGCAGGGCCGTACCGCGTGACGCGGAAGCCATCAGCGTGATTTACAACCAGGGCATCGAGGACCGCATCGCCACGCTGGAGACCGAACCCAAGACCGCGGAAGAGGTCGGCGCATGGCTGGCGCGGGAAAGCCGGTACGCCGTCCTGGTGGCCGAAACGGCCGGCGAGGTCGTAGGGTGGGCTGCCCTGAACCCCTATGCTCACCGGTGAGCCTACGCCGGGGTCGCTGACCTCTCCGTCTATGTCAGGCGGGATTACCGGGGCCGCAGCGTGGGAACGGCGCTCTTGGAAGCGCTTGAGGCGGAAGCGGAGCGCAACGGCTTTGACAAGATTGTCCTGTTCACTTTTCCGTTCAACGAAGCGGGCCAGCGATTGTACAGAAAGCGGGGTTTTAGAGAAGTCGGCGTCTTCAGGGCCCAGGGCAAGCTTGACGGCCGCCTTGTAGATGTGATGGCCATGGAAAAGCTGCTGCGACCGTCCTGAAGTCCCCGGAGACTTCGTGCGGTTCCATGATACGTCTCCGGGAACTCATCGAGCGGCTGGCTCAGGATGCTTGACTGCGCCGGTCTGCTGTGGAGATCAGGCGGCAGATGAACTGGATTACGCTGCGGCTGGCGGGATACAGGTTTGCGCAGGTAAACGATGTTGTTTTACCTGTCAGCTAAATAGTGTAGAAATACGGCTAATGACAGGTTAAAGTGGATAGTAGTTGGCAGAGGAAGGATAACCGGCACGGTCTGTACCGTATGCGGAGTGGAAAGACCGTGCCTAACCCAGGTAAAACCCGTGCGATAGACTGCTGACCGAAGCAAGCCTTTCGGCAGGAGGAGATAACCGCAATGAACACCCTAAGCAAGAGCGCGCAAAAGATGCAGGCCGTATTAGACCGGTACGGGCTGGAGTTAACCGTCATCGAATTTGCGGAATCAACGCGGACTTCGAAAGAAGCAGCGGAGGCAATCGGCTGTGAGGTCGGTCAAATAGCCAAATCGCTGATTTTCCGAGGCAAAAACACCGGTAAGCCTGTTTGTGTAATTGCGAGCGGCGCCAACCGTGTCAATGAGAAAAAGCTTGCGGCATATGTGGGGGAGAAAATCGAAAAAGCAGACGCCGCGTTCGTTCTCGAGCACACGGGATTTGCCGTCGGCGGCGTTCCGCCCGTGGGACACGTAAGCGATATGCGACCTTTTATTGATGAGGATTTGATGAAGTACCCGGAAATCTGGTCGGCGGCCGGTACCCCTCACGCCGTGTTTAAACTTACCCCCGACGATTTGGTGAGGATAACGCAGGGGAAAGTCGTACTCATTAAATAATTTAAACTTTTAAGGTTTGACCCCATTCTCTAACGATCCTTAAAGTAATAAAGAGTGCTTGAAGAAAAGATAAGTGAGAAAGCGATATTTGAAGACGTCTGACATAGCCAGAGCTGCAGGGGTACAAACTTAGTGAAATTGAGTGAAGACGCCACTCTTGCAGGAAGCAAGACGATTAATAGACATCGTGTTATGCTTTTAAGACCTGACCTCATTTACAAGCCGGGACGAGAGGCGGTATGATGGTTATGATTGGAATATATTGGTTGAGAGGAGGTAGATAGCCGGTGAACCAACCCGACGGGAGCAGGGTCCCCCAGATCATCGTTTTGGCGGCTATCCTGGGCATCAGCTTCATTATCTGTACCCTGATCTTCACCAACGCCTTCGTCGAGGTCAGGTCGACCTCGACGATAACGGTGACCGGCGCGGCGGAAAAGCAGCTAAAATCGGATCTCATCGTTTGGACCGCGAGCTTCAGCAGGCGCTCGGCCCAGTTGTCCGAAGCCTATGCGGCGCTGCAGAACGACCTGAAAGAGGTCAAGGATTATCTCAAGGCCAAGGGTGTGCAAGAGAGTGAGATTACCATTATGCCGATTTCGATGACCACGTTCTACGCCGTTGACCAGCACGGCCGCGAGACGAACGAAGTTAGGGGATACGGCTTGTGGCAGTCGGTGGAAGTGAGATCGACCAAGGTTGACGAGATTGCCGCCCTGTCTAGGGAGGCAAGCGAGCTGATCAACAAAGGCATCGACTTCCAGTCGAATCCGCCGCAGTATTTTTACACCAAGCTCAACGAGCTGAAGGTTGAAATGCTGGCCGAGGCCACCGCCAACGCCAGGAAGCGCGCGGAACAAATTGCCGAGCACGGAGGCGGCAGGATCGGCCCCATCCGTTCGGCCAAGATGGGGGTATTTCAAATCAAGCCGATCAATTCGGTGGAGGTCTCGGACTACGGCATTAACGACACCTCGTCTCTTGAAAAAACCATCACCGCGGTAGTGAACGCCGAGTTCTATATCAAACAGTAGTTGATCGGCGCGCGAAAGTATACCGAAACGAAACCCCGCCTGCAGCCAGGCGGGGTTTCGTTTCGGTAACGGGCAAGTGTCGTCAAGCCTGACTCCGTATGGGAAAACAACTGACAAGAGCAGTCCGTCGACCGGTAAAAAGCTAAGCCCATACTTGAAGATGTCAGGTCCTAAAATTTGGTGTCGCAGCAGGAACTTTGTTTTGAGCATTTAAACAAAAAGAAAAAAATGAAGAGTCAAAAAACGTCTTTGTCTACCCGATAAATACATGTAACCCGATGGATTTTAGGTGGATCTTAAAGCCCCCCCGGGAGATGAGATGGTGGAAGACGGTCCTCAAAGTCTGAAATCCTTTGGATTCCGGTCCATCCGCTGGCGATTTATCGTTCTGATCACTCTGGCCGTCGTGATCGGCCTTATCGCTACAGTCTTCGGGACAACGAAGCATATTCGCAATGAAGCCGAGCAGGCCGCGGTGGAGAAGGCCAAAAGCGACCTGCAGCTTGGAGAGGCTCTTCTGGACAGCCGCTTCCCCGGCCCCTGGGCGATCCGCGACGGTCAGCTCTACAAAGGCGAGACCCTGATGAACGGCAATTTCGACATTGTTGACGAAATCGCCCGGCTGACGGGTGATACGTGCACGATCTTTCAGGGAGATACGCGGGTGGCCACCAATGTCATAAGAGACGGGAAGCGCGCCGTGGGCACAAAGGTATCGGACGAGGTGGCCCGGGTCGTCCTGCAAGAGGGCCGGGTCTTCTCCGGCGAGGCCAACGTGGTGGGGGTCAAGTACCAGACGGCCTACAAACCGATCAGGGACGAGAGCGGTAAAATCATCGGCATTTGGTATGTGGGGGCCAACAAGCTCTTCGTCGACAAGATGGTCGGCAACGCCGTGCAGAACGTTTTCTTTACTTTCGGCTCGATTTGGCTGGTGATCATTGGCATCATCTGGTGGCTGACCAATTCCCTGACCCGCCCGATCAACGAGCTGGTCGTGGCGGCCAACCGCTTGGCGCACGGCGACCTGGACACGGAGATAGCGGTGCAAACCCGCGACGAAGTCGGCTACCTGGCTCGTTCCTTCGAACGAATGCGCGGTGAATTGCGACAGCAGTACGGAGACCTGCACAGGGCCAACGAGCTGTTGCGGGAGTCCGAGCGGCGGTTCCGCGAGATGCTCGAGGAAGTCAAGCTCATTGCCGTGATCCTGGACAAGGACGGCAACATCACCTTTTGTAACGATTTCCTCTTGAAGCTTACCGGGTGGGAGCGGGAGGAAGTGCTCGGGCGGAACTGGTTTGACATCTTCGTCCCGGAGGACAAGCGCGAAAAAGCTAAGAAGAACCTGGAGACCGTCGTCAGCATACACGGTCCCAAAGAAATTCAAACGCGCAGCGGTCAACGGCGGCTGATCTTCTGGAACAACACCTTCTTGCGCGACGTCGACGGGAACATCATCGGGTCGGCCAGAATCGGCGAGGACATCACCGACCGGGTACGCGCAGAGGATGACCTGCGGACCGCGCACCAGCAGCTCCTGGACATTATCGAATTCCTTCCCGATCCGACCTTTGTGATCGACTGCGACCGGAAGGTGATCGCCTGGAACCGGGCGATGGTCGAAATGTCGGGGGTAGCCAAGGAGGACATCATCGGGAAGGGTGACTACGCCTATGCGGTACCGTTTTACGGGTGTCCCCGCCCCAGCCTTATCGACGCCGTCTTTTCCGACCGCGACCCCGCCCTGCTGGAAGAGAACATCGTGGCGAAGGACACGACGCTTTACGTCGAGACCTACGTTCCCTCCGCCTTCCAGGGTAAGGGCGCTTTCCTCTGGGCGTCGGCGTCGCCGCTCTACGACAGCAATGGGAACATCGTCGGCGCCATCCAGACCTTCCGCGACATCACCGATCGCAAGCGGATCGAGGAGAGGCTCCAGTACCTGGCCACCCACGACTCCCTGACGAACATCCCGAACAGGTATGCCCTCGGCGAAAACCTGAAGCGGGCCGTCGCACGGGCCAAGCGGAACAAGACGAGCGCCCTCCTGTTTATCGACCTCGACAACTTCAAGATTGTTAACGACACCCTCGGTCACGCCGCCGGCGACGAGCTGCTGATGAAGCTGGCCGGGATCTTTAAGGACAACCTGCGCGAGGGGGACTTCCTGGCCAGGCTGGGCGGCGACGAGTTCGCGGTGCTGCTCGAGGATACGGACGCTGAAGGAGCCAGAAACGCGGCCGAGAAACTGCGCCGGGCGGTGGAAGAGGAGGACCTCAACATTCACCGGTCCTGTTTTAACCTGAGCACCAGTATCGGTATCGCCATGATCGACGGGACCTTAAACGCGCAAAAGCTTCTTTCTTATGCCGATACCGCCATGTACGCCGCGAAGGAAGGCCGCAACAGGGTTGTATTCATTCAGCCGGATGAGGAAGCCACAGCCAGGGTTTCCGAGACCAATCAGATGTTGGAGCTGATAAGGCAGGGTTTAAAGGAAAACCATTTTGTGCTGGATTTCCAGCCCGTGGTCGGGCTGGCCGACGGCCAAACCATGCATTACGAGGTCCTGGTGAGATTGCGGGGCGAAAATGGAAAACTAGTCTACCCCAACCGGTTCATCCCCGTCGCCGAGCGCTTCGGCCTGATGCCCCAGATCGACCGCTGGGTTGTTCAAACCGCCCTCGGGACGATGAAAAACCGCGCCGATCTCAATCTTTTCATTAATCTTTCCGCGGTGAGCCTGGGGGATGAAACCATGCTGGACTTTATTACCGATCACATCAGCGGCTGCGGAATCAATCCCTTCCGGATCGGCTTCGAGATCACGGAAACGGCGGCCGTAAAAGACATGATCCTGGCCGAGCGCTGGATCCGCAGGCTGAAAGGTCTGGGTTGCCGTTTCGCTCTCGATGACTTCGGCGTCGGCTTTTCGTCCTTCTCCTACCTGCGTATTCTACCGATCGATTACCTTAAGATCGACGGTTCCTACGTCCGCGATCTCGACGCGGACCCGACGCACCGTGCCCTGGTGCATGCTATGAACAGCGTCGCGCATACCCTTGGCAAAAAGACCGTGGCGGAGTCTGTGGAGAACGAAAACGTGATGAAGATCCTGCAGGAATTGAAAGTGGACTGCGGTCAAGGGTATTTCCTCGGCAAGCCGTCTCCCTTACCGGGGGTTCGGGGCGCGTTCAACCATAGTACTTAAAGTGCTTTCCCTTTGTGTCCTCTGCCGGGGTCGTCAGCGATCGTTGGCGATCAGTGGAGTTTGAAACGGTGTCGAAAGGGCTTGCGATATCATAAAGATTTAGGGGTTGTAACGCCAGCGCGTAACGGGTTATAAAGGGTTAATAAGACGGCTTGCGTATCAGGGCTGGCCCGGAGGCTGAATTTTTGAACCCCAAAGCGAGGCGCGAAAACGTGAAGTTCTGGCGCGCGCGGGATCTCGGCGATCTCGAACTGCTGCGCGCCTCTTACGTTACGCACTCCTTCTCGCCGCACATCCACGAGGGCTACGCCGTCGGGGTCATCGAGCGGGGAGTCGAGGTGTTCGAGTACCGCCGCGCGACGCACGCCGCCGTCAGCGGCAGCGTCGTCGTCATCAACCCGGGCGAGGTGCATACGGGCCGCAGGGGCAGTGACGAGGGTTGGACGTACCGGATGCTCTACCCTGACGTCGCCCTGCTACAGGACGCCGCTGGCGAAGTCGCGGGACGTTTTGCGGACGTACCCTTCTTCCCGGAACCGGTCGTACAGGACCGGTATCTTGCCGAGCTCATCCTGGAACTGCACAAGGCGCTGGAACAACCGGCCTCCAAGATCGAGAGGGAGTCGCGTCTTCTCCTCGCCTTCGCCCAACTCATCGGGAGGCACGCCGACAGCCGTCCCGTGCAAAAGCCCGTAGGCCGGGAAAAGCTTGCCGTAAGGCGGGTGCGGGACTACCTGGAAACACGCTACAGCGAAAATGTCTCAATCAAGGAACTCGCCGCCGCTGCAAACCTCAGCCCTTTTCACCTCATCCGCGTATTCCGCAACGAAACGGGGCTTCCTCCCCACGCCTACCTGAATCAGGTGCGCGTGGCCCGCGCGAAAAAGCTTTTGTCTTCGGGCTTCTCTATCGCGGACACCGCCTGCCGGACCGGCTTTGCGGACCAGAGCCACCTCACGAAGCACTTCAAGCGCATCACGGGTTGCACGCCGGGGCAATACCTTAAAGACAGCAAAAACGTACAATACTGAGCGGTTCAGCATGCCTTAAGCTGGAGGTATGTTGAGACCAGCACGCTCTCAGGATCAATCACTTAAAGACCTTGTCACCTTCAGTCTCAGTGGCGCCCTGGCCGGTTTCAGGAAAAGCGTGCCCATTGCCTTGAGCGTCTTCGCCTATGGCCTGGTCTTCGGCGTTTTGGCACGGCAGGCAGGTTTAAGCCTGGCGGAGTCCGTATTAATGAGCGGCCTCGTCTTCGCCGGGGCCAGCCAGTTCGCCGTCCTCGGGCTCTGGGCCAGCCCGCTGCCCATCGGAACCATCGTCCTGACCACGGCCATCATCAACCTCCGCCACCTGTTGATGGGCGCCGTGCTGTACCCGTGGTTTTCACGGCTGCGTCCCGCCGCCGCTTACCTGACCTCGTTCTTCATCGTCGACGAGTCCTGGGCCCTGACCATGGGCGAGCATGCCAGGGGGTGCCGCGATGCAGCTTTCTTGCTGGGCAGCGGCATCGCCCTGTTCCTGGCCTGGGTGGGTGCGACCGTGGCCGGGGGGATGGTCGGCGATGTCCTGCAGGACCCCTCGCGCTGGGGGTTGGACTTTGCCTTCACGGCTGTGTTCATCGCCTTGCTCGTGGGTTTTTGGAAGGGCAAGGCCGATCTTCTCCCTTGGGTTGTAGCCGCCGTTGTGGCAGCGGTGGCCGCCGAGCTGCTGCCGGGCAAGTGGTACATCCTGCTCGGCGGCCTGGCCGGGAGCCTGACGGGAGCGATGCAAAATGATGACTGATTATCAGGCTGTGCTCACGATAGCGTGCATGGCCGTGGTAACGTACGCCACCCGGGCCGGCGGGCTCTGGATGATGAGCAGGGTGACCTTGTCCAAGCGTATGATGGCCTGGCTGCGGCATGTTCCCGGAACGGTCCTTATGGCTATTGTCGCTCCCGCCGTCCTGAGCGGGGGGTTCGCGGAAGGGGTTGCGGGACTGGCCACGGCGCTGGTCGCTTGGCGGAGCGGGAACCTGCTGCTGGCGCTGGCGACCGGGGTCGGCGTGGTCTGGGGAGCACGGCTGGTGCTGTAACGAGGTGCCGATGGACTTCCGGGTGGTTACATCTGCAGACCGGTTTTCACGTCTTTCAATGACCTGCTGAATCCCCTCCGGGCCGGCCCAAAGGAATCTGTAAACTGGTCCGCTAGGTAGGTATCGTTGAGGCCGTGGCCAGCCAGACTATTTCACGAGCCAATTTCAGCAAGGCGTCAAGGGCATGTGAAATCCACTTGTTAACTCTGTTTCTACGGTTACACGGGGCAGGTTCATAAGGTAAAGTTTCAGACACCAAGTCAGAGTTCGTGGTCCCACGCATGTGGCCGCATTCCTGAGCAGTCACCCCAAAGTTGAATCGGTGCACTATCCGGGTCTCAAGGACCACCCCAGGCACGAGGTGGCGGCCCGGCAGATGGCCTTTTTCGGCGGAATCATCTCCTTCCAGCTCAAGGGCGGAAAAAAGAAGGCTCTGGCGGTGGCGGCGAAGGCGCGCCTCTTTGTCCGGGCGACGAGCCTCGGCGGCCCGATCAGTCTGATTGAGCACCGGGCCTCGTACGAAGGGCCCGGAACGATGGCTCCGGACAACCTCCTCCGGCTGTCCATTGGGCTGGAGCACCCGGACGACCTGATCGCAGACCTGGCTCACGCTTTAGCATAGGGCTTTCCTCCCGTACCGCTCTTGCCGGATGAGGTGCGGAAGTGGCTGGCAAGGAGCAGGCAAAAGGTGTCGGCACGGTGATTACCCGCGCCAAATCCTACCGCGAAGTTTTACCACGACGTATACAACTTGCCAGGGACAATCAGAATATTAGGTAACGCCGCATGGTAACAAGATTGCCTAACGAGGAGGTATGCGCCGTGAGCTGTCCAAGTCTGAAACACCGTTTTGAGGAAGAGCAACGTAAGGGCATCAGCTTTGAGAGGGCGGTAGAGATTTACAAGGACGTTGAGGGTTCGGTGGCCGCGCACCGCGCCGAGCTGGAGGAGCTCAAGAACCAGGGCGCCGAGATGCAGCGTATCAGCCACCTGCAGGAACACATCCGCGAGGGCGAAGAACTGCTCAAGGAAATCCGCAGGATGAAACTGCAATAGTTTAGTTTAGTCTAATTCGGGGGTTTACATCCAGGGGGATAGAGTATATAATTACCACAAAATCGGCAGCCGGAGCTGCCGGAACCCGGTAACCCCGACGCGGAACGTGTACCACGAAGGTACAAGTCCGGCTAAGAGGCCGGCCCTTCGTGGTTTTTGTTTTTAGCCCGGGCATAAATCATAAATATTTAGTTTTGGAGGTGTTCTGATGCATATTCCTGACGGCTTCCTGGACAGCAAGACCTGGATTACCTGTGCGGCCCTGTCGGCCGGGGGCATCGGCTTGGCCCTCAAGCGTACCAAAGAGGAGCTTGATGAACGACAGATTCCTCTTATCGGCGTGATGGCGGCCTTCGTCTTCGCGGCGCAGATGATTAACTTCCCCATCCCCGGCGGGACTTCGGGACACCTGATCGGGGGCGTTCTCTCGGCCGTCCTCTTCGGGCCGTGGGTCGCCGCGCTTATCATGGCCACCATCCTCGGCATCCAGTGTTTCATCTTTGTCGACGGCGGCGTAACCGCCCTGGGCGCCAATGTCCTGAATATGGCGATCATCGCGCCCCTGGGCGGGTACGCTGTTTTCCGGGCGATGAAGCCCTTCGGCCTAGTACCCGCTGTCTTTGTCGCTTCCTGGTTTTCGGTGTTTGTTGCTGCCGCAGCCTGCGCCGTCGAGCTCGCTCTGTCGGGGATCCCGCTGCTCGTGGTACTGCCGGCTATGGCCTTCTGGCACATTATCATCGGCCTGGGCGAAGGCCTGATCACCACGGCCGTAGTCCTTTACCTGATCAAGGCCCACAGCGACATACTCCCGCGTCTAGCCGAGGAAGCCAAGCCCGTGGCCAACCAGGCCCTCAAGCGCGGCGTCATTGTGATGCTGGCCGTTTCCTTGATCGTCGCGGGGTTCCTCTCACCCTTCGCTTCCCCTTCCCCGGACGGACTTGAACGCGTCGCCGAGGACAAGGGTTTCCTGGAGCGAGGCGTCGCCCTTATCGCGTCGCCCTTCGAAGACTATACTTTCCCCGGTTTGGCCGAACACCCGGTGGGTACGGCCGCGGCGGGGATTATCGGGACGGTTTTGACTTTCCTGGCCGGTTATGCCGTTTTTCGGGTCCAGCGCCGGAAAAACCAAAAACAGGATCATTCCACGCCTCTTCATTAAACATGGCTTCCCCAACAGAAAGCAGGCCGCCCAAACGGGCGGCCTGCTTTCTGTTGACGTTACTTGTCGATCGTGTAGCGCGGCCGGTCGGCCTCGGCCACGTAAACGAGGGCCGGCCGGGGGTTGACCTGCTGGAGGGCGATAGGGTAGCGATGAACGATACGGTTATTGATGTACTTGACTTCATAGGTGGTAATCACGTAGCCGTCACGTCCCGGGTCGGCTACGTGTATCTTCCCGGAGGTAAGGACGGGATCGATCCGGTAAATGGTTTTTGCCTTAAGCAGTGTCCTTTCGACCTCGGTTTTATAGACGATATTCCCTGCGTTTTCTTCGTGCCCGAAGATCCCGACATGCAGTTTATCGTCCTGCACCTCGGCAAGGATGACGATCGGCTCGGCGCGATCGTTGCGGAAACGAAAATCAATAACGTCCTTGTAAATCGCCGCGTCGCGCCCGGGGGGAACGTAAGGGACCGGACGCAGGTGCGGGGTGCGCTGGGTGACCGGCAGGCCGGCGCCCAGGACGGCGTTGTACAGCGTGGACGCGACCTGACAGACTCCCCCTCCGTAGTCGTGCTTCAGGCCGTTGGCGGTCAAGAGTATCGCCTTTTGGAACCCCCGCTCGGGGACCCTGGGCCCGAGACGTTCGTTCAGGGAGAATTCATCCCCGGGCGGTACCACGACGTTGTTGAGCAGGCTCGCCGCGAGAACGACGTTGCGGGTCCGGTCCTTATCGAGGGGATTGAAAGCCGTAATGAAATAGCCGATCCGCGCATTGACCGTCTTCAGCTTGTCCGCCGTGAGTTCCGGGGTTATCGGCTTGAAGGCCAGGACCACCCGGTGCTGCCGGGGCTCCAGGTTCCTGACCAGGTAGATGCTTCCCTCGATGTCCAGCTCCCGGCCGTTCGATTCGGGCAGGATGGTGATCTCGGCCTGGTCGAAGGCCAGCTGGGCGGGCTTCGGCTCCAGATAACAGCTTGGGGCGATCCCTTCCAAGAACTCGCGCAGATTATCTTCAGCAAAACAAGGCCTGACGGGTATGTTAACGCCGCTCAGCATGAGCCTGAAGAATGACTCTAATTGCTTCAGGTTTTTCAGTTCCTTGCCGACCTGCTGCGCTTCGGCGATCGCTCCTTCGTAGTCGTAAGTCCAGCGAAGATTCCCGTACGGTATGGACCAGATCTGTCCCTCGGGGGTCGCCAGCAACAGCTTGCTGTCCGGGCTTGGTTGGGGCAGGCCGGCCCTTAGGGCCGCCAAGGCTTGCCGGGTATCCAGTCCCCCGACGTCGATCCCGGCCACCTTCACTCCGCTCAGGATGACCCCATCGTAGCGCCATCGCAACACCGCCGTGGCGGCCGCAACGCTCAAAAAAGACTGGGCGACGACAAGCAGGGAAATAAGGCACAAAAAACGCACCAGGAAAGGCCGGCTCCTGGAGTTGATGCAGGTTCTAGGCACCGGTGTTCAGGGTTAGCTCGATGTATTTATTGTGCTGGATGGCCCGGTCGATAACTTCTTTGGTTACGACCTCGCCGGCCTCGGCAACGACGGTGCCGTCGTCCGCCACTATCTGCTTGGTCACGGTACGCCCCAACAGGTATTGTTTTTGTTGTTCCTCAAAATACTTCAGGGGATCGGCCGCTTCGGCCGCTTTCGCCTCGGCGGGCTGCCCGTTCTGCGACGCGGGCTCAAGGTGGTCGAAGCCCGGGACCAGGGCGGCGGGCAGGTCGTTGTTGATGACTACGAACTTCCGGCCGTAGGCGGCGACGTTAATGGTGGGGATAACCCCCGCAGCCTTATCCTGGCCGGGTAGAGCTATTTCCAGGCCTGTAATCAGGCCGCTTTCCTCGTCGACGGCGAATTCCCTGATAACCCCTGCGATCTTCCCCTTGCGCGTCATGACCGGAGTGCCGATCAACCCGACCTGCTGGTCCAGCACCTTGAGGGCTTCCGGAACGGACGAGAGGGTGACCGGAACCTCGGCCCTGGCGACGGTCAGTACGTCCGGCCCGATGCTTTCAATGTCTTTGAAGCGCACCACCAGGCACTCCCTGAAACCCCCGTCGCGGTTGATGACGATAAACTCCGCGCTCCCCGTCGCCGGGTTGACCAGCAGTCCCTTGACCTGGCCTACTTCAGCCGCTTCATTAATGCTGATCACAGGCAAACCGACAATCTCCCTACTCCTGCGCATTTCGTTTTTTCTCCTTTCGCTTTTTAGCTAATGAGACCGGAAACCGGCCGTTGCTTCCAGAAAAGCCAGGCGACGCAATTCATCCGGCACAGCTTCGTAACCCAGGTTCGGCGTTCCGCGGTAGGCCAGCAGGCGGTCGAGGCTACGGCAAAAAGCTTGTTTTTGCCGGAGAACGGGAACGAGCGGGTGTTCGGTGTCTGGCGGGTTGAGCAGAAAAGCGCCGATCAACGCATCGGCCAGGCGGTACTGCCCGAGGTGCTGGTAGATTGTGCTGAGTTCCCCGAGGATGAACCACTGCAGCCCCGGCTCCGGGCGCTGGCTGAGGGCGCTGTTCAGCAGCGTTACCGCTTCGACGAAGTCCAGCCGGCTGGCGGCGGCCAAAGCCTTGTCCACTAGGTTCCGCGGCGAGAGTGAATCGGGTGGTTCCTCTTCGGCGATGGGGTAGGCTTCGGCAATGTCGCTGGCCGTTTCCGCGTGGGCGTTGGCTTCTTCGGCCGGTTCCGCCGCCGTCGGGGAAGGGGCCGCGGCGCTGTCGCCGTCGCTGTCGGCGTCCTCCGCAACGCTGACAGCCGGACCCAGGGGTATGGGCGGACGGGACGGCGTGCTTGCCTGTTTCAAGATGGCTGGTTTGCTGAGAACGGGAATGCCGGGGGCGGCGGCCAGGGCGGCGACGGCGGGTGGCGAGGGGAGCGCGGGGCGGGGAAGGCTTTCCTCGGATTGACCGTTGAGGTGCTTGAGCCGGTACGCCAGGATACTCAGCCCGACAAGCGGCGCCGCGGTAAGGTACAGAACCAGTGTTCCGAACAGCCCCAGCACGAGGATGAGAAAGGGGAACACTGCAGCCAGCGCCAGCACGCCGAGCCCTGTGGTCCACGCTGCCGTCCTGTCTAGTACCTTGCCGTTTAACCGTAGGAAGAGGACAAAAAGGATAACCAATACGCAATAATAGACGTACAGGTTAACACCCCCCGACCCCCCTAGAGGGTGAACTAACGACAAATCCAGGTATGATCCTTTAACGTTCCTGCTTTACTCAGGAAATCCCGGATACCGGGGCCTGAGATAACGAATCTCCGCCCGCGATCCTTTTGACCCGGCTGCATAAGCCAGCAGCGCCGAAAAGAAAGACGTGAAGCCGACGGCCGCCAAAGCCCACTCCAGCGCGGGCGTCGGGACGGCGAAAGAAACAAGGTAAGTTGCCAAAAGACCCGCGCTCGACGCGATAATACCCCATTTCATTGACTTGCCGAGCAGTCTCCAGTCCATCTTGCCACTCCTTGAACGACATTCCCAGCCATTAAGAAAGATACCCACCGGGCGATTGACGGTGGGTTAAACCTGACTCGGGCCCGGTAACTGGCTGACATGGCGGTATCCCGCTTTAGCCCCTTTAGTTTTGCGTCACCACCTTTCGGTGGTTTTGCCCTAAATCGGGTTTTATTGCTGGATGAACATTTTAAAAATACCCATTATTTTCCCTATGTTACCACCTCATTTAACGCTACACAATACGAAATCAATACTTTTTACGACAAAATCGTGCAAGTTTTTGCTCTGTGGGCAGGGGAATGCCGCGAACCGCTGTCGAAAGGCGGGGAAGAGCCCGCAAGGAACCGAGCCGTAACGGCGTAAAATAAGGGGCGGCAAAAGCCGCCCCTTAATATCGAATCGGCCGTTGTCAGCCGCCGCCGACGGCGGGGAAGAGGTCTATCACGTCGTTTTCAAAAACGACTTCGTCCGGCCGGGTCTGCCTGCCGTTACGGAACTGGAAGACTACCCTGTCCTTCAGGTCTAACAGGTCGATGACGTCCTTGATGGTCTTGCCGTCTTCAATGGTCAGAAAGAGGCCCTTCTCGTGGTCGTACCCGGGCACGGTGTTGCGCAAAGCGGCGAACAGCCTGGCCCTGACCTTTATCTGCCGTATACCCGCTGCAGTTCTTCGGCCGTAAAGTCGAACACCGGGCCGTCTCCGCCTAGGTGTTCGGTAGAGAAAAATTCCGGGATGACATCATGCGCGGCGCCGATGCCGGCTCTGGCGTTGAAAGCCCTTTCGCCGGCCAGGGTCTGCGCGCCGACGGCCATCAAGTCGCCCACGCTCACCTCGCGCCCCGTCCTGGCGCGCACGATATCGGCTACGTACTGTAGGTTCTCCGGATTGTCGAAGCAAAAGAAAACGAAGAGGCACAACCCGAGGTTGTCCATCGTCGCCATCAAGGTCTGCAGGTCGCGCGAGACCTCTATCTGCCCCGCTTTCTCGACCGGGTTGACCGCGGGATGGCCCAGGGTGTTGCCCGCCGTGTGGTCGGCACCCATCGGGCTCGTGGTGTAGGTAACGCCGGTGCCTTTCAGCCCCCGGGGGTCGTACGACGCCAGGGATTGGCCCTTGACCTGGGGAATCCGCCCGGCACCCAAAACCCTGCCGGTCACCGCTGCGCCCTGGCCGATCAACCGGCCGAGAAGGGAACCTTTCCCGGCCTCGTGGATCAGGCCGATCAGCGCCTCCCGGTCGCCGAAAGAGGCCAGGCCCTGCTCCATCATTATCGCTATGGCGGCCTCTGTCTCGATGGTGTCCAGGCCGTAATCGTCGCACAGGCGGTCAGCTCTGGCGATGGTGTCGAGGTCGTCTATCCCGCAGTTGGCTCCCAGCATGCCCAGCGTTTCGTATTCGAGACCGGAGGTCAGGTAGTCGCCTTGGGCGTTGTTATAAATATTGGAACAGCGGATGACGCAGCCCGGGTGGCATGGGTGGCCGCCTTTGCCCCCGCGCGGGCCCTGAATCCCGGCCATCTTCTCGCCGCTGATGTTCTCCGCTCCTTCGAACCGGCCGCTGCTGAAGTTCCTGGTCGGGAGGGCACCCATGGCGTTGACCATATTTACCAGGACGGCCGTTCCCAGGCAGGGCAGAGCCTGGCCGGTGACCGGGTTGGCCGCAAGAGCCTTGGCCAGCGCCTGGCTCTTTTCCTTCAGCAAATCGGGCAGCGCCACGTTCAGCGACGGGTTGGCCGTGCTCCTGATAACGACGGCCTTCACCCCCTTGGCGCCCAAAACGGCGCCCAGTCCCCCGCGGGCGGCGTGTCGGCAGGGGCGCCCCTCGATATCGCTCACGGCCACGGTGGCGTTGGCGTACCGGTACTCGCCGGCCGGGCCGATGGGAAATTATCGCCGCGCAATCGGGGAACCGCTCGCGCAGGCGCGCGTTGACCTCGTAGTTGCCCAGCCCCGCGAGGTCGTCGGCCGGCAGGAACTCTGCCTTATCAGGGCCGATGACCGGGGTGTGAAGGCACGCAGCGCCGCCCTCAATGATCACGGCTTTCAGGCCGAGACGGGCGATGGCTGCGCCGGCCGTTCCCCCCACGTTAGCTTCCTTGATCGTTCCGGTCAGCGGGCTCTTGGCTCCTACCGAAAGCCTTCCCGCGCACGGGACCGCGGTCCCCGTCAGGATGCCCGGGGCCAGGACCAGGATGTTGCCGCTGCCGAGGGGTTCGCACTGCGGATCGATCTCCCGGGACAGGAGCGCGGCGATCAGTCCCCTGCCGCCTAAAAGTCCGTACTCCTCCGGAACGGCCTCATAGGCGGTTTCTCTATTGATCATGTCAATGCGCAAAAGCTTCATTGTTCTCCTCCTTGCCGGGTTTTAATAGGCCAGTTCGAACAAGCGCAGAACGTCTTCGAGGGTCGGTTTCTTGGGGTTAAAGAGGATGCTGATCTCTTCAATGGCGTCCTGGGCCAGCTTGGGCAGCATGCTCTTCGGCACGCTGCGACAGGGCCGGGATGCTCAGCTCGGAGCAGAGCTTCTTCACGAATTCCACCGCCGCCTTCCCGGCCGCCGCGTTGTCGAGGTCCGCCACGGGCAGGCCCATCGCCCCGGCGATCCGGGCGAACTTGTCGGGACAGGCGTCGAGGTTATAGTCCATGACGTAGGGAAGGGCGATGGCGTTGGCCACGCCGTGCGGAATCCCGCAGTGCGCGCTCAAGGGGTGGGCCATGGAATGGACGAGGCCGAGGACGGCGCTGTTAAAGGCGAACCCGTCCATCAGGCTGCCGAGCATCAATCGCTTCCCTGGCCGCCAGGTTGCCGCCGTTCCTGGTGGCCTCGACGATGTTGGCGCTGATGAGCTCGATGGCTTTCAGGGCCATGCAGTCGGTGGGGATCATGGCGTTGGTTGAGACGTAAGCCTCGATGGCGTGGGTCAGGGCGTCGAGCCCGGTAGAAGCAGTAATCGCCGGGGGCAGGTTGACGGTCATCTCCGGGTCGACGAGGGCGATGGTCGGGCCGACGAACGGGCCGCCGATGACCATTTTCTTGACTGTCTTGGTGTCGGTGATGATGGTGAAGTCGGTGACCTCGCTGGCCGTTCCGGCGGTCGTAGGCACGCAGATCAAGGTCTTGGTCGGGTTCTTGACCATTCCCAGTCCCGCGTACTGGTTGATGGGGGAAGGGTTGGTCAGCAGGATGTTGACGGCTTTACCCGCGTCCATGGAGCTTCCGCCGCCCACGGCCACGATGATGTCGGGCCCGAATTCCCGGGCCAGGCCCGCCGCCCGCTCGATGGTGGTATCCAGGGGATTGGGCTCGACCTCGTCAAAAACAAGCACCTCGGCCGGGGCCTCCTGCAGGCCGGCGAGGACGCCGTCGACCAGGCCGGCGGCGCGCACCCCCTTGTCGCAGACCAGAAAAACTTTTTTAGCTCCCATAGCCCGGGCTTTTTCGCCTGCTGATTTTGCCGCACCGCTGCCGAAGAAAACGGTGCTCGGAATGCTGAACATGAAGTTCATCGTCTAACCTCCGTCATTTAATGTTTTAGCTTGGAGGAAAACAAAAACCGCCAGGATTAAGAAACCTGACGGTTAACAGCCAACTAGCGAGACTCAACTCGACTAAAGCTAAGCTAACCTCAGCATTTCTCATCTCCTCTCGATATTCAATTCGATATTCAATTAAAACTCAATTAAGAAAACCCGACCTTTTCGTGGCCATCCACGGCTTACCAAGCCATTTTTACTACTTAAAGAGCCAATGGCCGAAAAGTCAATAGTCTTCCATTGGCTGATAAAGACCGATAAAGATAACACAAGGCCGCACCCGATAAGGGTACGGCCTCCGGGGCCGGTGGTAAACACGAGTCTCGTTTAGCTGCAACCGCCTTTGTCGTCCGGAGCAAGGCTTTCGGAAACCTCCATCCCGGCCTGCGCTGCGGTGGAGGCCCTGGCCATCGTCCGCTGCACCGGCTGTTTACCCCTGGCGGGGACGGTGCTTACCGCCGCTTGCACCATCTGTTCGTTGACGTTCTTCTTGGCCAACTTTTTCCACCTCCTTAATATGCGTCATCGTGACGTCGATAGATTTATAACTGCCCGGCAAAATCCGACTTATGTATTTTTCAACCGTTCCCCGGCTGTTTTTCTGCAACGGGACGATTATAATGGTTTTATGCAAATCCCACGAGGAATCGGCCGTCCCCGGCGCCGAATTACCCGGAAATCAGGCAACACGCTGTCAAGCAAAGTTGTCAGGCAAATTGGAGGTGTCCCGGCGTGGATATCCTGTCCGCTATCGGCAATACACCGCTCATCGCCTTGCAAAAACTAAGCCCGGACCCCGGAGTTAAAATCCTCGGCAAGCTGGAGGGATGCAACCCCGGAGGCTCGGTCAAGGACCGCCCGGCTTACTACATGGTGCAAAAGGCCGAGGAAGCGGGGGAACTCCTTCCCGGGAAGACGATCCTTGAGGCGACCTCGGGGAATACCGGCATCGCCTTGGCCATGATCGGGGCGGCCAAGGGATACCCCGTAAGACTCGTCATGCCCGGGTGCGTGAGCATGGAGCGGTCGCGCATCCTGGAGGCCTTCGGAGCCGAGGTCGTGCTTACGCCCGCGAAAGAGGGGACGGACGGCGCCATCCGCAAGGCGCACGAAATCATCGGCGCCGAGCCGGACAGGTATTACATGCCCAACCAGTTTGTCAACGAGAATAACATTCTGGCCCATTACGAGACGACCGGTCCGGAAATCTTCGCCCAGACCGGCGGGGAGATCGATGTCTTTGTGGCTGGCATGGGCACGACGGGGACGCTGATGGGCGTCGCCAGGTACCTGAAAGAGCAAAAACCGCAGGTCAGGATCGTGGGCGTGGAACCCGTGAAGGGCCACGCCATCCAGGGCCTGAAGAACATGGAGGAGGCCATCGTGCCGGCGATTTACGACCCCGCCCTGCTCGACGAAAAAATCATCGTCGAAGATGACGAGGCCTTTGCAATGACCAGGCTGCTGGCCACGCGCGAGGGGGTTTTCGTCGGCATGTCCAGCGGCGCGGCGGTGGCCGGGGCTATCAAGGCGGCGCGGCAGATGAGCGCCGGTACAGTTGTCGTCATTCTGCCTGACCGCGGCGACCGCTACCTGAGCACCACGCTCTTCCGCTCCATTTGCGCCAAATGCTCGCCGTGAAGTGTTTCTCTCGGAGCAAAAATATTGCTTTTGTTGGGTGTCGAAACAAGTCGAAAGGTATGCAGTACTTTTTCTTACAAAGCTTGACTTAACTACCATGGAAAAGTAGAGTAAACGAAAAGGTGGCCGGAATAGGATGCCTGTAATGGCTTGGAGAAGCCGGGAAAGAAGGTTGGGTACAAGCAGACAGCGGCTGCTGGTGCTAGCTATTGCTTTGTTTTTTTTCCTGGTCACGGGTCAGGCGCATCCGGCCGAAGCTTTATCACTGGAGCTGGGCCTTGCTAATCTTGTGAACATCGGTGTTGATTTGGCTGAAGAGGACAGCCTTCTTGGAGTCACAGCGAATGTCGACACGGGAGATGCTCTCTCTCTTTTGGATACTGATGCTTCAGTGGGGCTGGGCGTTGGCGGCCCGTCCATCCTGGATGTTGAAACAGATGTACAGACCAGCTTACCGGGCGGCCAGGATTCCGGGGGTGCTGGTCTTTCTGTTGGTTTGACGGCCGTAGACAGTGACTCATCCTCTCTGCTGGACGCCTGCGCCGGTCTGGATGCAAACGTAGCTGGACTTCCCATATTGGAATCGAGATTGCCTAATACAAACCTAAGTACCGGCCTGGAGGCCGGGGCCAGTGTAAGTGATGACGGTTTTAACGCCAGCATTGGCGCAAGCGCCGATGTTGGACTTCAAGCTGCCTTGCCGCTTGCTTCCGGACTCGGAGTGGATGCCGGAGTGGATACCGGTTTTGACCTTGGTTTAGATGACAGTGGGCTGGATGTTAGTCTGGACGCAGGCGCAAGCCTTGCTGCCGAGGTCGAAACTCCGCTTGTGGGCACTGCCGCAGATGCCGGCCTGGATGCCGGGTTTGACGTAGGGCTTAGCGGCGGGGGGCTGGACGACGGCCTTGATGCCGGTGTGGACCTTGGCATTGATGGCGAGGACGGCTCCGGTATAAGCCTGGATGACGAAACGGAGTCGGCCGATACCGCCGGCGAAACCCGTAACTACGGTGAAACCCATAACGGCAGCCAGATTTCTCACAAAGGCCAAACCGGTAACAATGAAGATAACGGCTCAAGTAAATCCCAACAGCCGGACAACGAGTATTTCCAGGTTAACCCTGGGAAACAAACCAGGGATCGTTACAGGGATAGTAATAGGAATGGCAGTGTCGGTTCCCCCTCCGGGGAAAAGCCGGATCCCTGCCTTGCTGGTTTACGGATAAATATCACTTCTCTTGCAAGCAATAAAGTAAACCCGGCCGCGGCGGTTCCCGCCGGCCACGATAATGCCCATCGTTTTCCGGACGTTCCTTGCCCCTCGGTTCCGAGCACAGCGGCCGTCCCGGCTGCCGGCAGTATAACCGCGGCTTCGAGTCCTGCCGGCGGAAGCAAGGGCTGGGCCGTATTGGCGGACGCCCTCGCTGCTGTCCCGCCGCTGCCGTCCGGTTGGCTGCCGGATGCTGCGCGTTACCGGTACTCTTCACCCGGTATGTCTCCATCCGCCCTTCCAGGGTAACGTCTATCCTTCTTTAAGTCCCCTCGTTTCTTCACTAATTGCAAACCAGATAACGACCTGTCCGGTGGCAGGCTGTACGGCCCGACGTTAACAGCCTCGCAGGATTGTCCACTGTTTGGGTGGCAGCCGGTGTTGTCCGTGCCTGCCTCTGACTTGCTACACCGTCCCCGGGCCGGACGACCCCCCCTGCCCGGGGAAATGGGATGAGTGCGGCGCCCACGCCGGTTCCCACCGGCAGGTCAAACAAAAACTTCGTTAACATACCTGGAGGTGACAGTATGGAAGTCAGAACTTGTTCCCGCTGCGGTCAAGTTTGGTATTCGGCGGATACGGTAACAGTATGGGTTTGCTCGCGGTGCGGCGCGAAAATACCGCGCATCGCAACAGTCGCGTGGCCCGGGTCCAGAACGACTCCGCGGCCTAAACCGAAGGAACCGGTGACGCCGCCGCCCGGCCGGCTGGTGGCTCCCACGAAATGGCTGATGGTCTGGTAGGAGATGGGGCCGGAGCCCCTTCCGGCCTCATCACTTGTTTTAAACTTAGGGGTTTGGAGGAGTATACGTGAAAAGCCCTGCCCTTTCGACGGACGGCTTGCACCTGCAGGTCGGTGACCACGTTTGTGTTCTTCATGAAGGAGCAATGCAACGGATTACGCTGCTTCTATTGCTGCTTCAACACGGCTTGGCCAATAAGGCAAAATGCCTGTACGTTGCCGATGACTATGCGATGTTCTATCAGATCCCGGAACTGTTTCGGTTACTCAAGGACGTCAAACACCTATATCCCGGCCGGTTAACCTTGGTTACCCGGGAAGAGTTTTTTCCCGGGGGGAGGCGCTTTGAGCCGGACACCATCGTTACCATACTTGGTGAACAAGAGTCCCGGGTCCTGAAGCAAGGTTACGACAGCCTGCAGGTGGCTGTGGAAATGACCTGGATGCTCAGCTCCGGGGTAACCCTGGAGCGGATAATGGATTACGAAAAGAAGTTGAACGCTTATTGCAGGAATAGCCGGTCTGCCGTAGCCTGTGCCTATGACCTGCTGCGTTTTCCCTCAGTGATGCTGGTAAATGCCGTTACGGTCCACCCCCTGGTCCTTTTGCACGGGGCGCTGTGCAGCAACATCTATTACATTCCGAATCCAAACCTCCGCCTTGACCCCCGGGCTTCAGGGACCGTGCTGCGCCACTATTTACAGCAACTCCAAGAGTGCGCGCCTTATCTCAAGCGGGCGCAAAAGGAATAAACGCAGGCTGCGAGGATGAGTGGCGCTCTTCTGAAAAGCGTACCGACAATCTAAGCTCGAAGAGAAATATAAGCTTGAGTTGAACAGAGGCGAGTTCCAGTGAGGGTTGCTTTTTCAGCTGGGCTTCATGCCCGGCTTTGTTTCTTCCTGGTCTTTCTATGAAGATGATCATAAGAAGATGATCATAAGCGGTAGGCGCTCTGCAGGGCACTAGCACTATTATTTAGGGGCAGCCTTGCTGAAGGAGTATGGGTGGTTTGCAGGTAACAGTTATACTGCTTGGAGTCTCCCTTAAATTCTTGCAGGGGCGGTGCCCTGATGAGGCCGGTAACCCTTGTGATGTGTTTTTTAGCGCTCCTGGTTCTCGTTGTCCCAGGTTACGCCCGGACCGCATATTCGGGGACGGTCGTGCACGAGCCCTCCACTTACCCGGCGAATGTCCGGAACGCCGCCCGGGCCGCCAGACTGGTCAACTGCCAGGTCATCTTCCCCGGGCAGGTCTTCTCCTTCAACGCCGCCGTCGGACCGCGCACTGTTGCCAACGGTTTTATCCCGCGAAAGGCCATGATCAACGGGAAGTTCGTCTACGCCGACGTGGGCTCCGGCATCTGCCGCACCGCCAGTGCCTTATACCAGGCGGCCCTGGGCGCAAAACTGCCGATCGTAGAGCACCACAGTCACTCCTACCGCGTGGAGTACACTTTGGCGGAAACGGATACCGCTATCTGGTGGGACACGATGGACCTCAAAATCCGCAACGACTGCAGCTTCCCTCTCCTCATCAGGGCGACGACCGCGTCATCAGGCGTAACCGTAACGCTTAAAGAGGAGCACACCGACCTTTTCCGCCTGGAGCAGCGCCTCCTGCATTACCGCAGCAGCCTTATGTAACCGTGGGGTTAGAGCCTTTCCGGAGGTCAAAAGAAGAGGGCTCGCCTAACGAGCCCCTAGCACTACTTCTTATCGTTTCCTTCTTCTTCTTCTTCTTCTTCTTCTTCGTAATCGATTTCTGCGCTTTCGTCCTCGTATTCTTCTTCTTCTTCTTCTTCTTCTTCCTCGTCCTCGTCATCCAACTCGTCTTCTTCGTATTCCAGGTACTCCAGTTCGTCGTCCGCTTCAACCACCGCCCTATAGATTATCTTGTACATTTCACCAACCGTGGCGGCCATTTCAAGCGGATCATAGTCTGCGGACAGCTGGTTGAGGGACAGCCTTTCAATGCAGGCTTTGACCAGTTCGGCAGCGGCTTCAACCTGTTCGTCGCGAACTGACACGGCTTCACCTCCCTTAGTCTGGCAACGGTAAGCGTTAACCGGGATTAATATAAGTATTCAACGCGGGGGGAGAAATACCTACAAAGTAAATATAAAGATGGTGTCGGGCGACGGGCTTATCTTACTGCGGATGGTGAGGCATATCTCGTCTAGGACAGTAAGCCCGCCAAACCTCTTTGAAACCCTGACAACCTCAACGTAACTCATACTGTCTCCTCCTTAAGGCTCTGGATGGAAGGGGCCATGGCTGGCCGCGGGGAAGAAATTTGCAGAAAGAGCTTATAAACTGGTGACTGTTATCTTCGATGGATGGTAGGGTGAGGTCAGCCTAAAAGGGAGATACTGCCGGTACGCAATCCGGCATCTTTAAGCAATTGCCCCAGTTTGCGGAAGTCATCCTCAATGAACGGGTTCCAGGTTGGCTGATAGATTACACGGGCGGGGTGAAACAAGGGGAAGGCTTTAGCCTTGGGATTCAAGGAGTTGATCCGGAACCGTCGAATAGGCTTTAATGGCAAAGACTTCGTCCCAGCAGCCATGTGGTCCTTGCCGTACTAAAAAACAGAACGAAACGAGCAGAGGATACAGTGGGAAAATCGCTATCTTCATTTTCCAGCAGTGCGCCGGCGGGTTCCACCATCCCGTGGGCTGGACTTGTCCACCTTTTTGTCGTCTACGTGGTTTGGGGGAGCACTTACCTGGCGATCCGGGTGGCGGTCCGTGAGGGCGCGGGGTTTCCGCCGTTTGCGTTGGGCGCCTCGCGTGTTCTCCTTGCCGGGGGGCTGCTCATCCTGTGGGCGGTACTGACGCGGAACCGTTGGCGGCCAACCCCGAAGGAGTTGGCCGTGCTGGCGGCCACGGGGCTCCTGCTTTGGACAGGAGGAAACGGCATGGTTAACTGGGCCGAGCAGCGCGCCGATTCGGGTTACGCCGCCCTGCTTGTCGGGTCGCTGCCGATCTGGGTAGCCTTAATCGAGGCTATCCTTGACCGGCGACTGCCGTCCTTGCTCTTTGTATTCTCGCTTCTGGTCGGATTTGCCGGCGTGGGCTTGCTGACCCTTCCGGTACTATCTACAGGGACAAGATCGGATATTCTGTCAGTACTGGCGCTGATCCTTGCTCCGATCTGCTGGGGCCTGGGGTCGATCATCCAGCAGCGCCGCCCTGTTGAGCTTACGGTTCCCGTGTGTTCCGGGTACCAGCACCTTTTCGGAGGCCTCGGATTTTTGGTGTTGGTGATTGCCACGGGTGAGCCGGTTCCAAACCCCACGCCGGAAGCCTGGCTGGCCTGGGGATATCTGCTTGTCTTCGGCTCTCTCATCGCCTTTACTTCATTCATTATGGCCATCCGCATCCTCCCGATGAACATCGTCATGACCTACCCCTATGTTAATCCGGTCATTGCGGTGATCCTGGGCTGGCTCATCCTGGATGAGGAGATCACGGCGACGACCATCGGCGGGATGGTTCTGGTCCTGCTCGGGGTGGCCGGGGTTTTCCGGGACCGCTACCGGATGCCTCCGAAAGCAGCCAGGCGGGCGGAACGGGTTTCGCATTGACACGGGCCGAACACTAAATTGACGTAACGTTTAGCATATTGACTATCAGATTATGTTCCTTAAGTCAGCCAGAAGTACGTGAAATATCAGACGAAGGAGCCATTCTGTTCTCGCCGACAAAAACCACCTGGAGGGCATTAACAAAGACGATTCAATAAACGGAACGCATCTGCTGGACGAAATTCAGGCAACAGTCGAAGCGAACTTCACGGTAATGGGCGATACCATGGCCTTTGAGAAAAATCTGCAGGTCGGCGCGAAAACTGTCTCTCACTTCTGGCGCCACGATGGTCGGAATAATCTGGTGGACCGAAATACCTGGCACATGGGCCTTTAGCCACTTAATATAGCGGTTTAGCTGGGCAGCGGCCTGCTCGTCTGCTTCTTGAGACTTTAGTTCCCACAGGTGGATAAAGGTATTATACTTGTTCTTTGTGTAGATCAAGATATCAATACTTTGCATTCCCGCACCGCAATAGATCTCGTTGCCGATCCAAGTGATTTCTACTCCAGGAAATAGCAGCGAGGTAAGCTTAGTGTTGCGCTTAAGCTCTTGCATAAAGTAGGCCTGGAGGTGGAGCTCAAAAGACCGGTCAGTATGGTTCATGAGGTCCATAAGGCGCCGGTCGATCCTGTCAAACAAAAGGGTATCTCCCAGATAAGGCCTTTGCTGCGTTGACGGGGACAGGCTGATTGTTTCGTGAGCGAAGCCAACCTTGCTCGCTCCAAGAACCTGGCCTGCGTTGCGCAGGTCAAGCATTCTTTTGATTATCTCCGACTCGTGCGGGAGGAGTGGAGTGCAGCCTCTTTTAGCTGTCATCTTCCGATAAATCAATGTCCAAGGGATCTCGAAGACGCTTTGGAAGTCGGTCATCTCGTCCATCAGTTGCCATTCGGTCAGTCCTTCACGATATACTACCTTGGGCTTAATTAACAGTCTGTAAGGGAGGGGCATCCCTAGCTCGGCCAGGAGATAGGCACCTTTTGGTTCGTAGAATGGATAGGGACTAAGAACCTCGAAGATGCCGAAAAAACGTCCGCCTTCCCGGCTGATGTCGGCCGAAGGCCGTTCCAGATAAAAGAGGATCTCGTCTCCGGCATGAACTCGACAGACGTCGGCATACAGCGCAGCTTGGGCACGCTCGTTGCTGGCGTGTATCCCGTCGACGTTACTCCACGAAAAATCGTTCTCTTTCCTTACTCCTGCAAACCCATACGCAAGATGTATCGGCAATGTACTTTCGGAAACGATAAAAAGATGCACCTTATCGCCCCTTATTTTTACCTGGTTTTCTCCAGGATCAGGATGTATTCGTGCTTAAAGACGTAGAAGCCGCCCAACAGGGCGCGGTAGCGCCAGAGTTCTTTCTGGCTGCGCTTGCCTTTGGTTTGTTCAAAGTTCTTCACGACGATGCTTTTCAGCTTTAAGCCCCGGCTCATCGCTTCCTGCATGCAGTAAAAACCCAGTGGGATCCACTCTCCTTTGCTGTACTTGTCCCCGATGACGATGCCCACGTAACGTCCTTTACGCAAAAGTGGCAGGGTGTTGTCGAGCACGGCCCCGAACATCTGCAGAAAATCTTCTGTTGATTGGGCATTGGAAAGATCGTTTGGGTCCGACGTAAATTGAATAATGTCGTGATACGGGGGGTGCATAAGGTAGAGGTCGACAGCATCAAACCCCATATCATGAATCAGCGTTTTAAAGTCAAAGTACCTGCTGTCTCCCGCTTCGACCCGGGTGGTGACGTTGTGAGGGTTCTCTTCGGCGGTGATCAGCTCGCGGGCTTTCTCAACGGTAGCCGGGTTGATCTCGACACCGGCGCCGTGACGGCCCAGCTGCCGGCACTCGATCAGCGTGGTGCCGCTGCCCGCAAAGGGGTCGACGACCAGGTCTCCCTTCCTTGTGTAACGCAGCATGAGCTGGTGGGGGATCTGGGGAATATAATTGCCCCAGTACCATCCCAGGTGAGCTCCGGATTGGTCGCGGCGGTCGATGTTCCACAGGCTGTCCGTAATAATCTCCTCATAGTCCTTCCAGCGGCGGAGATTGATGTCATTGATTCTGCCGGTCTTAGCTTCGGTCAGGCTCTTTTTTAAGCGTTGGGCATAGTAGTAAGCCCGCTCGTATGTATAGGCATCCAGGATCTGCTGGAGTTCTTCAAGAAGGGGCTTAAGCTTCAAAAGTATGCCTTCCCCGTTAGTGTTTACCAGTTCATCGTCCAACGCCTCGACGATTCTTTTAAGATTCGCTGTCCTGGTCTTGAGACCGGCAATATCCGGTTGGCTCAGGATGGCATCAATCAGCTGCAGTAATCTGGTTTTGTCGGCAGAAATATACTCGCTGTCATCGCGGCGAATGATTTTGCCGTTGAAAGTGTACACGCCGTTCTCCATTATCGTCTTCCTTATTAGGGATTTGCTGCTTAACCATTCGGCGGCGATCAGTCTGCATCCTTCCTGGAAACCTGCAATAGCGACCAAACCGGCTGAAGAGAAAGGCTGTTGCCGGCATTACAGAGCTTGGCCGCAGTTGCCCATTTTTGCGTATTGAGCAGGTATTTCATACGACAGCAAGAATAATAAGGGCATCCATATTTTGCGAGGGAGAGGAGAAAGTGTCCAGAAGGTCTCTTGCTTTCTTAGTCTTACTGTCTGCATTCTTGCTGCTCCTGACCGGCTGCGGCGGCGGGAAAGAACCGTCCAAAGCGGAGCCGGTGAAGTTCAAGCTTGCGCACTGCACGTGGGTAGGCTATGCACCGCTTTATATCGCGCAGGAAAAGGGCTTCTTCGCCAAGTATAACATTGCGCCGGAATTGGTTATTATCGAGGACGAGTCCCAGTATGCGGGAGCTCTGGCCTCAGGCCAGATCCAGGCCCTGGGCAACGTCCTGGACCGGGAAGTCATCCATTTTGCCAAAGGGACACCGGAGAAACTCATCTTTGCGATGGACGAATCGGCCGGCGGCGACGGTATTATTGCCAAGAAGGAAATCGCCAAGGTCGAAGACCTCAAGGGCGCCACTGTCGGCCTTGATAAGTCGTCCACTTCGTACTTCTTCTTCCTCAGCGTGCTTGACAAGTACGGCCTGAAGGAAGAGGACGTGACCATTCAGGAGATGAGTGCCGGCGATGCCGGGGCCGCGTTTGTAGCCGGAAAACTGGACGCCGCTGTGACCTGGGAGCCTTGGCTGACCAACGCCAGCCAGCGTGAGGGCGGCCACGTCTTGGTCAGCAGTAAGGACTTCCCGAAGACGATCATCGATGTGCTCGTGATGCGCGAGGATTTTGTCAAGGAGCATCCGGAGGCGGCCCTGGGCCTCACCAAGGCCTGGTTCGAAGCCATCGATTACTACCGGGAGCATGTCGACGAGGGTAACGAGATAATGGCGAAAGCCCTTGGGCTGGGGACCGAAGAAGTTGCCGAAATGGCCCGGGGCGTGCAGTTCCTGGGTAAGGATGAAAACCTGGCCTTCTTCGATCAGGCTTCCGAGGACAGCATTTATAAGGTAGCCGAGCGGGCCGTGCACTTCTGGACTGAAAAAGGAATCATCGACAAGGGCGTTGACTTCGCAGCATTGATCGACGACAGTTCCGTCAAAGAGGCGACAAAATAGGTAGTACGGGAGATAGACGACATTGGTCTGCAAAATGAAGATAAGTGGGGCTCTTACCCTACTTTCTTTTTTCTTGCTGGTACTGGCCTGGTGTGCCCTGTCTTACGGCGGGGTCGTGGGTGGTGTTTTTCTGCCCACGCCGGGCGAAGTTTTTCGCGCTTTCGGATCGATGCAAGCGGAAGGGATTCTCATCCCCTATACGCTGGCCAGCACGTACCGTGTCGTGGTGGGCTGGGCGCTTGCGGTTGCGGTGGCTGTCCCGTTGGGGTTGATGATCAGCACCTCAAGGCATGTTGAGGCCTTGTGCGAGCCGGTCATCGACTTCGCCCGTTACCTGCCGGTGGTGGCCCTTGTGCCCCTCACCATCCTCTACTTCGGTATCGGGGACGTGCAGAAGTTTGTGATCATCTTTCTGGGGACCTTCTTCCAGCTTGTGCTTATGGTCAGTGACGTGGTCAACAAGGTGCCCCGCGATTTGTTGCGGGCGGCAGCCACCCTGGGAGCATCCAAGAGGCAGACTTACCTGATGGTGCTGCTGCCGGCCTCGCTGCCGGGGATTATGGACAGCCTGCGCATCACCATCGGCTGGGCCTGGACCTACCTGGTGGTGGCCGAGTTGGTGGCCGCCAACTCGGGCCTGGGCTACATGATTTTGCGGGCGCAGCGCTTTCTGGCCATCGACCGCATTTTTGCCGGCCTGGTGATCATCGGGCTGTTAGGCCTGGCGACGGACTACTTTTTTAAGTGGCTGACCAGGGTGGCTGTGCCCTGGAGCGAAAAAGTGGGTGACCGGCCATGAGCAAGCTGGTTTTGCGGAAAGTTGGCAAAGTGTTTGGGGATCTCCGCCATCCGGTGCACGCTCTGGCGGAAATCGACCTGGAAGTTGCCGAGAACGAGCTGGCGGTAATTGTCGGGCCTAGCGGTTGCGGCAAATCTACGCTGCTTAATATTGTCGCCGGGCTGGACAGGGCCAGCAGCGGTTCGGTGCTGATGAACGGTATCGAGATCACCGGACCGGGAGCCGACCGGGGGATGGTGTTCCAGTCCTATACGCTTTTCCCATGGCTGACGGTGCAGAAGAATGTGGAATTCGGCCTGAGGATTAAAGGCACCCCTCCCGGAGAACGACGGGAAACAGCCCTGCGCTATATCAAACTCGTAGGTCTTGCCGGGTTCGAAAACGCTCTCCCCAAAACGCTCTCGGGAGGGATGAAACAGCGGGTGGCTATCGCCCGGGTGCTGGCCAACCGACCGGAAATACTGCTGATGGACGAGCCTTTCGGCGCCCTGGACGCCCAAACCAGAGTGGCGATGCAGGACCTGCTGCTGTCGGTCTGGGAGAAGGAGAAGACGACGGTGCTATTCATCACCCACGACATCGACGAAGCGGTGCTGCTGGCCGATACCGTTTACGTCATGTCCCGCCGGCCCGGACGCATCAGGACCAGGCTGAAAGTGGAGATTCCGCGTCCGCGGGACCATCGCGTCACGGTGTCTCCGGAGTTCGCTTCCATCAAGAAAGAGATCATGGAGATGTTGTGGGAAGAAAGCCAGGGCCTGAACATTTCGGATTAAGGAACCGGAATCACGGGGGAAACGACTCAAGCCGGCCGTGAGGCCGGTTCTTTTTTAAACGCTGCTTTAAACGCTGGCGCTTGGGACGGCGCTGTTGGCCCTGGGACTGGTCGGCTTTGCTTTTACAGGTTCAATGGCGGCCTTCATTGCCCTGACCGTGGTTCTGACGGTCGGAGAAATGGTCCACGCGCCCGGCAGCATGAAGTACCTGGCCATTTTTATACTGTTCAATGACTTCCTTGCCTTCGACAGGCCCGGTCTTGGCGGCAATGTGGACCAGTTCGTCATTAACTGTATCCCTGAAAGGATTCTTGGCCATCCAAACTACCTCCTGATCAGTATGGTCTTTACTCTTACCCTGCCCCATGAGGCTCCCGTTAATCCGGATAACCTTTAATTTAGCGATTGTTGAATGCTTTGCAAAAAAGGGGCTACAAAAGACTATTCTGCGTGTTAAATTTAATCTATCCTTAAAAATAGCTGTTAGAAAAGCAAGCGTTTCAGTTATCGGGGAGGACATCCCCGGGATTTCGTGAAGCTTGCGTCGCGGTCAATGTAATTAACAGGGGGGAACGGATTTGCGTCGATCCCCGGCGGAAACCGGGCACCAGACCGCCAGCCGGCAGGGTTTACACTACGGCTACGTTATCTTAATGGTCGGTATTCTCACTGTCATGGGAGCCCTGGGCTTTGCCCGGTTCGGCTACGCCACCATTTTACCGTCTATGAAGGCCGGCCTTTTGCTAAACAACACCCAGATGGGGATCATCGCAACCGGTAACCTTATCGGCTACACGGCTTTCTCCCTGATCGGCGGGTTCCTTGCCGCGAGGTTCGGCCCGAGGCTTATCATTGGCGGCTCGATGTTGCTCACCGGGGTGACCATGTTCCTTACCGGTACCGCCGGGGGATTCGGCCAGGCGGTGATCTATCGCTTTTTAACCGGTCTGGGCAGTGCTGGCAGCAACGTTCCCGTAATGGGGCTTGTATCAGCATGGTTTGCTCCTAAAAGGCGCGGCATGGCTGCCGGGTTTTTGGTCGGCGGCTCGGGATTGGGCTTTTTTATTACGGGCTTTCTAGTGCCAAGAGTGATCGCAGCCTGGCCGGAAAACAGCTGGCGCCTGAGCTGGTTTCTCCTGGGCGGCACGGTGGTTTTGCTGGCCCTATTGAGCTGTGTCTTTTTGAGGAATAAGCCTTCCGAAAAGGGATTTAAACCTATCGGCCTTGAGTCTGAAGCTCAGGCCGTAACAAGCAAGCGGCCGGTACAGGCGGCAAGCGGCGGTAACCGCCTTTCGTGGGGCAGCGTTTATACCTCTCCGGCGTTGTGGTCTCTGGGCGTGGTCTATCTGTTATTCGGTTTTTCCTATATAATCTATGGTACTTTCTTTGCGGCAGCGATGACGGCCGATAAAGGGTTTACCCAGGCACAGGCGGGGGCAGTGTGGTCGGCGATGGGTGCCATCGCTGTTTTCAGCGGCGTCATGTGGGGGACAGTCTCCGATCATCTGGGCCGTAAATACGCCCTGGCTGTTGTCTTCGGCCTTCAGGCCGTCTGCTACTTCCTGTTTGGCATAGCCGACAGCCCGGGTCCCCTCTACGCCTCGGCCTTACTCTACGGTCTTACCGCTTTCAGCATTCCTGGTATCGTGGCCGCCGCTTGCGGCGACTACGTCGGGCCGCTGCTGGCTCCGGCCGCCCTGGGGATGGTGACCTTCTTCTTCGCCGTCGGGCAGGCGGCGGCCCCTTCGGTTGCCGGCTACCTGGCCGACCAGACCGGCTCTTTCAGCACTGCCTTTTTCTTGGCCGCAGCCGTGGCGGCTCTGGGCAGTGCAAGCTCGTTCATCCTCCGCCCGCCGAAACTGAATTCATAGACGGGACAATTACGTACAGGGAAGCATAGGGGGATATCTTATGCTTGGCCGCTCCTGATTTAGAAGTGGAAACAGATAATTACTTTGCCGGCATCGAGGTGTGAAACTGGATGGCGGCACATTTATCACTAAAAAAGGGTTTATGTCGAAAGATGTGGAAAAAGCATTCATCGTTTCCAAATTAAATAGGGGGCGCGGGTGGAACGATGGTCATCGGGGATTTTATGACGAGACGGGTGGTCAGCGTAGGATTGGACGCCACCCTGGAGCATATCATGCGGCTTTTCGAGAATACAGGTTTTCACCACATCCCGGTTATCGATACCCGAACCAAGGAGTTCATGGGCATCATTTCGGACCGTGACCTCTACAAGCACCTGAGCCCCTTCGTGGGTACCATTTCGGAAAACAGCCGCGACGCGCTGACCCTCAAGAAGAAAGCCTACCAGATTATGACCAGAAAACCTCTGACTGTGACCAGGGAGACCACCATTGAAGACGCTGCGAGACTGCTTCTGACAAACAATATCTCCTGCCTGCCGGTTCTCTCTCCGGGCGGAGAAGTAGAGGGCATCGTAACGTGGAAGGACATCCTGCGCGAGCTTCTGGGACTCGATGTCGATGTGCGGAAGGCTAGGCAGCCCCCCGCTTTGTAATCCCGTGAAGTTCTTACCAGCTGCTTTCCCGTCTGTTTGCTTTCCCGTTTAAACCTTTCTTTCACAACTCTGCCCCGGCACCCGGCCATACAAGCGTTCACAACCTTGTACAGGAATTACAGTCGTCGGTCGTCAGTCGTCAGACTCGAAGGAATTCGCTGCGCGAATTCCACCGGAGTTTTGGAAGAGGACACCGCAGCCCCTTGGCTTTTCTTCCCGTGTCCGTCCGCTTACTGCACGGCGGCGGTCAGGTCTCTGCTAATGAGGTTTTTCTTGGGAACCGGAAGGGTTTTTTCTTGCGGGGATAAACTGTAAAAAAAACAGCCAAGGAGGTTCGAGAATGGAGCAGGATCTGCGGGGACAAACCCAGACACTGGTAACGCTGGTCGAATACCAGCCCGGCGCCGTGGTGAGCAGGACGATCCTGGACAGGAAGACGGGCACGGTTACTCTTTTCGCCTTTGATGCCGGCCAGGGTCTGAGCGAGCACACGGCGCCCTTCGACGCCCTGGTCATTGTTGTCGACGGCGAGGTGGAAATTACGATTTCCGGACGGCCGCACCAGTTAAAAGCCGGCGAAATGATCATCATGCCGGCGAACGAGCCCCATGCCCTGCGGGCGCTGTCGCCGTTCAAGATGATACTGGTGATGATCCGCTCGTAGCCGGTCGTGGCGTTATTTTGGCGTCCTGCATGTACTAATCTTTACAGGTCGTATACAGGGCCAGCGGTATAATCCTTTACGGGGTTGCATCGTTCCAGGTTGACCCCCTCGGGCTGGTCCTCGTCCCGCAACCGTTTTTTAGCGGTTTGCTCGCCTTCACCTTCATCGTCCTCGGAGGAAGGGTAGGTTACAGTTCTTGTGTCGGCTCTCATGCAGGGTTCGGGTTCGACAGCTTCACGCATTCCTGTTTCCATCGGTTTATCCCCTCCGATTTTGATGCATATCCGTATCTGAGATTAGAATACCTTTTCTTCAAGGTTCTAATCCAAAAGAGAAGGCCAGGGTTGCAAACCCTGGCCTCTAGATGGGAAGGATAGAGTGAAGCTAGTGAGCCAGCAGAGCGCGTACCAGCATGCCGGCCGCCTCCCCGCGGGTAACCGGGCGGTTGGGCGCCAACGTTCCGCCGTCCTGGGGCGTAAGGTAACCCATTGCCAGGGCGGCCGCCGCGTATCCGCGGTCGGCGGGATTAATGAGGCCCGCATCCTTCACCGCAAGTTTGAAAGCCTCGCCGTGGCGCGCCAGCGGCCCGAAACCCTGGCTGTTGACGAGCCACCTGGCTGCTTGGATTCTGGTTACCTGGCGCGCGGGATCGAAGCCCGCGGCATCCTCAATGATCCTTAAGGACAGCACCCGGTCAAGCAGCTGTTGATCGTCTTCTTCGTTCAAAGGCTGGTATCCGCCCGACTCGCCGGCTGCCCTGGCCAGCATCTCCAGGAGTTCCTTGCCGGTAATGACGTCGTTGGGCCGGAAGCGTCCGTCCTTGGCGGTGACGATGCCCTGCTCAGCGAGGAGATCAATGTCCTTGGCCGCGGGATGCCCGGTAATGTCGGTGAAGGCGGGTCGGCGGTCGGCCACCGGTTTCCCTTCATAGTCTATTTCCTGTCCCGTATTGGCGTCGAGCATCGCCGCCGGCCACAGGTTTGTCGGGTGATACAGCAGGAAATATGCAGCACGGTCAGTCTGTTCCGCCGGCCACTTCGCGTAAGCCCGGGCATACTCCAGCATCAGCGGGTGTTTCTCCAGGAAGCGCGCGCTGGCCGCGGCCTGGCTGATGACGCCGGCAGCCGCGGGGAAAGTAGTGTCCCACCAGCGCATCTGGTAGTTGGTAATTTCGCCTGTCACCGAGCTGACGGTCACGCTGAAACCGTTTTCGGGGTAGGGGATGCCGTTGACCATACGGGCAAACTCGAAGACATAGGAGCGAGGTCTTTCATCGCCCGCCTTGCTCCAGGGACCCAGCTCCTTCTCGCTCCGCCGAAGTACAACCTGTCCCGCGCGCGAGGGCTGCTGCTTTTTGATGAAGTTCTGAGCGATTTCCTGGGCCTGCGCCTGGCTCAACTTGACTTCCGGAGCGTTGCGATAATCAGGCTCGTTATCGTAGCGAGCGAAACCCAGAAGTTCGCCGTTCCGGGCGTCCACGCTGACATTGAGAGAGAGGCGCTTTTCCTTGTCGGTATAGTTGAAGCTCCAGATTTTCGATCCCGGTACGGACCAGTTAGCCATCAGTTCCTTGCTTGTCAGCTGCATTTCGGGCGGCAGAGAATAGGCCGCTTCCGCCTTCATCCGGGCCTGGTCGGCGGTCAGGAGCTTGCCCAGTTTGTCGACGGCCTCTTGTTCCACGACCGTTAAGGGCATTTTCTGGGCTCTGGCCGTCATTGGTTCCCCGCCGCCCCCGCCGAAGAAATCTCCCGTCACGTCGAAGTAATAGGGGCCGTTGAGAGAGTCATGGCGTTTCCCGGTCAGCGCGTCGAGGAGGAATCTGCCGTCGCGCAGCTGGTAGACGAGCCTTGGCTCGACGTCGGTGTCCCGGTCGCGCGGGCCGAAGTACATGTAGGTCAGTTCCAGCCCGGTTTCGGTGAAGATGGCGGCGGTGTGATCCGGGGAGAGACGTCCCGCAGGATCGGGAAGGTTGAGGTTTTCCTCCCAGGACAGGTTGAAGTTCTGCATTTCCCCGGTCTCGGCGTTGATGCCGACAGTAATGGTGTTGCCGTTGACGGGGATGCCGTTCACCGTGCGCAGGAACACGTAGTTGTACATTACGGGGTAGGTTCGGTTGCGCAGCGGAAAGACTCTAGCATTCTCCATAGGGTCTTGGGGCGCTGGTATGCACTGGGTAAATTTGTCCGGAACCAGTTGCTTGGCCACCTGCTTGGCCTTTTCCAGGGCTTCGGTCCGAGTGTAGGCGGGAAGCCCGTCGAAGCGACCGGAGCGGCAGCCCCTATAGATGTCGATGTTCAGGACCTCGCCGCTGGCGGCGCTGACGGTGATCATGCACTGACCGCCCGGTTCGCGGCTGTTGCTCCATCTCAAGTGCCAGACTCCGCGGCCTTTGTACTCTGTGTAGTCCGAAGTGAACTGTTCAAACTTAGCGGTGTCGGGATAAATGTTCCTGCCGATCTTTATGGCTTCTTCAAGGCTGACTTTGTTTTGCAGCACGCCGGCTGCGGCAGCGGCCACTCCCTCCCCTGCCGGCGCCGGGGCGGGGATGGCGGCAGGGACCAGGAGACTGACGGCCGTGACGGCGATGGCCAAGCCCCGCCGATAACGGTGAAACATTGCAGATACCTCCTTGCCAAAAATTCAACGAGTCTTTAACGAGTCTTTTCTGATGTTATAAGGCAGATCTACAGAAAAAAAATGACAAAAAAATACCCCGGATAGGGGTTAGGAGGAGGTGGCCTGTTAAACTTTTATCTTCTGCAGTTCAGCTAGCTGCTGAAGCAGGTTGATGACAGTTTTTGCTTCGCACCGTCGTCAAAACTGGGCTGCGAAGGTTGGGAAAACCGTGCTGCTGTTTCAAGTATAATTCACCGGGCGGTCGCCGAACCAGAGATCAAAGTCCTAGAAAGGATGAGACTATAGGAGGTTTTTTCTCCTTAATTTGAATGTCAATAATCAAAAAGTCAGGGCTTTCAGCCAGTAATCGTAGATGATGCTCTGGCCGTAGGTCGTGCCGGGCACGGCCCAGCGGGCGTTCAGTTTCTGCCAGGTGGGGGCAGAGCCCCGGGCGACCAGGTTGTAGCGCGGGTCCACCAAAACCTTGCCGGGGGGCAGCGGGTTGCGGCAGGCATAGGCGTAAAGGTGTTGGATGTGGGCCTCGACGCCCGCCTCCGGGGAAGCGAAAATCGCCCCGTGAATCCCCGGCTCGAACCGGACCAGCTGGGGGTCGGCCCCGTTTAACGGTTCCTGGCCGGTACAGGGGCTGCCGGTGGCCCACAGGCCGCAGTAGTTATTTTGGAAGGGCTGGACGCTGCCGGTAAACTGCCAGTAGTGAGTTTCCTTGGCGGCCTGGCAGAAGGCCAGGTCTCCCCGGATGCCGTATTCGGCTCCGATGCACAGGTAGAGCTCGGCAAGGTCGGGAATGGGGACGAATTCCCGGCCGTATTGCTGCGCCATTTTGGCCCGGATGCGCGGCGTTTCGGCCGCCAGCCATGCTTTCAACTGGCCGGCGGCGGCCACGGCAGGTCCCTGAATGGTCAGGTCGGCCATGGCTATGACCGTCCCGTCGGGCAATTTGACGGTCGAGGGATACTTGCTTAGTTGACTGAGATAGGTCTTGAACTGCTCTATTTGTTGAGTGCTGAAGTCCGCCTCGCTTTTGTGCAGCAGTTCCGCGGAACTGCTGACCGAACCGTCGAGCAGCTTTAAGTTGGTCCGGTATGCGGCCAGCTCCTGGAACAACGTGCTGGACGGGGCTGACGGTTCCGCATCGCGGCTGGGCACAGGGAAGGTCAGCCGCGACTTTACGTCGACCGTGCGGCTCTCCTTGCGCCAGTTGACCTCGCAGCCCAAGGCCTCGCCCACCGTCCGGAGCGGCACTACCGTCCGTCCCAGCCGCGTTACGAGGGGCTGCCCGTAGTCCGGCGGAATGGCGAGAACCCTGCCGTCAATGACGATCTGCACATCGTTTTGCCGACCTGGCGGCCGAGAGGGTACGGCCTCTGAACCACTGCTAAACGTGGTGATGATGACCTGCCTGGTTGCCGAACGCCACTCCACTTTCGCGCCTAAGCCTTCGCCGATGATCCGCAGGGGGACGTAGGTCCTCCCGTCAAGGATCAAAGGGGCTTGATCATCCAGCGGGACGGTTACCGTTTTGCCGTCGATGACGATACCGATGCCGCCGCCTGCTGCGGCCTGCATGGGAAGGAAAGCAGCGGACAAAATTCCGAAACCGAGGCAGAGCGTGATCAGGATTTTAAGTCGGGATGAACAGTGAATAGGGCACCAGTCCTTTCCGGGGTCACCTTGCTCATGAGTGACAATGCTTTTTTAAGCATATATGTGACATGGAAAGGAATTCTACGGTGCCCGCCGCCGCCCCTGCTCGGTCTTACCGACCTGCTATGAGGCTGTTGAAAAACTGCGCCTGGCTAAAAAAGAAGTCTGACGCCGGAAGTTGGATGCCTGTAATGTATAATTTCGGCGCTCCCCGCGTCGGCGACCTGCAGTTCGCCTTATGCGTACGGCGCGATGGTGGCGGGGAGCGCGCGCCTCGTCAACGTTCACGACATTGTTCCCCTGCTGCCGCCCAGGAGGATCAAACCATTCTTGACGAACAAGATCTGGTGCTACGAGCCTGTTCCCGGCGTTTTTCCGCTGGCCGTTCAAACCGGCAGCCTGCAGGGAAACCACGCCATGCAAACTTACCTGGAGGCCCTTATGGATTTAAGCAAAAGAGCCCCGGCGTTCGGGGAACGTAGCCCTTCCTCCGTAGCCATCCGTTACCCCCGAGTCCCGTCTTGGTTTGCCATGCGCCGGCCCAGCAGGCGGGCCAGCCGGCCGATGCCGTCTTTGATGCTGGCGGGCGGGGTGTTCGAGAAATTCAGCCGCAGGCAGTTTTCGCCCCCGCCCGTGGCGAAGAACGGGGCGCCGGGGACGTAGGCCACTTTTTCAGCGACAGCCTCCTCAAGCAGCGTGCCGCTGTCTAGCCCCGGCGGGAGAGTGACCCAGAGAAACATTCCGCCCTCGGGCTCGGTCCAGGCGACACCGGGAGGAAACTGTTCGCGCATCGCCCTGATCATCGTCTCCCGCCGCCGCCCGTACTCGCGCCGGATTGTTTTGATGTGTCCGGAGGCGTCGGCGGCGGTGAGGTAGCGGTAGACCGCCCGCTGGACCAGCGTGCTGGTGTGCAGGTCGGTACCCTGCTTGGCCAGGATCAGCTTCGATACCAGATCCTTTTCGGCCACGACCCATCCCAGTCTCAGCCCCGGGGCGATCGTCTTGGAAAAGGTGCTCAGGTAAATCGTCCGGGCCGTCCGGTCAAAGCTCTTCAGCGGGGGGACGGCCTCCCCGGCGTAGCGCAGTTCGCTGTACGGATCGTCTTCTATCAGCGGTATCCGGTACTTTTCCAGGAGAGCGGCCACGGCTTCCCTCCTTTCACGGGGCATGGTGATCCCGGTCGGGTTCTTGAAGGTGGGTGTAAGGTAGATAAACTTCGGGCGCTGCTCGCGGATGGCCTTTTCCAGCGCTTCGGTCACAATGCCGCCTTCATCCGTCGGGACAGCCACGAAACGGGCCTGGTAACTGCGAAAGACCTGGATGGCGCCAAGGTAGCTCGGGTTTTCCACGATTACAGCGTCGCCGGGGTCGATAAAGAGCTTGGCCAGCAGGTCCAGGGCCTGCTGGGAGCCGTTGGTAAGGAAGACGTTTTCCGGCTCGGCGTCGACGCCTTTCTCCCGCATGGTCCCGGCGATCTTCTCCCGGAGCGGCAGGTAGCCCTCGGTGGTGCTGTACTGTAACGCCGTTGCTCCGCCTTCGTCAAGCGCGTCGTTGACGGCCTTGCGTAATGCATCAAGCGGGAACATTTCGGGTGCCGGCAAGCCGCCGGCAAAGGAAATGACGCCAGGGCTTTCGGTTATTTTCAGGATTTCCCGGATGGCTGAGCTTTGCATCCGGCCGACTCTTTCCGCGAAGGCGTAAGGCATACGATCCTCTCCCAAAATTGGATTGTTGTAAGAACGATACTACATTGCTTTGGGCAAGGAAAGAGCCAATTGCATGCCGACTTATTTATCTTTCTGTCATAACAAAAGGGAATTGGACTAATAACTTAACAGCATATATGATCTAGGCAAAAGCCACCTGTCAGGGAGTGAGGTTGTTTTGGCCGATTACACCAAGATGTGGGACGAGCTGGGTCTGGATCTCGAGGCGCACGACCAGTTGCTTCAGGCGTTGCCTCCGACGTACGGGGAGGTATATATGCGGCAAGAGAACCGCCCCAAGGGGATGGAGTATTTCGACTTCGTGGTCAGCGAGATTCACGGCTTGCGCGTACAGGAGTTGCAGGAGTTTAAGAAGAGCGGCGGCAAGGTGGTCGGGACTTTCTGCATCTTCGTGCCCGAGGAATTGGTCCTGGCCGCGGGAGCGGTCTACGTTGGCCTTTGTTCCGGCCTCGATATCGGCGCCGCGGAGGCCGAAGCCGTGCTCCCGCGCAATATCTGCCCCTTGATCAAGTCGTTCATGGGCTTTAAGCTGGCCCGCGTCTGTCCCTACATGGAGTCGTGCGACCTCCTGGTCGGGGAAACGACCTGCGACGGCAAGAAGAAGGCCTTCGAAGTGCTGGCTGACTTCGCCCCGGTTTACGTCATGGAGACCCCTCAGAGGAAAGGTCCTGTGGGGCGCATGCTCTGGATGGAGGAAATCCGGTTGCTGGCCCTTAAGCTGGAGGAATTGACCGGGAAGCGCATCACCAGTGACTCCCTTGCCGAGAGCATCCGCCGCGTCAATGCCAAACGCCGGGCTCTGCAGCGCCTTAACAGGTTGAGGCAGGCCGACCCGGCACCGATTTCGGGCCGCGATGCCCTGCTGATCAACCAGATCGCGTTTTACGACGACGTCGACCGTTTCACGGCCCAGGTCAACGCCCTTTGCGACGAACTCGAAGAGCGGGTCGGCAAAGGCGTTGGGATAGCCCCGGAGGGGACGCCTCGCGTGGTTGTAAGCGGCACCCCGATGGCCATACCCAACTGGAAGGTGCCCTTCATCGTCGAGTCGGCGGGGGCGGTCATCGTCGGTGAGGAGATGTGCACGGGGTCCCGTTATTTCGAGACCCTCACCGAGGAGCGAGAAGGAGCGGACCTGGACGAGATGCTGGCCGGGGTGGCGGCCCGGCACCTGGAGCCCGACTGCGCCTGCTTTACGCCCAATTCCCGGCGTCTCGAAAAGCTTGTTGATATGGCCCGCGCGCACCGTGCCGACGGAGTCATCAGTTACATCCTTTCTTTTTGTGATCCCTATGCTGTTGAGGCCTATCAAGTTGAGAAGGCTCTGAAACGTACCGGTATCCCTTCCCTGAAAATCGAGACCGACTACGGCCAGCATGACGCAGGCCAGATCCGTACGCGTGTAGAGACTTTCCTGGAGATAGTGGCCGGGCGCAAGGCGGCGGAAAGACGGGCCGGCGCTGTCAGCGGCTGAGAGCGGGACGTTGGAAAACAAGGAAGAGCCGGGCCTTTGACGAGGCCCGGCTCTTTGTTCGGTTGCGTCGTTCGCGAGTTAAGAAAAGTTAGAGCAGAGAGGGAACGAAGACCATTGAGCAGACTACAGCCAGGAAGCCAATGACCGGCAATAGAACGAAGCCAAAGGACGCTCTGCCCATGAGCATCTCGGCCCGCGGCAGTTCCGAACAGCAGTATGGGTCGTCCAGACACTCCTGGACAAAGTCGTCGTGGCCGGTTTTAGAGGTTGTCATGGTAAACGCCCTCCTTTCAAGTACCTATTTGCCCGCAGGGGGCAATTACCATACTACTCTTGTGCCAAGAAGAAGTCAACCATTCTCATCCAAGCTCTCAAATTCACTTGATTATTAAATGGTAAGGGGTTATCACCACCCGGGAAGCGCGGCGAAGCGGCATCCCTTACTGTGCGGTACCCTGACGTTAACCTCATATTTTGTGGTAAGATAAGGTATAGAAGACTGTTGAAAGGGTGTTTCGCGATGGGGCTGACTAAAATGGACGTCGAAGAACTGCGATCGGCCTATACGATGGCTTTCATCTACCAAGACGGGAAGGGCTATATCGAAATGACAAGGGAGGAGGATCTGGACCACCCGTACCGCATTGCCACCGAAACCCGCTTTGTAAACGAGGCGGACCAGGACGGCAAACTGGTCCGTGCCGCGGCGTTTTTTATGCTCGCCCGGCAAAACCGCAGGTGTGCAACCATTGCCAGGTTGTTGCAAGAGGGGGACAGGATCGAACTGGAGTGGCAGCGTGACCGCTTCACAACGGCCAATATGGAGGCGGAAGGCTTTCATACCGACGCGCTGTTTTTGAATATCATCCGTGACGGGCAGGTGTTTACCTTCCTGGTGGACGTCTACACGACAAACAAGGAAGAAATGAGAATGGTCGAAAGCGTGTAGCATTACTAGTAGTACTACCATCGGAATTTTCATCACAGAAAGAAGCGGCCTTTAAACTGCACTCGCTCGGTGAGGTATAAAGGCCTTTTTTATCTGCATCGGCCCCGGGGCTTAAAAGCTCAATTAATATAGAAAAGGTATTTAATCCCAGCGTTTGAAAAGTTAGTATCGAAGGGAGGGCAGATTTATGCGTATCGCCATGCTCGCGCCTGTTGCCTGGAGAACCCCGCCCCGGCATTACGGCCCCTGGGAAAGGGTTGTCTCGTTGTTGACGGAAGAACTCGTTGCCAGGGGCGTTGATGTCACTCTTTTTGCCACTGCGGACTCCTTGACTGCGGCGGAACTTCGGGCCGTATGCCCCACCGGGTATGAGGAGGACCCCGGGCTTGACCCGAAGGTTTGGGAGTGCCTGCACATTTCGGAGGTATTCGAGTCCGCCGGCGAATTCGACCTTATTCACAACCACTTCGACTTTTTACCGTTAAGTTACAGTCGCCTGGTCAAAACCCCTGTGTTGACCACGATACACGGTTTTTCGTCGCCGAAGATCCTGCCGGTATATAAGAAATACAACGGCAGCAGCTTCTACGTCTCGATCAGTAATGCGGACCGTTCCCCGGAACTCAATTATGTGGCTACGGTCTACCATGGCATAGACATGGACAGGTTTACTTTTGATCCGGAGGGCGGAGCCGACCTGCTCTTTTTCGGCCGGATCCATCACGACAAGGGAGCGCGCGAAGCGATAGAGATCGCCCGGCGTTGCGGCCGCCGGCTGGTTATGGCGGGGATCATCCAGGACCGAGACTATTTCACCCGCGAGGTGAAGCCGCATCTCGACGGTAAAAACGTCTGCTATATAGGCAGTATCGGGCCGGCGGAGCGTGACAACCTGCTGGGAAGCGCCTATGCTCTTCTTCACCCGATTAACTTCAACGAACCTTTTGGGCTTTCCGTGGTCGAGGCCATGGCCTGCGGCACGCCTGTCATCGCCTTTAACCGGGGAAGCATGCCCGAGCTGATCTGTGACGGTGTCAACGGTTTTCTGGTAAGAGATGTGGAAGAAGCGGTAACAGCGGTGGAAAAGATTCCGGCCATTAACCGCGCAATGTGCCGTAAGACCGTCGAAGAACGGTTTACTTCAGCCCGGATGGCGGATGACTATATCCGGGTGTATCAACGAATCCTGGATATAACCAGGCAATCTGTTATGTAGGAGTGAACTGTGTTGCACCCAGCCATCGTAACGCGTTACGAACGCAATCCCATCCTGACCAGGGACGATGTTCCGTACCCGGTAGCGACCGTTCACAACGCCGGCGTCGTGAAGCACAACGGCCGCTATGTAATGCTTTTCCGGTCCCACCGGTACAACGGCCGTTCGATTATCGGCCTGGCCGAAAGCGACGACGGCTTTTCCTTCAAGGTGCATCCCGAGCCCTTTCTTGTTCCCGCTACGGAAGGTGTTTTTGCCGAGTATGAAGAATACGGCGTTGAGGATTTGCGCATATGCCCTATTGATGATGAGTACCTGCTGACATACAGCGTCTATTCACGCCATGGAGTTCGTATCGCGCTGGCCCGGACCAGAGACTTCCAGAGTGTGGAACGGATAGCGTTGATCACCCAGGCCGACTACCGGAACGTGGTTCTCTTCCCGCAGCATTTTGAAGGCCGCTATGCCCGGCTGGACCGCCCGCACTCCGAAATCTCCCCCTGGTCGATCTGGATATCCTATTCCCCGGATTTGATTCACTGGGGGGATTCGCGTGTAGTTATGAAACCCGTTCAATATCACTGGGATGAAATGAAGATAGGACCGGGGGCGACTCCCATCAGGACAGACTGGGGGTGGCTGCATATCTACCACGGGGTGTTCCCGACGATGGATGGTTCGGTATACAGGCTTGGCGTTGCCCTGCACGACCTCAAGGACCCGTCAAAAATACTGGGGGTGGCGGATGATTGGATCTTGCAGCCTGAAGATCCCTGGGAAATCACCGGATACGTGCACAATGTCGTGTTCACCTGCGGCGCGGTACCGGAGGATGACGGCTCCGTCAAGCTTTACTGGGGGGGCGCGGATACCGTAATGTGCGTGGGGACGGCGAGGATCGGTGAACTGGTCGACCTGTGCCTGAACCATTCCCGTGCCCCGTTTTAGACAAGGGACGGTGAGGGTATGAGAACCATGGATGACGGCAACCTGGTGGCGGTAATCATAGCAGGAGGCGTTGGAACGCGTTTCTGGCCCTTGAGTACGGCGAACAGGCCCAAGCAGTTTGTCCGGCTGTTTGGCGAGCGCTCCCTGCTGCAGGGAACCTACGACCGTGTAGCGTCGCTCGTCCCGCCGGAGCGTATTCTTGTGCTGACCAACGAGGGTTTTGTCGGGCTGGTTCGCGAGCAGCTCCCCGACATACCGGCGGAGAACATCATCGGCGAGCCCGTCCGCCGCGATACGGCGGCAGCGGTCGCGCTGGCCGCGCTGTTGTGCCGAAAACGTTTTGGCAATCCTACAATGGTTGTCTTGCCTGCCGACCACAGGATTGACGGGTCCGAACAATTTGTCCGGGCGCTTTTGTCGGCAGCAAGGTATGCGGCCAGGGATGGGGCGCTGTACACCTTCGGCATCAAACCCGCTTATCCGGCGACCGGCTACGGCTATCTGGAACTGGGTGACCAGGTCGCTGAGGATGCCGGCATAAGCCATTTCTTATTGAAGAGTTTTAAGGAAAAACCTGATGCGGCGACAGCCGAGCGCTACATTCGAAGTGGCCGGTATCTTTGGAACAGCGGGATGTTTGTCTGGACCGCGGAAACCTTTATCGCCGCACTGGAACAACACCTGCCGGAACACCTGCAGTATTTGAAACCCATTGTTGCCGGCGACCGTTCGCCTGAATGGCGCGCCGCCCTCCGGCGGGTCTTCACCGAGCTTCCTGCCATATCAGTCGACTATGGAATAATGGAAAGGGCCGCCAACGTACGTACAGTGATTGCCCCCTTCTCGTGGAGCGACATCGGCGGATGGACGGCTCTGGAGAGCCTGTTGGGAAAGGATGATTGGAACAACGCCGTCCGGGGGCGGGTCAGGACGCTGAACGCCCGGAACAACATCGTGTTCTCTGAAGACAGGGAGGAGACAGTGGCCCTGGTTGGTGTCACTGAGACCGTGGTCGTCCGTTCCGGGGATAAAACCCTGGTCATGAACAAAGCACATGCTGAGGAATTAAAGAAGCTGGTGGAGGACTTGCTTAGTGAAACGGAAAAAGGAAGACAAGGCGTAGGAGCGTATCAGAGTAAACAATGTGCCGGGGTCCCGTGTTTTAAAGCCTATGACATCCGCGGCAGGGTTCCCGACGAGTTGAACGAGGAACTGGCTTTCTCCATCGGCCGTGCCTACGCGGCACTCCTCAGGCCGAGGAGGGTGGTTGTCGGACACGATGTCCGCCTGTCCAGCCCGTCTTTAACCGAAGCCTTGGTCAACGGGCTGACGAAGAGCGGGGTTACGGTAATCGATATCGGCCTTTGCGGGACGGAGGTGGTTTACTTCGCCACCTTCGATCTGGATGTGGACGGCGGCATCATGGTCACGGCCAGCCACAACCCGTCGGACTATAACGGTATGAAGTTCGTCCGGGAAAAGGCCAAACCGATCAGCGGGGATTCCGGGCTCAGGGACATTGAGGCAATGGTCGGAGCCGGCAACCCGGGCGCTTGTTCACCGGCGGTATCTGTCCCGGGGAAAACCAGGAAAGTGGACATCTACGACAGGTATGTGGCGCACCTGCTGAAATACGTTGCCCTGTCCGGTCTCAAACCCTTTAAGGTTTTATGCAATGCGGGCAACGGCGGAGCCGGGATGGTCATCGACAGGCTGGAAAGACACCTGCCCTTCTGTTTTGAAAAGATGTATTTCGAACCCGACGGGACGTTTCCCAATGGGGTTCCGAACCCGCTTTTGCCCGAGAACCGTCGGGTTACAGCCGAGGCCGTCCGTAAGGCCGGGGCTGACGTAGGGATCGCCTGGGACGGAGATTACGACCGGTGTTTCCTTTTCGATGAAAACGGTTCTTTCATAGAGGGTTACTATATCGTGGGGCTGCTGGCAGGTCAGTTTCTCAAACGCTACCCCGGCGCCAAGATCATTCATGACCCCCGCCTGACCTGGAACACCATTGAAATCGTGAAAACGGCCGGCGGGATCCCCGTACAGAGTAAAACCGGGCACGCGTTCATCAAGGAACGAATGCGGGCGGAAGATGCCGTCTATGGCGGAGAGATGTCCGCGCACCATTATTTCCGCGACTTTGCTTACTGCGACAGCGGAATGATCCCGTGGCTCATGGTTCTTGAAATCATGAGCCAGACAGGGAAGAAGCTTTCGGAGCTTGTGGGCGAACGGATGAAGCTTTATCCGATCAGCGGGGAAATTAACCGAAGGGTTCCCGATCCGCTGGCTGCCATCAACCGCATTCGGGCGAAGTACGAGAAAGAGGCGCTGCGCGTGGATGAAACCGACGGGATAAGCCTGGAGTTTGAACGGTGGCGTTTTAATCTCCGGATGTCGAATACCGAGCCTGTTGTCCGGCTAAATGTGGAAACGCGGGGTGATCGAGAGCTTCTGGAACAAAGGACAACGGAGCTTCTTGCCGAACTGGATAGTGACTGACCGTTAACGGTATACACCAAAACCATGATTCTGCTATACAAATAAATACAGCAAGACACTTAAAAGGGCGGTAGAAAAGATGCCACGAAACGGCGCAGCGTGCATTCTGGCGACACGCAGAGGCAAGATCAGACAGGCCGATTGCCACCGGGTCATCGTCAGGCCGTTTATCCCCGGGGGTGAAGAACGGGTACGCAGCATCATCAAGCGGGTGATGACTCTTTCCGAAGATGAGGTTACATCTCTTCTCAATCAGGTAATGGAGGAATTTGCCTACCGGCACCGGCGCTTTATTGAGAGCCTGCAAAGGAATTATGAGCTTATTGCTGGGTACGTGCCGGAGGACGCCAAGGTTTCCGAGAGCCGGAGACTCCTGCTGGGGGCTTATTTTACCAACGAGTATTCTATTCAGTCGGCTGGTGTCCTTAATCCGTCGATTGTGCCCCACCCCGACCAGGAGAACCTCCCGGTCGATCATGCAAGGTATCTTATCACCTTCCGGTGTGTGGGCGAGGGGCATATATCGTCCCTTGAATTCAGGTCGTGCGTGCTTGACGACAAGTACCGCATTATGACCCGGCCTCTCAGTTGTCATATCGAGACTCCGGAATGGATTCCCACCGAAACCTATAACCGGGCACTTTTTGAGGCCCAGCTCAAAAGCCGGGGAATGGCAGGCAAGTTTTTACGGGTAATTGTCGACCGGCTGCCGGAAGACTTTACTTTAAAACAACTCGATAAGGTGATCGAAGAAGCAGAAGTGCAAAGGACCTTCCCTAAACGCTTTCGATCGGCGATCCGGGAAGTCCTCGGCTGGTTAAGCAAGAACGTGTATACGGTACAATTCCGCAGTGACACCCGCATTTCAGGACGCGTTCTTTTCCCTGCGGCCGAAAACGAGTGCCGGGGCATAGAGGACGCGCGGTTTGTCCGTTTTACCGACGATGACGGAACGGTTACTTATTACGGAACGTACACGGGATATAACGGTTTCACAATTGCCTCCAAGATTCTTGAAACCGACGACTTTCTTAAGTTCAAGTCGACCACTCTCGTCGGCAGGGCGGCGCGGAACAAGGGCCTGGCACTGTTCCCCCGGCGCATCAATGGAAGGTACGCAGCCCTGGCGCGCATGGATAACGAAAGTAACTACGTCGCCTATACGGACAATATCTATTGCTGGGAAGAAGCCCAGTTAATCCGGGGCCCGCTCAGCCCTTGGGAGTTCGTCCAGATCGGTAACGGAGGTTCGCCCATCGAGACCGAGGCCGGTTGGCTGGTTGTAACCCATGGGGTCGGGCCGATGCGTAAGTATTGTCTGGGGGTTGATCTCTTGGATCTGAATGACCCGTCCAGGCTTATCGGGCGGACGCAGGAACCTATTCTCGCCCCCAATGAGTACGAACGTGAGGGGTACGTGCCGAACGTGGTCTATACCTGCGGGGCGGTTATCCACCGCGATGAGCTGATTATCACCTATGCTATGTCTGACTGGGAATCCGGGCTCGCCTCAATTCCGGTCAAGGATTTGATAAACAGGTGCCTGTTATAAGGACCAAGACAAAAGAGAGACAAGGGAGATAAGGGAGGGGGAAAATGGGCACGTTCATTGGCAAAACCAGGGTGCGATCCATCGCCATGATCGGGACCTACGTACCCCGGAAATGCGGGCTGGCTACCTTTGCCGAAGACCTTTGTCTGGCCATGGATGACGAGCTGGGTAACGGAAATCAGGTATTCGTGGTGGCGATGGATGACATCGACGGAGGATATCCCTATCATCCAAAGGTTCGTTTCCAGATCCGGGACTCAAGCCTGTCTGACTACCTGCGCGCTGCCGAGTTTCTCAACGTAAAGCAGCCGGATATCGTTCTCGTCCAGCATGAGTACGGCATATTCGGAGGCAAAAGCGGAGCACACATCCTGCATCTCGTCAAGAACCTTCACCTTCCCGTTGTCACCACCCTGCACACGGTGCTGAGCGAGCCATCGGAACAACAACGCGCCGTTCTCACCGAGCTTGCCGCCTACTCGGAGCATCTGGTGGTCATGAACCAGCGAGGCGTAAGAATGCTGCAGGACATTTATGGCATTCCGGGTAGCAAGATCTCTTACATTCCCCATGGCATTCCCGATTTTGCCTTTGTTGACCCTAATTTCTATAAAGATGCCTTTGACGTTGAGGGACGCAAGGTCATCCTTTCTTTTGGCCTGATGCATCCGGGCAAAGGTTTTGAACTTGTGATCAAGGCCCTTCCCGAGGTCGCCGCCGTACATCCCGAGGTTTTTTACATTATCCTTGGTACCACCCACCCGCATGTTCTAAAGCATACCGGTGACGCTTACCGGCACAGCCTGCATCAGTTAGTTGAACGCCTCGGGCTTGAAAATCACGTGCGCTTCGACAATAAATACGTTGATCGCGACGAGCTCTGCCAGTATATCATGGCGGCCGACATTTTTGTGACACCTTACAAGTCGGCATCTCAGATCACTTCCGGAACGCTTTCCTACGCCCTCGGAGCCGGCAAAGCGATTATCTCTACTCCGTACTGGCATGCCGAGGAGCTGCTGGACAAAGGGCGGGGTAGGTTCGTCCCCTTCGATGACATCGGGGCCATGGCCCGGGAGATCAACAGCCTTATCGAGAATGAAGGCGAAACAAATGCGATGCGGAAGCGGGCCTACCAGTTCGGACGGAAGATGACCTGGAAGGAAGTGGCGCATTCGTACCTTGAACTGTTTTCGCTTGTCCTTGAAAGGCGGATGTGCAAACCCAAGCCGTCTTACGGCGGGGTTTCTACGACCAGGATGGTGGACAAGCTGCCGACGCCCAACCTCGATCACCTGCAGGCGTTGACCGACGATACCGGTATCCTCCAGCACTGCGCTTATACCATTCCCAACCGTGACCACGGGTACTGCCTTGACGATAATGCCCGGGCGCTGATTGTAGCCTGCATGTATTACTCGCTCTACCATTCCCGGGAAATGGTTCCCTTGATCCGAAAGTACCTGGCGTTTCTCCTCCACGCCTTCAACCCGGAGACGCGCCGCTTCCGCAATTTCATGTCCTACGACCGGCATTGGCTGGAAACGGTGGGCAGCGAGGATTCCCATGGCCGAGCGCTCTGGGGACTTGGTGTGACTGTGCGTTCTGCTCCCTCAGACTCCATCAGGGCGATCGCCACGAGAATCTTCAACGAGGGTTTGAGCGTCCTGGATGGTTTCTCCTCTCCCAGGGCGTGGGCCTTGGCCATTGTTGGTCTGTGTACTTACCTCGAGGTTTACTCCGGTGACGCCGAGGTCCGAAGGCTGACCAGGACATTATCCGAACGACTCCACAGGCGGTTCCGGGAAAACGTCTCTTTGGACTGGCCGTGGTGTGAGGACATTCTGACCTATGACAACGCCAAGCTGCCGCACGCTTTACTGATTGCGGGGCGGGTTCAGGGTAATGACGAAATGCTGGCCGCCGGGTTGTCCGTCCTCCAATGGCTTTTGGCCCAGCAAACAGCACCGGAGGGTCACCTTTCCCTGATCGGGAACATGGGATGGATGAACCGCGACGGACTGAAGGCAAAGTTTGACCAGCAGCCCCTCGAGGCCATGGCCCTGACGGACGCATGCGTTGAAGCTTTCCGCGGCACCGGGGACTTTAAATGGATCGAGCATGCTAAGCGATGCCTGAACTGGTTTCTCGGTCATAACGACCTGAACATGCCGCTTTATGACTTCACGACGGGTGGCTGCTGTGACGGGCTGACGCCGCAGGGGGTTAACGCCAACCAGGGAGCCGAATCAACAGTTTCCTGGCTGATTGCTTTACTGACCCTGCTGGACATTGTTTAAGAAAGGGTTAACATAGACCAATTGGCTGAGTGCTGGGCAAGTCACTCTAGTACCGACCGCCGACCGCCAAGTGCGCCAAGGGTGCCAATTATTCTCCTTTGGCCAGCGTACTCTTTAAACGGTCGATCACTTCCACCGGCCCGGGATTGATCCCGTAGCGGCACGCAAGGTACAGGCTTACGTAATCCCCCAGGTAGATAAGGGAAAACATCCGGGCCAGGAGTCCCTTACCCGAAGCCTCGACCTCGGAAACACCGGCAACCACCTTGCCGACAATCTCCCTGGTGACGGCGAACCGTTTTTGCACCTGCGGATGATCGTCAGGGTCACGAAGAAAGACCAGCCAGATCCGGTGAAGGTTATCGGTCGGGGCTTGGAAACCGACGATCTCGTTGTGATTGAGTTCGGGCAGGACGTTCCAGTAGGCGGGGGCCTTGGCGTTTTCGTTTATCTGACCCTTCCAGCGCTGGGCGACAGCCTCGGTGGTGGTGCTTGCCCCCCAGATAACGGGGATACGCCCTTGGAGATTCATCGCCATTTGTTTTGCCGGGTTTTCCGTTAAGGGAGCCTCGAGATCGTATCGTATCCTCAGTTCCCGCAAAATGCGCACCGCCTCGGCGGCCTCGGCTTCAATCCCGTTGACAAGACCCAGTCTGTCCAAAAGCATTAACAGCGGCAGGAAGAGATAACCGATAGCCGATCGCGGGGCGATACCCCCGGGCACGGTAATGAGCGGCACCCCATCCCGTCGCGCCTGTGCAGCCAGTTGGCCGCCGCTCGTTACAGCTACGATCGCCGCCCCTCGCCGGCGGGCCTCGTTGTATGCGCCGAGCGTTTCCTCGGTGTTGCCTGAAAAACTCACGGCCAACACCAGGGTCCGGGGACCTGCGAAACGCGGCAATGTATAACCCCGGTTAACGGTAACCGGAATGTCCAGGCACGTGAAAGCGTAAACGCGTAAAAGGTCTCCGCCGATGGCCGAACCGCCGAGGCCGGTCACGACGATATTCTGAAACGTCCCGCCTGCCGGCAGCGGAACGTCGGCTGCCGTATCCAGGGCGCGGCTGCACTGCTCGGGGAGGTCCCGCGTGGTACCGAACATGCCCATGCTGTCCAGGGCTTCAATGGCCTGAACGTCATCGAGGTCAACAGGTCTTTGCAGAACAACCACCCTCTTAGGACTCAATACGTTCAATCAAAGAGATCGCCGAAGATATCGAAAACGCCGTACTTTTTCTTTTTCTTGTGGTGGTCTCGCTTATGCGGATAATCCCTATCCTGGTAGCGATGGCCCTCAAAGCGGTCGTCCTCGTATTTGCGGCGGGGTTCCTCGTAGTCCTCTTCGTGGCGGCGCTTGTGGGCGTCCTCATCGTAATCGGCTTCGAAATCTCCCGCCAGGGAAACCAGTTTTTCAAGCTCCCCGCGGTCCAGCCACACCCCGCGGCAGCGGGGGCAGACATCGATAAGCACGCCGTGGCGCGGCACTTCTTTCAAACGGTCGTGGCAAACCGGACAATCTTTCACCTGTCAGCAACTCCTTTCCTTACTTGGTGAAGTATGCTTCTTAAGACAAGTATATCATCTTCCTCACAGAACTAAACCACTTTCAATGTCAATCAGCGCAGGCGCTTGCAGTCGGCAAAAGGGAGCGCGCCCGCCGGGCGCTGCCGGGCCGGCGCGTCCTCGCGCGGTTTCCGGCGGCGTTCCGTTTCCGGATGAATTGATGCCGCCTGCCCGGCCTGATCCTGAAAATAGGGGAGGCGGTTGAGCAGGTAGATCAGCAGGTTAGGCAGCACGGCGCCGAGAAACACCATCGCCCACTGCCCCGCACCGAGCGGGACGGCGCTCAAGGCGTCGTTCAGCCCCGGCACGTGGACGGCCGCGAACTGGAGCCCCAGGGTGATGATGACAGCCCCGATCATATAGGGGTTTTCCAGCAGGGTCCGGTCCAGGCCCAGGCCGTTCCGCCGCCGTACGTTAAGGGCGTATCCCACCTGGGTCACGGCCAGCGTGGCGAAGGCCAGCGTCCTGGCGACCTCCAGCTGCGTAAAGTTGTTTAGGGCGTAGATAAAGATGAATAAGGGACCGAGGGACAGTACAGACCCGTGCAGCAGGATGGTCAGCTTGAACTTGGCGGTAAGTATATCCTGGCGGGGGTTGCGGGGCGGACGGCACATAATCCCTCTTTCCCCCGGTTCCCAACCGAGTGCCAGAGCCGGAAAAACGTCGGTTACCAGGTTCATCCACAGGATCTGGAGCACGACCAGGGGCAGCGGCAATCCAATGATGATGGCCACAAAGATCAGGGCGATCTCGCTCAGGTTACACGAGAACATGTACTGGATGAACTTCTGGACGTTGTCGAAGATGATCCGTCCCTGCTTCACGGCCCGGATGATGGTGGCGAAATTGTCGTCGGCCAGCACCATGTCGGATGCCTCCCGGGCTACAGCCGTACCCCCGCGGCCCATGGCCACCCCGATATCCGCCCTCTTGAGGGCCGGGGCGTCGTTGACGCCGTCCCCGGTCATGGCGACGATCTCCCGGTTGTTCTTTAAGACGTTGACGATGTCGAGTTTGTTGCGGGGCGATACCCGTGCAAAAATGCTGGCCTTCTTGACCTTTTCCTCCAGTTCGCCGGCGGAAAGGCCGTCCAGATCCCGGCCGTGGACCACCTCGCCCTTCAGGCCGATCCGTTCCCCGATGGCCTCCGCCGTCGCCGGCTGGTCCCCTGTGATCATCATCACCCGGATTCCGGCGCGCTGCGCCTCGGCTACCGCCGCGGCAACCTCGGGGCGAGGGGGATCGGAAATCCCGGCGAGCCCGAGGAAGACTAGATCGGCAAACGGACTGTCGGTGTCTTCGCAAATCTTGTAGGCCACTGCCAGCAGGCGCAAGCCCCGGCGTGCCAGGGCGTCGTTATGGCTCATAATCTTCTTGCGCAGCTCCTCGTTGAGCTCGATCTCCCGCCCGCCGATGCGGACCCTGGAGCAAACGTCAAGGATCGCCCCCGGAGCGCCTTTGGCGAATACGGCCCCGGTGCCGTCCGGCAGCCTGTAAAAAGCAGCGCTGCGCCGGGTCTCCGACGAGAAGGGGACTTCCCCCAGCCACGTATACCCGCTACGTTCGGCCTGCTCCCGCTGGAAACCCGCCTTTGCGGCGGCGACCACGAGGGCCCCCTCGGTCGGGTCGCCGATTACGTCCCATTCACCGTTGTCGTCTTCCTGAATGCCGGCCTTGCTGGAAAGCGCCCCGGCCTGGAGGAAGAGTTTAAGGTCGTGGTCCGCTTGAACGTCGATGGGGCCGTCCGGGCCTGTAAACCCCCCGGTGGGGACATACCCTTCTCCGCTGATCTGGATTTCCCGGCCCGGCAGCCAGATCGTTTCGACCCGCATCCGGTTTTCAGTGATTGTCCCGGTTTTGTCGGTACAGATGACGGTGGTCGAACCCAGCGTTTCAACGGCGGGAAGCCTGCGCACGATGGCGTTCTGCCGGGCCATGCGCTGCATCCCTATGGCCAGGGTGATGGTGGCGACGGCGGGAAGGCCCTCCGGGACGGCGGCGATGGCCAGGGCGATGGCGGTGACCACCATCTCGCCGATCGGGTTGCCTGTCAGGACACCGGCGATGCCGATGATGGCGGCAAGGCCCAGGCTGATGCCGACCAAAGAACGGCCCATGCGTTCCAGGCGTTTTTCCAGGGGACTGTGCTCGTCGGGCGTGTCTTCCAGGAGGTGGGCGATCCGGCCCAATTCGGTACCCATGCCGGTAGCCGTAACAACGGCGCGCCCGCTGCCCCTTGCCACGTTGGTGCCCAAAAAAACGGTGTTCTTGCGGTCGCCCAAGGGCGGGTTCGGGTCCGAAATAGGCTCGGTGTTCTTCTCCACCGGTTCGGACTCGCCGGTCAGCGCCGCCTCGATAACGCTTAACTCCTTCGCCTCGAGCAGTCTGGCGTCGGCGGGGACGCGGTCGCCTTCTTCCAGAACGATCAGGTCCCCCGGCACGAGCTCGCGGGCCGGGATTTCGGACAGATGGCCGTCGCGGATGACCTTGGCCGTGGGGGTGATGATCTTCTTCAAAGCCGAGACGGCCTGCTCGGCCCGGAACTCCATAATAAACCCGAGGACGGCGTTCAGGATGATTACGACAAAGATGGCGGCGGCTTCGAAGAAATCTCCAAGGGCCAGGGAGATGCCTGTTGCGGCAAGAAGCAGGACGACGATGATGCTGCGAAACTGGTTGATCAGGATCAGGACCGGAGAGATTTTGGCTTTTTCTTTGATCTCGTTAGGCCCGTAGCGGTGGCTTCGCCGGGCCGTCTCATCTGCGGTTAAGCCGGTCACCCCGGAAGTCTGGAGTTCCTCGATCGTTTCGTGGGCTGTCTTCTGGTGCCACACGTTTTGCACCACCCCCGGCCAAACGATTTGATCCCTTAAACTGTTGCTTCCATAAACCCAACTTTTTTATTAGTGTCTTGAGCTGTTCACGTTTATCCTGTCACCTCTGACCTCTCACCTTACACTTCCCAATAGCCGGCGAAGTGTTTCAGCGGCATCTTAGGTAAATTGTAACAATTGTAACAGTTGAAAGGATAGTCTGCGTAGTGCTCTTGGCATATAATTAAAAGCAAAATCGGCCGGGAAAAAGGCGCTGTGCTTTATGTATCGGGCGAGACAGGACTTTCACAACGGCGAGGGGGATTCTATGGATAAGGTTGAGGTCAGGGTCTTCGGCGACCTGAAACGGCTTTTTGACGAGAGAAGCTGGCCCTTTCCGCTTTTCGTCGACCTGCCTGCCGGAGCCAGGGCCGCAGACCTGGCGCGGGAACTGGACATCCCCCTGGACAAAGTGGAGGTCGTGTTTGTGAACGGCAGGGTCCGGCGCGTCGACTGCTCGCTTGCCCCCGGCGACCGGGTAGCCTTTGTGCCCCCCGGCACCCCGGGACCTTACCGGGTGCTTTTGGGATTTATGGATAAAGGACGCGGGGCGGAAAACTCTTAAGCCGTACCGCAGTCCAGAAATATGAGGGGGTATTGAACAAATGGAACGTAGACAGGCGAAGTGGGCCGGCCGGCTCTTTGCCGTCCTCCTGATCGGCTACTCCAGCCTTGTCGCCAGCTTGGGGCTTATCAGCCCCCGGACGTTGCTGCAATCCATCCCTGAAGGGGGCGCGGCGGTCTTTACGGCTCTGGCGGTTTCGTTTTTCATCGTGTCCGTGCCCGCCGCGCGGCGCGCTACGGAGGCTTTTCCCAGGCCTCTCCAGGGCGTGGCGTTTACCGCAGTGGGCGGTTTTCTCCTGCCTGCTTTTGCCTGGTCGGTGGAAGCGTGGAACCTTCACTGGCTGGCCGCCTCGGCCCTGGCCCTTGTTCTGTCGGTTGCGGGGCAGTGGGCGGGACTGCGGGTCGGAGAGAAACTGACGGGAAACGGCGGGGAATAGCAAAAGGCCGAATGGGGTCAGATGGCTGCCGTTCGGGTTTCCTTTTTGACCGGTGACCGTTTTTGCTGTTGACTTTTGCAGCCGGCCGTCTTAAACTAACCCGTAGATACAGTGAAGTGTCTGCAAGCGATGGCGCCCTGGAAGGGCGCCTGTTGTTTTTGGGGCGTCGACATCGCCCCCGGCGGCCGCCCGAGGCGGTGCGTTAAACGGTAAGGAAGCCAGAAAGCCCGGGCACCGGTGCCCCGCGAGACTGCCGTGCGCAGTCCCCGGGGCTTTTTGTTTCCCGGAGCGTCCGATGGGCAGTGAAGCCCCTGCCGGCGACGCATGTGGCCGTTCCAGGGGCTTTCTGTTTTTCTAAACACGGTTGAGGAAGTCGTAATACCAAAAAGGAGGGTTCACGGTGACAAGAAAGGTTGCGATCTACGGAAAGGGCGGTATCGGCAAATCCACGACAACCCAGAACACGGCGGCGGCGCTCAGCTATTTCTGGGGGAAAAAGGTCATGATTCACGGCTGTGACCCCAAGGCCGACTCTACCCGCCTGATCCTCGGCGGCAAGTCGCAGGTCACGGTGATGGACACCCTGCGTGAGGAAGGGGAAGATGCCGTGACCCTTGACCAGGTCCTGCATACCGGATTCGGCGGCATTAAGTGCGTCGAGTCCGGAGGGCCGGAACCGGGGGTGGGCTGCGCCGGACGCGGCGTAATCACGGCCATCAACCTGATGGAGGAGCGCGAAGCCTACACCTCGGACCTCGACTTCATTTTCTTTGACGTCCTCGGGGACGTCGTGTGCGGCGGGTTCGCGATGCCGGTCCGCGAAGGGAAGGCGCAGGAGATTTACATTGTGGCCTCGGGTGAGATGATGGCCCTCTATGCCGCGAACAATATCTGCCGCGGCATGGTCAAGTACGCCGAGCAGAGCGGCGTGCGCCTGGGCGGCATCATATGCAACAGCCGCAACGTCGACGGGGAGCGCGAACTGCTGGAGGAGTTTTGTGCCAGGATAGGCACTCAGATGATCCAGTTCGTGCCCCGCGACAACATTGTCCAGAAGGCCGAGTTCAACCGCCAGACGGTCACCCAGTTCGCCCCGGACAGCGGCCAGGCCATGGTCTACCGGGAACTCGGCGGGAAGATCATCAACAACCGGCATTTCGTCATCCCGGACCCGATGACGATGGACGAGATGGAAGCGCTGGTCGTCAAATACGGACTGCTCGATTGAGAAGAGGAGGCAAAAAAGATGAAGCTGATCAGAGCGATCGTACGACCCGAGAAGGTGGATGAAATTGTCGACGAGCTCAAGCAGGCGGGTTACCCAGCCTTGACCCGCATGGACGTGGTCGGCCGCGGCAAGCAAATGGGCATTCGCGTTGGCAGCGTCCATTACGACGAGATTCCCAAGGTGATGCTGATGATCGTGGCCGACGACGGCAAGGTCGAGGAGATCATGGGCATCATCGCCAGGGCCGGATACACCGGCAACTTCGGCGACGGCAAGATCTTCGTGAGCCCGGTTGAGGACGCCTACACCATCAGGACGGGCAGCCGGGAACTGTAGGGGTGCCGGGAACCACACAACTGAGGACCGTCTCAGCGGTCGTCCGGGAGGAGTACAAGTTGAAGGAAATTATGGCAATCATCCGGCCCAATAAAATGCATGCCACCAAGGAGGCCCTTGTAGCCAGGGGTTTTCCCGCCCTGACTGCCCAGAAAGTACTGGGACGCGGTAAACAGCGGGGCGTGGCCGAGGAGCTCACCTTTAGGATCGATCCCAACCTGGTGGATTTAAACGGGCATATGACCTATGTTCCTAAACGTATGTTAACTATCGTTGTCGATGATGACCAGGTGCAGGAAGTGATTGAGACAATCATGGCGACTAACCGTACAGGCGCGATTGGTGACGGGCGTATCTTCGTTCTACCCATTGAGGAAGCGGTACGCATGCGCACCGGGGAGACCGGACCAACGGCCATCAAGTAACGTTTATATGAGCAAGGAGGGAGAAAAGTGCCCCTGATCACCTTGAAATGCGATACGGCCATTCCCGAACGGGGCCGGCACACCTACGTCCACGACAAGGCTGAGCCTGTCATCCCCCGGTGTAACGCTCCTACTATTCCCGGGGATATGACCGAGCGCGGGTGAGCGTTCGCCGGTGCCCGCGGGGTCGTGGGCGGACCAATTAACGACATCATCCAGATGGTGCACGCACCGGTGGGCTGCGCCTTCTATACGTGGGCAACCCGGAGGCACATGTCCGACGTGCATACCTGGGCCTTGCCGGGTAAGCTGACCAATAGCGCTTTTAACCGCCGTTACTGTTTTGTTACCGACATGCAGGAGAAAGACGTGGTCTTCGGCGGGGTGAAAAAGCTCAAAAACGCGTGTCTTGAGGCACTCCAACTGTTCCCCGAGGCCCGGGGCCTGATCTTGTTTACCACCTGTACCACCGGGCTGATCGGTGACGATGTGAGGGCGGTAGCCAAACAGGTGGAAAAGGAGACCGGAAAACCGATCTTTTCCATCGAGTCTCCCGGTTGCTCAGGCGTAAGCCAATCCCGAGGGCACCACGACTTCAACCACCAGTTCTACGCGCAGATAAGGGCGCTTCGGGAGCGGCGGCCCGAACTCTGCATGAAAGAAGAGGAAAAGACACCCTATGATGCCGTCCTGATCGGGGAATACAACATGGACTGGGACCTGCGCGTGATCCTGCCGCTCTTTGAACGCATCGGGGTGCGCATCCTTTGCGCCTTTTCCGGCAACGCCTCGATCGAGGACCTGGTGAAGCTGCCCGACGCCAAGCTGAACATCGTGCACTGCCAGCGCTCGGCGACTTACATCGCTGACCTGATCAAGGAGGGCTACGATGTACCTTATATCAGGGCCTCTTTGTTCGGCCTGCACCAGACCTCCAAGGCCTTGCGGGAAACGGCCAAGTGGTTCGGCCTTGAGGAGCGGGCGGAAGCCGTGATTGCCGAGGAAATGGCTCGCGTCTGGCCGGCCCTGGAGTATTACCGCGAACGGCTGCGCGGCAAGAAGGCGGCCATCTATGTAGGCGGGCCGCGCGTATGGCACTGGATCAAGGTGCTGGAGGAGCTCGGGATGGAGGTCGTGGCCTGCGCCTGCACCTTCGCCCACGAGGACGACTATGAGAAAATTAACGAGAAGCTTCCCAACGGCGTGCTGGTCATCGACAACCCCAATGAGTTTGAAATCGAGGAAATGCTCGAAACCTGCAAGCCCGACCTGTTCCTGACCGGGCTCAAGGAAAAGTTTCTGGGGCGCAAGATGGGCTATGCCACCCTGAACTCGCATTCGTACGAGAAGGGACCGTATGCCGGTTTCGCGGGATTCGTCAACTTTGCCCGGGACATTTATCAAGCGGTGTCGGCGCCGGTCTGGAAACTCATTTAGGTAATGCCGGGGCAAGGCGTGCCGGCAAAAGAACATTAAATAAATCTAACCAGCTAGTAAAGGGGAGGGAGTTATGGCCAAAGACATTCCGATCGAGGGCATCACCTACCAGCAGCTGGCTATCAAAAAGATGCCCCTCAGTGAAAGCTACGTTCCCCGGGATGAGACGCTCATCCCTTCCGGTAATCGTACCGTGGTGATGAACCCCTGTCGGACCTGCATGCCGTTCGGAGCCATGTTCGCCGGACTGGGGATGCACCGCGGCATACCTTTCGTCCAGGGCGCTCAGGGCTGCACCACGTACGTACGTTACACCTTCTGCCGCATCTTCCAGGAGCCGGCGTCAATCGCCAACGCCTCTTTCCACGAGGACGCGGCCGTTTTCGGGGGGCGCAAGAACTTCAAGCACGGTCTCCGCAACCTGGTCGTACGCTACAAGCCTGACGTAATCACGGTGGTGACGACCTGTTCATCCGAGATCATCGGCGACGACATGGTCAGTTTTATTAAGGAGGCCCGCAAGCTTCTCGTTAAGGAACTGGGAGAGGAGGAAGGGAACCGGGTTAAACTCGTCCTCGTCAACACCCCAAGTTTCGCCGGTTCCCACGTCGCCGGCTACGACCGCGCCGCGAAGGCCTTTTTGGAGACGCTGGCTAAGGACCGCTCGACAACGAACAACAAGGTGAACATTATCCCCGGCATGCTGATGCCGGGAGACATCCGGGAAATCAAACATATGCTTGCCGAAATGGGCATCGAGGCGCATATCCTGTTCGACATCAGCGACGTCTTCGACACGCCTTTGATGCCGCCGCAGATCATGCCCTATTATCCTGAGGGTGGCACCCGGGTGGCAGATGTTGAAGACATGGGAAACTCTCTGGCCACTTTTGCGCTCTGCCGAAACGAAGGAGGGCTGGGGGCCCGTTACCTGGAACAGAAGTTCGAAATCCCGGCCTTTGTCGGGCCGTTGCCGATAGGTGTCAAGTACACCGACCTGTTCCTCCAGCGTCTTTCCCAGGTCACCGGCAGGGAGGTCCCGCCCTCCCTGAAAAAGGAGCGGGGCCGGCTGCTCGATTTCATGGCCGATACCCTGCACCACACAATGATGAAGAAGGCGGCCGTCTTCGGCGACCCGGACATCGTCACCGGCATTACCCGCTTTGTATGCGAGCTGGGTATGGAGCCGGTAGCCGTAATGAGCGGAACGGCGACCAAGACGTTTACCGAAGACATCGAAGAGATCGTCAGCGAGTTCGGGGCCAAACCGCTGATTCTAAACGGCAGTGACCTGTTCGAGTTTGAGGAAGCGCTGAAGGAGATGCCCGTAGAGGTCATTATCGGGAACTCCAAGGGTGTCGACATCTCCAAAGAATTGGGCGTACCGCTTGTCAGGGCCGGTTTGTTCGTTTACGACCGCGTCGGTTATTACAAGCGTCCAATAATCGGTTACCGGGGAGGGGAACGCTTCCTGGCCGACCTGGTAAACGCCATTCTGGATTACGGCTATCCCGGGGCCCGGACGGAGCAGTTGTAATGAGTATGCTTAAAGAGACTTCCGGATGTGTTATGCCCCTGCGTGTTCCCTTTCTCGATGCGGCGCGGGCGGAGCACGGCACATTGAAGAACATTGCCGTGCCCGTGCTGCCGGCTTGCGACAGGCGTACCGTTCCCGGCGTCCTGTCGCAGAGGGCTTGCGCTTACTACGGGGCGCGGTGGTTTCTGGCGCCGCTGAAGGACGTCGTCCACCTTGTGCACGGCCCTATATCCTGTGCGTACTACGGAGAAACGGTGCGTAAGAAGAAGTACACCGTGTTTTCAACGGATATAACCGAGTACGAGGTCATCTTCGGCGGGGAAGGGAAGCTGCTTGGAACACTTATCGAACTGGCGCACCGCTTTCCCGGGTACAGAGCGGTTCTGGTCTACGTTACCTGCGCTCCGGGGATTATCGGCGACGATGTGCAACGCGCCTGCCGGCAGGCCGAGCAGGCTACAGGGATGCGCTGCGTGCCTGTGAACTGCCCCGGATTTGTGGGACCCAGCCAGGCAGCGGGTCACGAAATCGGGGCGCGGGTCTTGCTTGATCATTTTATCGGACGCAATGACGACGTTGTCCCCGGGCCCTATGACGTCAACATCCTCGGGGAGTACGACGTGATGGGGGACTTAAAGGTGATCAGAAGCCTCCTGGCGCGCGTCGGGATAAACGTGGTCTCGGCTGTTACGGGAGACGTTTCGGTGGACAGCTTGGCCCGGGCGCACCGTGTTCAATTGAATGTCGTTCACTGCCGGCGCACTGGCGGCCTGATTGCCGAGGAAATGAAGCGCAAATACGGCGTGCCTTTCATTAAGGGCTCCTTCTTCGGGATCACTGAAACGAACAATGCACTGCGCCGTTTGGGAGAATGGTTCAACCTGCGCGAGGCTGCCGAAGCAGTGATCGCCGCGGGCGAGGCGTCGGTATCCCGAGAGATTGAACGTTTCCGCCGGGAGTTGGCGGGAAAAAGAGTGGGCCTGTTCTTCGGCGGTTCCCGGATCGGTTCGATGCTCAAGGGTTACCGCGAGCTAGGGTTGGAGGTGTTGGTCGCCGGCAGCCAGTTCGGCGGCCAGGAGGATTACCAGGCGGCGTGGCAGGACGTTAAGCCGGGAACGGCACTGGTCGACGACGTCAACGAGGAAGAACTGATCCGCTTTATCCGGCAGTACCGCCCCGATGTTATTGCCGGCGGGACGCGGGAGAAGTGGACGGCGCACAAACTGGGCGTACCTTTCACCGTCTTCCCGCAGGAAAGCGGTCCTTATGCCGGTTACAGCGGCTTCCTGAATTTCGCCCGCGACATACTGGCCGTCCTTAAGGCGCCGGTTTGGCAGATGATTTAGGGAGGTGCCCGGTGATGCTGAATGTACTGCCCGATGCCGGCTTAAAAGGCCATCCTTGTTTCAATCCCGGCGCTCACCACCGCTTTGGGCGGATGCACCTGCCGGTTGCTCCCCGGTGCAACATCAAGTGCGGTTACTGCGACCGCAAGCTTGACTGTGCGAACGAGAGCCGGCCGGGAGCATCAAGCAAAGTGATCAGCCCCGAGGATGCGCTCGCGGCCTTTCGCCGCGCGCTGGCCGAGGAACCCCGGATCAGAGTGGCGGCCGTTGCCGGACCAGGCGACCCCTTGGCCAACGAGGAGACTTTCCGCACCTTTGAACTGCTCGGTGCCGAGTTTCCGGGGGTCATCAAGTGCCTGAGCACCAATGGCCTGTTTCTTCCCGAAAACGCCGAGCGACTGCATGCGCTGCGGGTTCAAGCGCTTACGGTAACGGTCAATGCTGTTGATCCTGAGATCGGGGCACGGGTTTACGAGTGGGTGGAGTACGGCGGCCGGCGCCTTTACGGGGAAGAAGCTGCCGAGCGGTTGATCAGCAACCAGCTGGATGGTATCAAAAAGGTGGTTGCCCGAGGCATTGCGGTGAAGGTAAACACGGTGCTCATCCCGGGCATCAACGAGGCGCATGCAAGGAGGATCGCCCTCACCGTCAAGCAGCTGGGGGTGCGCCTAATGAACATCATGCCGCTGTATCCGGCCGGCTCCTTCAAACACCTGTCCCGTCCGACACAAGAGCAACTGCGTGCCGTGCGGCAGCACGCCGGCCGCGTTTTACAGCAGATGGGCTGGTGCCGCCAGTGCCGGGCGGACGCTTATGGCTTACTGTCATCTTCTGCACATTTGTAGGCGCTGTTTCAAGACTGCCTGTAACTAAACGCAAGCGCCGGTTCTGGGTGTTGGGTATTTGTAAAAGGGGATGGTGCTTTATGCCGCAAGTCTTTCTTGTCGATACCACGTTAAGGGACGGAGAACAGACCCCCGGCCTGGTGTTCTCCACCGAGGAAAAGGCGGCTATTGCTTGTGCCCTGGATCGGTTGGGGGTAGAGTTGATTGAGGCCGGCATTCCGGCCATGGGGGTCGACGAACAGAAGGCCGTCCGTGCGGTCCTCGGCGCCGGCCTCCGTGCCCGGGTCTTGGCCTGGAACCGCGCCCATCCGTCTGACATCGAGGCCTCGCTGGCCTGCGGCGCGACTTGCCTGCACATCTCTTTCCCGGTATCGGACATTCATCTGGAGCATAAGCTGGGGCGGACGAGGAGTTGGTTACTGGCACGGCTGGAGGAGATGATGGCCCTGGCTGTTGCTCCGGGACGGGAGGTTGCGGTGGGAGCCGAGGATGCGTCCCGGGCTGACCCGGCGTTCCTGCGAGAGTTTGCGCGGGCGGCGGAGAAAGCCGGCGCCTGCCGCCTCCGGTACTGCGACACGGTAGGGGTGCTTGACCCCTTCCGGTCGCGGGACGCCATAGCGGATCTGACGCACAAGCTCAACATCCCTCTGGAGTTTCACGCCCACAACGACTTCGGCATGGCCACGGCCAACACCCTGGCGGCTGTTAAGGGCGGGGCAACCTATCTCGATGTCACTGTCAACGGTCTGGGAGAGCGGGCCGGAAATGCCTCGCTAAGCGCGGTCGCCCGCGGGCTCCGGCAGTTCTACGGGATGGAAGTCGTCCGTGAGGAAACCGAACTGGCAATGCTGGAGGAATGGGTAAACTCCGTTAGAAAGAGAACTGCATTCTTCAGCCGGGACTACGGGTTGACTCTGGGGGCTTTTAACCGGGCTTTGCGAAACGGAGAACAGACGAGATATCGGTTGGCCACCGGCACTCTTTAAAACTGTTCGGGAGGAAACAGATATGCGAAAGGCGGTAGCAGACTTCCGGGAGTTTATCGTTGCGCTCGCCAACGTTTTGGCCCCGGACGAGGAAGCCTTGTCGATGTTTACGTTGGCCTTGCTCTAATTGTATGTGCTTGGAAAGGTGATGGAGGCTTGTGAAGAAGGCTGTTGCTTTTATGGCTACGCTTCTTGTTCTTGCGGGACTCCTGGCAGGCTGCGGGAGTCCGGGTAAGGAACCGGCGAACAAAGCGGAAGCGGTTGGTCTAACCGTTTCGGCTGCGACAAGCCTTAAGGATGCCGTTGAAGAACTTGCAGCCATTTACACTGATGAAAACCCTGCGATAAGTATCACATTCAACTTTGCCTCCTCCGGAACCCTGCAGAAGCAAATTGAAGAAGGCGCCCCGGTGGATCTGTTCATTTCGGCCGGGACTGAACAGATGGACGCCCTGGCCGAAAAAGGGCTGATTGTCAAGGACTCACGCCGGGACATCCTGGGCAACGAGCTTGTCCTTATCGCCGGGCAGGAAAGCACACTTTCCGGGTTCCCCGGTCTGGCTGACGAGAGTGTCGCCAGAGTCTGCGTGGCCAATCCGGAAACGGCGCCGGTGGGCAAGTATGCCAGGGAAGCCTTGACCACCTTTGGGCTTTGGGATGAACTCCAACCCAGACTGGTATTAGCCAAGGATGTCCGCCAGGTCCTGACCTACGTCGAGACCGGTAACGTTGATGCGGGCCTGGTCTACCGCTCCGACGCCATGGCCGGGCAGGGCATCAAGATCGTGGCCGTAGCGTCGGAAGACTCCCACGGACCTATTGTCTACCCGATGGCTATCATCAAGACAACCAAACACCGGAAAGAGACGAAAGCTTTTGCGGCTTTTCTTGCGAGCGATGAAGCTGCCAAGATCTTTGCCGAACACGGCTTTAAGCCGCTTGGCCGGTAGGTGGCGCAGCGATGTTGGAACATGCGGTTGACTGGCATCCGGTGCTGCTTTCCCTCCGGGTGGCCCTGATTGCCGTCATCGTTGTCGTTGGCCTGGCGTTGCCCCTGGCTCGCCTGTTCGCCCGGCGGGAATTCTTCGGCAAGGACGTGCTTGAAGCGGCGATAACCCTGCCGCTGGTGCTCCCGCCTTCGGTGATCGGCTACGGCCTGCTGATGCTGGTCGGCAAAAACGGCGTGATCGGCCAGTTCCTGGACAGCCTGGGGATCACGCTGGTCTTCACCTGGTGGGCGGCCGTGCTGGCCTCTACCGTGGTCGCCTTTCCCCTGATGTATCAGAGCGCCATGGCGGCTTTCAAGAGCGTTGACGTCAACTACGAGAAGGCGGCGAGGACCCTGGGAGCGGGCGAAACGCGAGTCTTTCTTACGGTTACGCTGCCCCTGGCCTGGCCCGGGATTCTTGCCGGGCTCGTTCTCTCTTTCGCCCGTGCTTTGGGCGAATTCGGCGCTACGCTGATGGTGGCAGGAAATATTCCCGGGCAGACACAGACTGTTCCTCTGGCCATCTACTTTGCCGTTGAGTCGGGGGACAACGTTACAGCCGGGAGACTTGTTGCCATCATTACCGTTTTCAGCTTCGCGGTTGTTTTTTGGGTGAACCGCTGGGCGAAACGGCACAACCGCAGGGACGGTGAGTGAGATGCTGGAAGCCAGTTTCGGCAAAAAACTCTGGCACTTCGACCTCAGAGTCAGACTGAAGGTCGACAGCCAGATTGTGGTGCTCCAGGGCCCGTCAGGAGCGGGGAAGACCACCGCTTTGCACTGTCTTGCCGGGCTGCTGCAGCCGTCGTACGGTTCCATTGAGCTGGATGGAACAACCCTGTACTCGTCGTTGAAGGGGATCAATATTCCGGCCCGCCGGCGGGGCGTGGGTTATCTTTTTCAGGACTATGCGCTCTTCCCGCATATGACGGTGGGCCAGAACGTGATGTACGGGTTTAAGAGTCAAAAGGCCAGGACTGCGAATGGCCGCCTGAAACCCGTTGACTTATTGGATGCCTTCGGTGTCGGACACCTGGTTCACAGGTATCCCGGGCAGCTCTCCGGCGGGGAAAAGCAGCGGGTGGCCCTGGTCAGGGCGCTGGCCACACAGCCGAAGCTGCTCCTCCTGGATGAACCTCTGAGCGCGCTCGACAGTGACACCCGGGCGAGACTGCGGCGGGAATTGAAGCATTTGCAGCGGGTATGGCGGATTCCTTTCATCCTTGTCACTCACGACGATGAGGACGCGCGGATTCTGGGAGACGTCATCATCCACCTGGAAAACGGGCGGACGAGACAAAACGCTGCCGCCGGTTGAGCGCCGGCGCCCTGCCCCGGCGGGGCCTGTTGAAATACTTCGCCTGCCCAGCACTCAATTCGTTGCTGAACTATGTTTCCATGAGTCGCAGTCTGATTAACCGAGCGCAGACCTTTACTCTGCAAAGATTCATTGAGTGCTGGGTGGTACGTGAGCACCGGGCGGTAGCCTGACAAAGCCAGGCGCAGTTTTTCAGCGGTCTCCTAGTGCCTAGTGATTCATCATATCCCCCGGTCGTTGACTACTAACACAGATGAGAGTGTGACAAACATCAAACTCCCGGTGTGATCCAGATCATAGTTTCACGTTTTAGTTGTCTGGTAACTTAGAAAAAAAGAATTACAGGGGGTAGAAACCATGATGTTTTGCTACCAGTGCGAGCAGACCGCCAATGGCACCGGCTGCACCAAGATCGGGGTATGCGGCAAGAACGAGGACATCGCCAGCCTGCAGGATACCCTCCTGATCGGGCTCAAGGGTGTGGCTGCATACGCCTATCACGCCCGGGAACTGGGGGCGCGCGATGAAGAGATTGACGCCTTCATGCACGACGCTTTGTTTACCACTCTGACCAACGTCAACTTTGATCTTGGGAACCACATTCAGAAGGTCCTGAAGTGCGGCGAGATGAACCTCCGCGCGATGGAACTCCTGGATAAGGCCCATGTGGAACGGTTCGGTTCCCCCACGCCGGTGGAGGTTTCGACGGGCTTCAAGCCGGGCCCCGCGATCCTGGTCACCGGGCACGACCTGCTGGATTTGTACGAGCTGCTCCGCCAGGCCGAGCTTGAGGGAGTCAACGTCTACACGCACGGCGAGATGCTGCCGGCCCATGCCTACCCCGTCCTGAAGAGGTTCCCGAACCTGGCCGGCCACTACGGCAGCGCGTGGCAGAACCAGAAGAAGGAGTTCGAAGAGTTTCCCGGCGCCATCCTGGGTACCACCAACTGCGTCCTGATCCCGAAGGAGTCCTACAAGGACCGCATGTTCACCTGCGGGATCGCCCGTCTCCCAGGCGTAACGCATATTGAAAACCGGGACTTCAAGGCTGTCATCGAAAAGGCCAAGGCTCTCGGATCCCTGCCCGAGAAGGAAGGCGGCGTTCTGACGACCGGATTCCACCACAACTTCGTGCTCTCCATCGCCGACAAGATCGTGGAGGCCGTCAAGGCGGGCAAGATCCGCCACTTCTTCCTGGTCGGCGGGTGCGAGGGTTCCAGGGCTGCGCGCAGCTACTACACCGAGTTCGTGCAGAAGCTGCCGAAGGACTGCGTGGTGCTGACCCTCGGCTGCGGGAAGTACCGCTTCAACCACCTGGACCTCGGCGACATCGACGGGATTCCGCGCCTGCTGGACATGGGCCAGTGCAATAACGCATACTCGGCCATCCAGGTCGCCCTGGCCCTGGCCAAGGCCTTCAACTGCGGCGTCAACGACCTGCCGCTGACCCTGGTGCTGTCCTGGTTCGAGCAGAAGGCCGTCGCCATCCTGCTGACCCTGCTGCACCTGGGCGTGAAGAACATCCGGATCGGCCCCACGGCCCCGGCCTTCCTGACGCCGAACGTCCTGGCAGTCATTCAGGAGAACTACAACCTGCGGATGATCACGACCCCCGACGAGGACATCAAGGCCATCCTTGGCTAACCAGATAATTGTCGGAACACCAAAGGCCCGCCCGGTATTGGCCCGGCGGGCCTTTTCCTACGTGCTGTATTATTCTGCAGTATATCCCGGGCAGTTTTGCTGGTATAATAGCTGGAAAGATCTGTGATGATACGGCACTCCATCGTCTATGAAGGGAGCGTGAGCATTGATGCTGGAGATCAAAAAAAACATCTACTGGGTGGGGGTTAGGGACTGGGAGCTCAAGCGGTTTCACGGCGAGGAATTCTCCACGCACCGCGGTTCGACCTACAATTCTTATCTAATCAGGGACAAGAAAATCGCCCTGGTCGACACGGTCTGGACTCCGTTTCATGAAGAGTTTGCGGAGGAGCTGGACAGGGAAATAGGATTGGAAAACATAAGCCTCATCGTCATCAACCACACCGAGCAGGACCACGCCGGCAGCCTCCTCTACTTAATGGAGAAAATCCCCGATACGCCGATCTACTGCACCCGGAACGGGGCGGCGATGATCAAGGGGCACTTTCACAAGGACTGGAACTTCAACGCCGTCAAGACCGGGGATAGTGTCGACCTCGGCGAGTACAAGCTTGTTTTCGTGGAGATGCCCCTGCTCCACTGGCCGGACTCCATGGCCACCTATGTCGCCGGGGCCAACGTGCTCTTATCCAACGACGCCTTCGGGCAGCACTACGTGTCGTCGTCCCTGTACAACGATCAGGTCGACCAGGGCGAGCTCTTCCAGGAAGCCATCAAGTATTTCGCCAACATCCTGACCCCCTTCAGCGACCTGGTGAAGAAGAAAACCGCGGAAATCAAGAGCTTGAACCTACCTATAGACATGATCGCCCCAAGCCACGGCATCATCTGGCGCGATAACCCGCTGCAGATCGTGGAGAAGTACGAGCAGTGGGCGAGCGGTTATCACGAGGGCACGGTGGCGATCCTGTACGACACGATGTGGGGCGCGACCAGGAAGATGGCCCTGGCCATCGCCAGGGGGCTGGAGAACAAGGGAGTGGGGGCCAAGCTCTTCAACCTGGGGAAGAGCGACAAGGCCGACGTCGTGACCGAGGTGTTCAAGGCCAGGGGCGTGATCGTCGGCAGTTCTACCATCAACCGGAGCGTCTTGAGCAATACGGCGGCCATCCTTGAGGTGATTAAAGGCTTGAAGTTTAAGGGTAAGGTCGGGGCGGCCTTCGGTTCCTACGGCTGGAGCGGGGAGTCCCCGAAAATCATTCAGGACAGACTGGCCGAGGCGGGCATCGAAATCATCGCGGAACCCCTCAAGATGAAATGGGACCCCGCGCCCGAGAACCTCAAGGAATGCGAGGCGTTCGGCGAGGCGTTCGCGGATAAGATACGTTAGGGGGGCTGACGTTGAAGGCCGATTTGGAGCTTAAGCTTATCTACGACGGCGAACAGTGGGTCGCCAGCAGCAATAACGGGACCATTACGGCCAGCGGCCGAAGCCTGGACGACCTGGACGAGCAGCTGAAGCAAGCTCTCGTGGCAACCGGCCGGCTCAGCCCCGGTTCAAGGATCAACGTGCTGATGAAGTTTGATTTTGATTCCATTCCCACGTGGTACCGGCAGTACCACTCCCATTACTTCAACCGGGCCGTCACCTTCGAGCTGTAGTTAAACGAAAACGCTCCCCAAGGGAGCGTTTATTCTCACGTCCTAAATCCTAAATTCTACACCTAACCCTGGCGCCTTCCGCCAGATCGAGGCTTCCGTCTCTGACAACCAGGTCTCCTGACCTCAAGCCGTCGATAACCTCGATGTTCTCCCTGTCGCTGGCCCCGGTTTCGATCAGGCGATGCCGGACACGCCCGTCAACCACGACCTTGACCTGTTTCCGGCCGTCTTCCAGCGTGCGCGCGGCCTCCCTCGGGATGATCAACATGTTCTGCTTCCTGAAGGTTTCGATGGCCACGTTGACCTCGTACCCAGGCTTAAGATTCGCTGTTTCGCTTAAGGAAATGATGACCGGGACCCTCCGCTGGACGATCCCCAGCGCGGATTGCTTTTCCTCCGCCCGCGGGTAGATTTTCTTGACTTCGCCTTGCAGTACCTTTTCGCCCAGGGCGGGCGCGGAGACGGCAACCTTCTGACCGACTCGCACCTCCCGCAGGTCGTCGCTTAGAATGTCAGCCCTGACTTCGAGCCGGTCCAGCACGGCCACCGTTGCGACTAGGCTGCCGGGGACCAGCACCTGCTCCTTTTTTGCAGCTACGTCCAGCACGACGCCGGCGGCCGGACTCTTGACCGCCAGTTGCTGCTCTTTGGCGGTAAGGTCCTGCAGGACTTTCTCCAAGGCGGCTGCTTGCGCCCGGGCGCTTTCTTGACGGGCCTGCTGTTCTTTCAGCCCTTGTTCGTAAGTCTTTACCAGCAGTTGCGCTTTTTCCTACTCCGCCTGGGTGGCCGCTCCGGCGGCCAGCAATTCGCTCATACGGGCCAGGTTCTCTTTGGCATCGTTCAGTTCCAGCCTGGTGCGTTCCAGCGCCGCCTGCGCGCCGGCTTCGGCGGCACGTGCGTTGGCCAGCTGGGTGCGGGCATCGTTTGCCTGGACGGCCAGGTCCAGGTTTTCCAGCATGGCCAGGGTTTGCCCCTGCTTAACCGGCTGTCCGGCTTCGACAGCAACTTTAATCACCCTGCCGCCCTGGGCGGCATAAAGGCTGTAGTCGGTGGAGGCCTGCACGTAACCCGTATCTTCAACCGTACGAATAATGCCGCCGGACCGGGCCTCCACCGTTTCGACCTCCGTGCCGGCGCTCGAAAGCATTAACCCGGCCACAACGGCTGCTGCCAGAACCCCGACACCCAGGTAGACTTTCTTGCTCAGCTTCATACGTGAATCCTCCCGGTTAATCTTTGCTCGTCAGCACCTCGACCAGGTCCAGCCGCTTGACTCCCTTAGCGGCGAAGAGGTGGGCGACCCAGATAAAGAAAATCCCTCCCAAGGCAGCGATGAAATAGGTCGACGGATAGATCACCACCGGCAGGGTGAAGAGATCGCTGCTGGAGGCCTTGATGAAGGCTTCCGCCATCATGCGACCGAACGGCAGGCCCAGGGCCACGCCCAGAAGCGTTTGCAGCAGGTTTTCCTTAAAGAGCAGCCCGGAAACCTCCCGGGCTGTAAAGCCCACCACTCTAAGGGATGCCAGTTCCCGCTTGCGTTCGGCAAAGCTGATCACAGCAGAGTTGTAGACAATGGCAAAGCCCAGCACTGCGGCGAAGGCGACCATGACGGCAATCGAGTAGACGAGGCTGTCCAGGTTCTTGTTGAAGGCCGCTAGTTCCTTCTGGCGGCTGAGGATGGAAGATACTCCTGTCATATCGTTAAGCTGTTTCTCAACGTATTCCGCTTTGCCCGGGTCGACTTTCAGCATGGTTCCGGATACGAGCTGCCGCTCCTGGAGAGCCCGGTTGGCCTGCTCCAGGGTAACGTAAGATGCGCTGCCGATAAGCTGGCTGTTGATGCCCGCGACTTTTACGCCGGCGGTACGGGAGGGGCCGAAACCGAGCAGTGTCTCCACGATGACGCGGTCACCTGCCTGCACTCCCAGCTTCTCGGCTGTTCGCTGGCTGATGAGCATCCCTTCCTCGGGCAGAGGCATGCGTTGCCCCGTGTCGTTGACCAGCTCCTTCAGCGATACGTCCGGGGGCAGCCCGAGGAGGATGTCTTCCCTCGAACGACCCTGGAAGTGCATCCTCACGGGCACCTCAAGTATCGGCTCTGCTCTCACGACGCCGTCGATACGGGACAGGTTCAGCAGCTCGTATTCCTTTACGGGGGCGGTAAAACGGACCAGGTAGTCGTAGTGCTGCTGCCTGTGGAAATGCTCCCGGAGTATGTAATCGACCGAGTCTTTGGAGAAGACGGCGATAATCAGCAAACCCACCGCGAAAATGACCCCCACCAGCGTTACGCCGGAGCGCATCCGGTTACGCAGCACGGTCCGCAAGCCCATCTTCCATGACGGGTCCAGCCTTTGCCAGAGCCGGGCCCATCTCTCAAGAAAGACTCTGCCGCCGCCCTTGGGCGGCTCCGGGCGCATCGATTCGGCAGGGTTGATGGTGACGATGCCGTGGGAGGCCAACAGCCCGGCGGTTGTTCCCACACCGAGGCTGAGCAGAAAACCGTAGGCGACAGTCTGCCAGTGGATTCCGCCGACAGTCTCGGGCAGGTTGAAAAACTCAGCATATAGCTTTAAGAAGGCAGAAGACAAGGACCACCCGCAAAGTGTACCCAGCACAGCCCCGGAGACAGCCGCCGCCAGGGCGTATCCGGTATAATGCGCGATGATTTCCCGGCTGGTATAGCCGATGGCCTTCATGACGCCGATCTGCAGACGCTGCGTTCTAACCATGCGGCCGAGCATAACGAACTGGATGGCGGCGGCGATGCCGAGGAAGATTGCGGGCATAGTACGGGCCGTGGTACGCAACTGGTCGAGCTCTCCCTGCAGGACGACGTCGCTCAGATGCTGCTTGCGGGGGTAGCCGGCCAGGTCGCCGTAAGGTTTGAGGATGCTTCTAACCTGTGCGGCGATCCTTTCCTCGTCTGCGCCCGGGGCCAGCTTCAGCACGAGCTGGTTGACCTGTCCGGGCAGGTTCAATACCTGCTGCGCCTGGTTGAGAGGCAGCATCACGATGCCGAATGTCTCCGGCTCGGGGAGCAGGCTGGCCGCGTCCTTGATCGGGTAGACGAACTCGGGGCTGGTCGCGGTGCCCACCACGGTCAAAGAAATGCGCCTGCCTTCCGCAACGACGGTGATGGTGTCGTTAACACCGAGGCGGTTGGCCGCGGCAAACTGGGGATCAACCAGGACCTCAATCCCGCCGCTTGGCGGCTCTTTTTCGAACAGACGGCCGGAGAGCAAATGAACCCTGTTCACTTCGGAGTTCATCGGCAGGGGATAGCTTACCAGGCGCACCGTTCCCCTCTGGTTGCCGTCCTTGATCAGGGGGATGTCTTTCTGAATGCGTCCAGTGACCTTGACGACTCCCGGAACGGCTTCAACCTGTCTGGTCACCTGCTGAGGGGCCTTGATGACGTGGAAGTAGTAGTCGGCGAAGCCGGTTTCCCTATAGAGCTTATCCTTTGACCGGTTAAGGTTGTAAAAGGTTGTGGTCATGGAGATATAGACCAGGATGCCGATCGTAATCACGGCCGTGATGGCCAGGAACTGCCCCTTGGTGTTCCAGATGGTGCGCAAGAGTTTTTTGGCAAGGACTTTTCCGGCCATTACCATTCGATCCTTTCGGGGGAAACGGGGGATTGGTTGACGCGGATTTCCACGATTTTGCCGCTGCTTATCCGCACGATGCGGTCGGCCATGTCGGCGATAACGGTGTTATGCGTGACGATGATTACCGTACTGCCGCGCTTTTGATTGATCTTCGCCAGCAGGCCCAGGATCATTCTGCCGGTCTGGTGGTCCAGGGCGCCCGTGGGCTCGTCGCAGAGCAACAGGCGCGGGTTCTTGACGGCGGCGCGGGCGATCGACACCCTCTGTTGCTCACCGCCGCTGAGCTGGGAAGGGAAGTGGTCGAGCCTGTTTTCCAGCCCGACTTCCCTTAAGACTTCGACGGTGGACAGCGGGCTGTCCACGAGGTTGGCGGCGAGGTCGACGTTTTCCCTGGCAGTCAGGTCGGGGATCAAGTTGTAGAATTGAAACACAAAGCCCACCTCATGACGCCGGAAAAGGGTCAGTCTGGCATCCCCGGCCGCGCTCAGGTTTTCCTGCCGGAAGTAGATCGACCCGCTGGACGGCCGGTCCATGCCTCCCATCAGGTTCAGCAAGGTGCTCTTGCCCGAGCCGCTGGGCCCCAGGATCACGAGGATCTCGCCTTCATAGATGTCCAGCGAGGTTTCCTTCAGGGCCTCCACGACCACCTCGCCCATCGTGTATGTTTTAGTGACCCTGTCCAGTCTCATCAGGACATTCTGCGTCATAGTAGTTACACATTCCCTTTGGGTCTTTGCTTCTGCGGATTGATTCCGCCTTTCTTCCAGCGCTCGTACTGCTCGGTTATGTCCGCAAAATACCAGCGTAAAAAGTCAAAGTAGTCTTTCAGGACCTCCAGGTTCTCCCTGGCGGCCTGGTTGCCGGGGGAGACAAGGCTTAACCCGCTGTCGACGAGATTCTCCCATTCCTGGATCGCCTTCAACTTGGCGGACATAGCGTTGATCCAGGAACGCGCGTTGACCCGGTAATGTGTTTTGCGTTCTCCCGGGATGCTGACCTTTTCAAAAAACCGCAGCATCAGTCCCTGGCGTATCGTCAGGGAAGCGGTGGCTTTGCTGAAAAGCAAATCTTCCGCTATCTCGTCCAGCGTTTTTGGCTGGTCGGCCAGGATGAGGTAGGCGAACACCCGGCCAAGGGTTTTCGAGCCGCCGTGCTTCTCCATCAGAAGCCCCATTTCTTCGATAAAATCCAACTCTGGCAAGTCCGTTTCCCACACCTCTCTCCGGGAGAAGCAGCTAATCAACCATCCGGTCTTTGATCTTGGTGTTATTATATTAGCTAATTAGTTTAATTACAATTAAACAAAGTAAATACAAAAATTATCGTTACTATGTTTTAATCAGGGATAGCCACGGACCGGCGAACCGTCAGCCTGCTCAGCACAAATAATCTGACGTGAAACCTGGCAAGGAGATATAGTGTATAGTACCTTGAAAAAGGGGATATCGTACCGTGGAACAGGCAATCAAGCTTTTAACAGTGTTTGGATTGGGTGCGGTCGAATTGTGGGCGGCCGTTCCCGCCGGCCTAGCCCTGGGGCTGCACCCTGTCGCGACGGGCATTGCCGCCGCCGGTGGCGCTGTTGCCGGCATACTGGCCGTCGTTTTTCTCGGTGAACAAGTACGGGCGCGGTTGTTCAAACGGCGTGATCCAGTGGTTGCGAGGGGGCGGTACCAACGCCTTCTGTTAGCTTCCTTGCTGACCGGCGCACCATTGGGTGCTGCGCTGGGTCTCCTGCTGGGAGCATCAACCGGCCGCCTGTGCTTGTGGATGGGAAGCGGTATCGTTCTCTGGACAGTGTTGCTGATCCTGGCGGGCCTCTTGGGCCTGGCCGGAACACCTTAAAACACTAATGCTTACGCTTATACCAGCTTCCAGGACCCCAATGGGCTTGTTTTCTGACGACAGGTTTGTATATTGGAGTGACTAAAACAGCTTCAGTGTTGGGCGGTAGCTCCCGAAAACACATGTAAAGGGTTTTCGGGAGGCCTTAATGCGCTACGCTAAACGCTGTATACGATACCTTGTTCTTTTTTCGCTGGCTTTGCTGTTTATGCTTGTCCTTGCCCGGGACGTTGACCGGGGTTACCTGCGCGTTGCCGCGTTCGGCCATAGTACTGTAGCTTACCTGTTGACAGCCGAGGACACTTCCTTTCGGCAGGTCGATCTGAGGGGCGTCAAAGCGGCACTGGGACAGGGAAGCGCATCTTACCTCGGATCAAAGGAGACGCAGTTCATTATCTTAAACGGCCGGGCCTTTGTTCAGGACCCCCTGAACCCGGGGGATAAGCTGTCTGTATCCTCGAACCTGCTGAACGCCCGCTCCTTGGCCGGCCTCAGCGACAGCGCCGCACCAATGGGCATCTATTATTTGCCTCCCGGCAAGTCCATAAGCATCGACAGCCTGTACCGCGGCATCGAAGAGCGCAACAAAGGCACGTTCGCCGTCCTGGGGTATGTGGAGATGGTCGGCGACCATACGGCGCCATGGCACAGGCGTATGCTGGATGGCATGCTGTTGTCGAAGGACAAACTTCGAACGACCCCGGCGATTCTTTTCGGGATTAACCGTTCGGCGGGGGCGAACGGCCGGTCAAAACCGGCGTTGCGCCGGACGCACGGCCTGATTCTCACTGAAGGAACAGACGTCGGTCCTGTGGCCGACCCCGAAAAACTGACCCGAAAACTGGCGGAGGCTTCGTCCGGCGGCCGGCTGGTTAGGCCGGTTACGAGTGTGGCGCGTGTTGTCAGCGCCACTCTCCTGGTCTACAAGATATCAGACCTGGAGCCGTTCGCCCGGGTTATCAGCCCGCCGCTGGTGGACGTTACCGAAATCGATCCCACCATCGCCGTTGAACTGCGCTATGCAACGCATAACAATGTGGCCGGTAAGGCTATTTACCCTAAAGACGCCAGGCCGTACCTGGTAGCAGATGTTGCTATACGCCTTAAAGAGGTTAATGCAGCTCTGCAAAAAAAAGGTTACCGTTTGAAAATCTACGACGCTTACAGGCCGCTCAGTGCCCACCGGCAGCTTTACTCCAGGGTTCGTGACAGCATTTACCTCGCTGACCCTTGGGCCGGCTCGTATCACTGCCGTGGAGCGGCTGTGGACTGTACACTGGTCACCATCGACGGTAGGGATGTCGAGATGCCGACGGGTTTCGACGAGTTCAGCCCCAGAGCTGCGCGCAGTTACCAGAACGTTTCCCCGGCGGCCCGGTCACACCGCGCGATTCTGGAAGAAGCCATGAAGGCGGAAGGCTTTATTCCCCTGCCATTGGAGTGGTGGCACTTTGACGCTCCCGGCGCCAACCTGTATCCACCGCTGGACGTACCGTTGTAAAAAGCCAGGTCTTAAGGGTCCGGATGATCACGACGGCTGTTAGCTCTCCGTTGTCGGAAGATTAGACATTCCCGGAAGGGAAGGCCTTCGAGTCCGACGACTTACGACCGACGACCGAAATAGAACAGGCATTCCTGAACAGGAATGCCTTCAAGGCCAACTTCTAACTGCTGACTGACGCTCAATCCGAAGAATTGAGCGTTAGCCCACGACTTTCTCCACATCCAGGAGCAGCCAGAGCGCGTCCTTTTTCTTGACGATGCCTCCCACGAAGGCGTTGCCGTCGACCGTTCCCGACGTGTCTTCTACTTCGTCGGGAGTAAAATGAGCGACTTCCTGCACGCGGTCGACGATCATGCCGATGCTTTGTCCCTGGTGTTCGACGACGATAATCCGGGAGTCCTTGTTCGACTCCGACATCGGGAGCCCCATCCTCTTGTTGAGGTCGATCACCGGGACGATGGATCCGCGAAGGTTGATGATCCCGGCGACGTATTTTGACGTCTGAGGGACCGGTGTGATTTCGGTCATGCGGATAATCTCCTGTGTTTTGAGGACCGGGATGGCGTAGCGCTGGCCTAAGAGTTCAAAAACGATGAGCTGACCCTCCTGAAGCTGTTCCAAGATGGACCCTCCTTCCAAGTAATCCTTAGACTTAATAGCGAACCGGCTCCAGCGGCGGGATAACGTCTTCCAGGCGGGGCTTCTGGACAGCCCCCGGCTCGGAGGCACGGAGGCCTTCCCGCAGGATGACGAAATCCACGCGCCTGTTCTGCTGCCGGTGTTCTTCCGTGTCGTTCGGCGCTTTGGGTCGAAACTCTCCGTATCCGCTAGCGCTGATACGCTGGGGAGGAAGACCGTTCCGGATCATTTCGTGCACCACGCTGGTGGAGCGGAGCACCGAAAGTTCCCAGTTCGAGGGAAAACGGGTGGTGTTGATCGGCAGGTTGTCGGTATGTCCCTCCACGCGCACCAGGTTGGGCACCTGGCCGAGGATAGTCGTCACCTTGCTGATGATTTTCCTGGCGTACGGCGTCAAGTCAGCAGAACCCGAGGCAAAGAAGACCGTGTTCTGGATGCTGATCACCAGGCCGCGTTCTTCGGCATTGACAGTGACGGTCCCCACCAGTTCTTCCTCCGCGATCAGTTTTTCGATCTGTTCCTTGACCTTACCTAGGTTTTCGAGATCTCTCAGGTTAGCATCCGTCGCCGGTTCCGACTGCGTGATGAGGGGATTTTCAAAGATTACCTCGCCCCCCAGCGCGCCGGACAGGGACTCGGCGATAGCCTGGAATTTTTTAGCATCGACATTGCTGAAGGTGTAAAGAACAACAAAGAAAATCATCAACAGGGTAATCAGGTCGGCGTATGTGATCAGCCAGCGCTCGTTGTTTGTATGTCCTCCGCCATGGCGTCTAAGTCTTCTCGGCGACGACATCCTTTTCTCCCTTTCTGTCACCCTGGTTCTTCTTCGGCCTGACAAAGGCGTTCAGCCGTTCACGGATGATTATCGGGTTGTTGCCGGCCTGAAGGGCGATAACGCCTTCCAGCATGAGCGCCTTGATCATCAGTTCCTGCTCGCTGATCGTTTTCAAGCGCATCCCGATAGGGAAGAAGACGACATTGGCCGAGGCGACGCCGTACAGTGTCGCGGTAAAGGCCACGGCGATGGCAGGTCCCAGGGTTTCCGGGTTGGACAGGTTCGCCAGCACGTGGATCAGGCCCATGACCGTACCGATAATCCCCATGGTAGGGGCGTACCCGCCGGCGGCTTCAAAAAGCTCCCGGCTTTTGCGGTGGCGTTCCTCGATCGCGTACATCTCGTTCTCCATTACCGACCGGACCACCTCCGGCTCGGCTCCGTCGATGACGAGCTGCAGGCCTTTGCGGAGATAAGGGTCCGGTATTTCGGAGAGATGGTTTTCCAGGAAAAGCAGGCCTTCCCGGCGCGCCTTTTCGGCCAGCCACACCATTTGCTCGATAACTTCTTGTTTTTCAGGCAGTTTCTGAAATAGAATAGCTTTCAAGCTCTGCGGTATTGAACGGATCTGGTCTGGGGACGCTCCGGCCAGGGTGGCGCCGATGGTACCCCCGAAAACGATCATTATGGAAGTGGGCTTCAGGAGCATCCCGATATGCCCGCCTTCCATCGTAAAAGCGAGGATCAGCATCGCTGATGCCAGCGTAATGCCGATAAGCGTAATTAAGTCCATAGGTGTCCTCCCAAAAATGCTGTTAGTTAACTAATCGGTAGGCAACATCCATTCCTAAACCCTTAATGTAGAACATGATAATGTAGAACATGATGTTGTAAAGCTTGTTTGCTATGTTGCCGACTAAGAAATAAAGGCCTTTATGTTTTTAACATAAATGACGTGTTCGAGGAACCTTAGGGGGGGGGAAGGGAATTGGATTTTTCCGCCGAAGAAATGGGCGTTTTTCTCGATGAAATGGACGAGAAGATCCAGGTCCTGACGGAAGGGTTTATGACTCTGGAACGCGAGGGGGCCCGTTCCGACGTCCTTCAGGAGGTCTTCCGGGCCGCGCACACCATCAAGGGTTCTTCGGCAATGATGGGGTTCGAGGATGTTGCATCGCTCACCCACGAATTGGAAAGCCTGCTCGATGCGTTGCGCGGGGGAAAGCTGGAAGTCTCTCCCTGGCTTGTCAACGTCCTTTTTGAGGCTCTGGATGCCTTGCGGGGACTGCGTGAGAAAATTCTCGGCAGGGATACGGACGGCGTGGATACGGGGTCTATTGTACAAAAGCTGCGCGGCTGCCAGGCATCGGGCGGCCAGGCGCCTTTCCCCCAAGCGGTGGCGCCCATTGCTCAAGACACCGTCCTGGAAAACGACCTTAAACCTGTAGAAGATAGACACCGCGACATTGCCAGGGGCGACTCCCTCTACGAAATCCGCGTTACTTTCGAACCAAGCTGCCCGATGCCTGCTGTAAGGGCTTTCATTATTATTGAAGCACTGGGTGCGCATGGGGTAATTGAGGATTCTGTTCCTTCCCCGGGCGAGATCAAAGACGGGGTGTGCGGCACCACTCTAAAATTAACCTACTGTTCGCAGGAAGACGGCGAGGAACTCCGGAACCTGATTGCCAGCATGGCCGACGTGGCCGAGGTTACTGTTAAAAGCTTGGACCGCGAGGCCCTGGCCGGCGAGGCGGTGAAGACCTCCGCCAAGGCGGACGCTGCGGTCAAAGAGGTTGGCAACGGCAATAATAAAGAACGGCCTGCTGCGGGTGCCGGCAGCAGCGAGCAGGGGATGGTAAAGACCGTCCGCATCGACGTGAGCAAGCTGGACAACATGATGAACCTGGTCGGGGAACTGGTTATCGAGCGCACGCGCCTGGACAGGCTTCTGGGGCTGCTCGGCACGGAGGATATCGAAACGTTTGTCGATGAACTCAGGGAGATTTCGGGGCACTTCGGCCAGGTGGCCGGAGACCTGCAGGATCAGATCATGAAGGCCAGGATGCTGCCCATCGCGCAGATTTTCAACCGCTTCCCGCGGTTGGTAAGAGACCTTTCCAACAAGCTGGGCAAGAAAATCGAACTGGTGGTTGAAGGCCGGGAGACCGAGTTGGACCGCAACGTGATCGAACTGATCAACGACCCGTTGATTCACCTTATTCGCAATGCCGTGGACCACGGCATTGAATCTCCTGAAGAGAGGCTGGCTCTTGGCAAGCCCGAAGCGGGGACGATCAAACTCCGGGCCCACCACCGGGAAAACCACATCTTTATCATTATCCAGGACGACGGGCGGGGCCTGAAGGCGGAGGCCTTGAAGGCCAGGGCCCTTTCCATAGGGTTGATCTCCCGGGAAGAAGCGGATAGGATGGAAGACGAAGACGCCTACGAGCTTATCTTCCTGCCCGGGTTTTCGACGGCCGATACGGTCAGCGACCTATCCGGGCGCGGGGTCGGCATGGATATCGTCCGCACCCACGTCGAGCGCATCAACGGCACCCTCGACGTCGAAAGCGAGCCGGGAGCGGGGACCAAGTTCACGATCAAGCTGCCGCTGACCCTGGCGATTATCCGTTCGCTGCTCGTTAACCTGGGCAGCCAGACCTATGCCTTCCCGATGGGGCACGTGACGGAGATCATCCAGGTACGGCCGGAGGACATCAACCGCGTCGGCGAGGCCGAGTTTGTCATGTTGCGCGGCTCGGTTCTGCCGCTCATCCGGCTGGACAGGTTCTTCGGGCTTAAAGCCGCGGGCGAAATGCAGTATGTGGTGGTGGTCGGCTCTGGGCGTGAGCGGGCCGGCGTACTTGTGGACACGCTCCTTGGCGACCAGGAGATCGTCATCAAATCTCTGGGGGATTATCTCGGTCAGATCCGCGGCTTGTCAGGAGCGACCATCCTCGGCGACGGCCGGGTAGCCCTGATCCTTGACGTGCGGGCCATGATAAAACAGAGCAAAGAAGAAAAAGGGAGAATAAAGGCGGTAAATGCAGCCTGTTAAAGTACTAATCGTAGACGACTCCGCAGTCTTAAGGGTCACGCTCAAGCGCCTGCTGGAAGAGGACAGGGACCTGCAGGTGGTCGGTACGGCGGCTAACGGGACGGAGGCGCTGACGGCCATCCCCAGAACGTTTCCCGATGTTGTTGTCCTCGATGTGGAAATGCCCGTCATGGACGGGCTGGATACGTTAAAGAGGATAGTCGCCGAGCACTCGTGCCAGGTCATTATGCTTAGCGCCCATACGCGCCGGGGCAGCGAGGTTACGGTAGCGGCCCTGAGTTACGGGGCTTTTGATTTTGTAACCAAGCCGGAGTCCGGTATCCAGGTGAGGACGGTGGCCGCCGAGCTCATCGCCAAGATCAAGCTGGCCGCCGCGGCGCCGCGGTTTCGGGCTATCAAGGCCGCTGTCCGGAAAGAGGTGGGGCCGGAGGCCCCAACGGCGGGCGCCCCGCAGCGCGGGCAGAAGGTGAAGGCAGCGGTCATCGGCTGTTCGACCGGAGGACCTGCGGCCTTGCGCCTTATCCTGCCGAAACTTCCGGCATCATTGCCTTTTCCCGTCATCGTGGTGCAACACATGCCTGTAGGGTTCACCGCTTCCCTGGCCCATCACCTGGATCTGCAGTGCCGGCTTAAAGTAGTGCATGCGTCCGAGAATGACGTTCTTGAGCCGGGGAAAATACTTGTGGCGCCTTCAGGTTCAGATTTTCTCTTGCGCAAAGAAGGAAACACTGTTAAAGTTATCCTAAAGGCTAGAAACAGTCCCCTACCGCCCGGCGGTTTCTGCCCTTCGGTTGATGACGTAATGGCCGAAGCCGCCGCCGTTTACGGGTCCGGTACCCTGGGGGTCCTGCTGACGGGTATGGGGCGTGACGGCGTCCGGGGGATGGCGCTGATCAAGGCCAAAGGCGGGCGGACGATCGCCCAGGACCGGGAGACCAGCGTGGTGTTTGGTATGCCTGCTGCGGCCATTGAAGCGGGTGCTGCCGACAAGGTGGTGCCGCTGCACGAAATTGCCGCCGAAATCAGCAGCGAAGTATAAAGGTTATCAGCATACGGCCGATAAGAAGGGAAGAAGCACCTCTCCTCGGGAGGTTAAGTTGATGAAGATCAACAATGTCGGCAACAATGGGACCATTGATCTGGCGAAGATTTACGGAACCCAGCAAAAGAGTGAAAAACCGACCTCACCGGTTGCGACGCCGACCGGGGTCGAGGGTGACAGGCTTGAGATTTCCGCCGAGGCCAAAGCGATACAGGCTTACAAGGCCAAGCTGGAGGGCATTCCGAACGTGCGGGCCGACTTAGTTGCGTCGATCGCCCAGCGGATTAAAGACGGTACTTACGTCGCCGACGCCCGCAAGATCGCCGAGGGCATGATCCGGGAGCGGCTGCTGGATAAGCTTGTTTAACCTATACCGAGAAATAGCCGGAGGCCCCCGTAAAGGTGGAAAGAGTAAAGAAGTTGTACAACCAGTTGATTGAGTGCCTGAAGGACGAATTGGAGATTGTCAGGGAACTCAACCGAGCCCTCGAGGTACAACAGAAGGCCCTGCTTAACGGAGACGTTGCAGGGCTTCAAGAATCTTTAGGGGCTGTTGAAGAGTTCCAGAAGAAAGTTCAGGCCGAAGAGGAGAGGCGCGCCGGGATCCTGGCCGCCGCCTCTCTGGAAGGCCTTGGCCCCGATGCCACTCTGAGCGAGATCCTGGCCCGGGCGCCGGAGGATATCAGCTTGGAATTGCACATGGTCGCCACCCAGCTGGTGGAACTGGTGGAGAGGATGGCCGGCCTGAACAATACCAACTTCGTCCTGTCGGCCAACGCCCATCGTTTCAACCAGTTCCTCCTCAAACACCTGGTGGGCAACCGGCACAAGTACGGGGCCGACGCGCAACTGGAGATAGAAGGGAAGAACATCCTCCTTAACGCCAAGGTTTAACTGAAAGCGGTGATATGCTGTGGCTTCGACGTTCCTGGGGTTGGAGATCGCCCGGCGCAGCCTGCAGGCCCACACCCGGGCGATGGATATCACGGCCCACAATATCTCGAACGCTTCGCGCACGGGCTATTCCCGCCAGCGCGCCGTCTTTACAGCGGCCACGCCCTTTCCTTCCCCCTCGCTCTTGCGGGAGACGGGGGCTTACCAGCTCGGTGCGGGCGTGGACATCGCCCAGGTCCAGCGGGTACGGGACGGCTACCTGGACGTGCAGATGCGCAATACCCTGGCCAACGTCGGCCAGTACGAGGAAGAGGCCGCTGTTCTCGGGCGTGTCGAGGCCATGTTTCCGGAGCCTTCCGACTTCGGTATCCGAAAGTTCCTGGACGATTTCTTCGGGTCCTGGTACGACCTCAGCCAGAACCCCGATAACCCTCCCGCCGAGGTGGTTTACGGCGCGGGCAAGGCCCTGGCCGACAGTATCCGCGTGGCCTACGGGCAGTTGCAAGCCCTTCGGGACGAGGTGAACAACGCGCAGATCGGCGACCAGCTGCAGAGCATAAACGAGTTGGGCCAGAAAATCGCCCGGCTGAACCACGAGATAGGGCGGCAGATGCAACTGGGCAACACGGCAAATGACTTGATAGACCAGCGTGACACGCTCCTCGACGAACTGGCCAAGTTCGGGCCGCTCACGGTCGCGCCCGTCAGCGGCGGCTTCGGGGCGGTAACAGTGGTCGTAATGGGTCATACGTTGGTCGACGGGAGCAAGTGGGAGAGTATTGCTGAAAGCTACGGCTATGCCGAGGCGGTTGATGTCGCCGATTTCACGGACATTAATGTTCCCCCCGGCGACCCCCTGCCGGCGGGTTCTCTGCCGGCGCTGCTTGCGCTCGTAGACAAGCTTGACGGTTACATGGCCGACCTGGACAACCTGGCGATAACCCTTACACAAGACGTTAACGCGTATGCCCAAACCGCTTTCTTTACCGGTTCCGGCGCTGCGGATTTCGCCGTTAACGGCGACAAGCAAACCGTTATAGCCGATCTAAAGGCGCTGCAGCCGCAACATGCGCTCAACGTGGCCCAGCTGGAGCCGGAAATCGGCAACCTCTACGCCGACCTGCTGACCCGCATCGGCAGCGACCTTAACGCTGCGAAAAACAACCTGGGGCTGCACAACGCCGTGGTCCAGCAGGTGGGGGCGCTGCGCCAGTCGGTTATGGGGGTCTCCATCGACGAAGAACTGACCAATATGATGCAGTTCCAGTACGCCTACCAGGCGTCGGCGAGGGTTGTAACGATCATCGACGAAATGCTGGATACGCTCATCAACAAGATGCGTTAGAAAGTAGGACGTAGGACGTAAGACGTAGGACGTAGGGGGATGGGCATCGTGCGCATAGCGACTAACTGGATGGGTCAGAGCAGCATCTTCAGCATACAGAAGAACGCCGAGCGGATGGAGACGCTACGGAAAGAGATCGCCTCCGGGCTGCGGATCAACCATCTCAGCGACGATCCTTCCACGTTAAGATCCTTCCTGAATATGCGGTCCGGGATGGTCAGACTGGGCCACTATACCGGTATGGTGGAGCAGCGGATCGGGCGGTACCAGAGGACGGAGAGCGCCCTCGCCGGCGTGGTAGACGTACTTGCCCGCGCCCAGGAACTGGCGCTGCAAGCTAAGAACGGGACGCTTTCCGGGGACGACCGCAAGGCAATTGCCGGCGAAGTGGACGGTTTAATCGACCGTGTTGTCGTCCTGGCCAACGCTTCACGCGGTCTGACGAATTCTTCCGAGCAACTGTACGTAAGGGTGTCGGAGGACATCGTCCAAAAACAGGACGTAACCCCTGCCGGTGAAGCTGCTTTGGTGTTGGCCGATCCATGGATGAGCGCCCTGGCCGGCGAGACGGCGGAGACCATCGACTGGGCGGCCGTTTTCGGCGAAAGCACCGATGCGGGGTCGGCCACTGCCGGCAACAGCATGTTCAAGGCTCTGCTCGACCTGAAAGATGCGCTTGTGCATAACGATGTCGACGCCATCGGTACCGCCCTCGATGCTTTGGTTAAGCATCATAATACGGCTGTAAGCGAACAGTCCGCCGTGGGAGCAGAAGTCAATACCTTGAATGCGGTGAAGGAGCAACTGGGAGCGCAGGACGCTAACCTGGCAAAGTCGGTCAACACCCTGGCGGGAACGAAGCTGGAGGACGCCGTCATCCGGCTTAACGAGCAGCAGTTGGTCTACGAAGCAACCCTCAGTGCAACGGCCAGGATGCTGCAGATCTCGCTCCTGAACTTCCTCCGATAGTAAAAGGTTGGTCGTTCGGACCAACCTTTTCTACACCCCGCACTCCAAATAACACCTTATACCCTATACCTTATACCCATCCAACAGCCGACAGCTAACAACTAACATCAACGCCCATAAGGGCGTTATTTTTTGTCGTCCAGAAAGACCCCTTCATCCCGTCTTCGCCTGCTGCCGTAGGCCCTAACCGCCTTCCTGCTCTGGCGGACCTCGTGCAATTTCCGGTTCGTTCCGGCAAGCAGTTTTTCCGCCTTGCGCTGGTTCTCCCGGTCCAGATCGATAATCTGTCTGATCAGTTCTTGGAATGAGTCGTCGATAACGGGGCGTATTCCCAAGGCCGCCAGGCGATCAAGAGCGTCCATACACTCGCGGCGCTCCTCCAGGAGTTCGCCCATGGCTTTCGTGTCGATTTCGCCGTCCGGGCCGTCGAGGACGGCACCGATTTTCTCCGTCAAGACAAACAGCCTGGTCCAGAGATCGGCAGGCTGCTTGGTACAGTCATCCGCAACCGACATCATAAAATCATCTTCTCCGGGCTATCCCAGTTCTCCTTCTTTGCCGGCGCGTATGGCTGCGGCCCAGGTGTCCCTCAGGTCTTCCGCCAGCGCCAGGACTTCCTCGATGGGTTCCGAAGCCTTACTCAGGTTAGCCTCGACGAGGCGGTTGTACATATACTCGTAAAGAGCGTCCAGGCGCTCCCCGATTTCGTACTGCGTGTCCACCGTGGTACGGAGGTAGGTGCAGATGTCCTGGGCCCGCACCAGGGCTTGGTGCGCCGCGGGGATGTCGCGCGCCCCAACCGCTTCGGCGGCCTGGCGGGCATACTGCGCGAGACCGCGGTAGCACATCAGGACCAGTTCCTCCGGCCTGGCGATGGCTATGGCTGTTTCCTTGTACCTGGCGTAGGGGTTGGTCATTGCCATCTATTATCCTCCTAGAATGATTAACGGCCGCCGGCGAACTGTTGGGAGAGCCAGGCGCTCTGGGCGTTCATCCTGCTGATCGCTTGTTCCATAGCGGTAAATTGCTGCCAGTATTTGTCCTCAAGGTACTGTAAATGCTCTTCCATGCGGTCTATTTGGCTGTCCATCGACTGGAGTGTCTTACCCAGGTAGCTGTTGTCGTAACCGGTGGAACTGGTAAAACTGCCCGCTTGGCTGCTCAGCTTGTCGAGAGACTTCTGAATAGTATCGTAAAGCCTGACTCCCAGGCCTTTCTCCGCGTCGGTGGTGCCCGATTTCGTGAAGAGTTCCTTCACGCCGTCGGGGTCGGCTTCGATGGCCGCCCGCAATTTGGCCTCGTCAACCTGGAGTCTGCCTCCGGAAGCGTAGTCGATAGTCGTAATGCCGATGTCCGAGAGATGGTCGTACTTGCCGCTTACTCCAGACACAACGCCGTAAAAGGTCGTACGTATTTCTCGAAGTGCTGATTCGAGGATGCGGTCGTTTTGCAGCAGGCCGCTCCTCGCTTTATCCTCCCACTGGTCGATCTGGCGGTCGGTGAGTTTCTCTTTCTGGTCGTCGGTTAAGGGCAGGTAATCCGGGTAACGGGTTTCCTGCAGTTCCGACCGGATCGTGTCGACCAGGGCGTTATAACTGTCGACGAAGTCCTTGATGGTGCTCACAAGACCGTCGGTGTCTGTGGCCACGGTGACGGTGGCCGTGCCTCCCTTTTTCAGGGTGAAGTTCACGCTGTTGAGGGGGAAGGTGTTGCTGTGTTGTTTCAGCGCCAGGCCGTTGACGGTCACGTCGGCGTCGGTCCCGCCCTGCTCGCGCGCCTGGTCGATCTTCAGCACCTGGGCCAGGAATCCCGTGGTTCCGACGGTGATTTCCTCTCCCGAGGTATTGAAATTCCCGGTGGCCGTTCGGGAGATCGAGACCTTGTCGGCGCCGCTCTCGTAAAAGGCGGTAAGGCCCAAAGCACTAGCCGCCGAGATGTCGGCCAGCACGGCGTTGAGGCTCTTCTGGCTGGCGTCGACGGTGAATTCCTGCGTGTTGGCGCCGGTGTCGCCGTACGTGGTGACGGTGAACTTGAAGGTCTTGGTGTTGTAGGTATAGCTGGCGTTAATCGTCTGGCCGGCGTTGATGGTGTTGTTGAAGGTTAACCCGCCGGTATTCAGGTTCACCAGGACCTTATTCGGGTCGCCGCTCGCGTCGTAGGCTGCCTGGTCCGTAAAAACCGTATATCCCACGCCGTCCACGTCGATCGAAGCGACGCTCACTATGGCGTCGCGCGTCAGGTTAAATGTGGTGCCGCTCAACGATACGCTGATCGCGTCCGTTGCGTCGGCGTTGATCCACCCGAAGCCGGTGTCGGCGAACTTAGCGCGCTGCGACCACAGGGTGGCCGCGGCGTCGATTTTGTCCGCCTGGTTGGCGGAAACGGCCGCCGTGCTGACGTTGTAGGCCGCCGTGGCCAGAGAACCTACCGTAACCTGATAGGTCCCGCTGGAAGCACTTGAAGACGCCGAGGCCGTTACAACGCTGCTGTCGCTGCTGGTTGCCTGCCGTTTTGTATAGGTGGAACTGAGCTTCATGGCAAAGGCGGTGCCGGTGCGAAAGTCGTACAGGGCCTTGTTGACGGCCCGGTAGTCGGCTCGTTTCCACTCCAGCACCTGCCGCTGTTGTTTCAATTTGTCCAGAGGCATCCGGTGGGCTTTCATGAGGTCGCGGACCATCTGGTCGGTGTCGATCCCGGAGGCCAGGCCGCTTATGCGAAAGGTGTTGGACATTGGCATTCACCTCGGTGTTATCTCTTCTCGTCCACGAGCAGTCCGGCCAGGTCGAGCAGATTGGCGACCATATCCAGGATCGCTTCAGGGGGGAACTCCCGGATCACATCGCCGGTGGCGCTGTCGAGCACCCGGACGATGACGTCCTTGGTCTGCTCGTGCACGGAAAACTGCAGGAAGGTCCCGCCGCTCGCCGGGAGTTCCAGTTTTACCGGGCCGCTTTCGGGTTTGGCAACGCCCGCTTCCAGAGGCTGGTTCCGGACTTCCGTGCCGGGCCGCTGTGCGGTTGCCGTACGTACCACGATTGGCGGGTTGCCCATCTTGGTAACGTTCATCGCTACCCCTCCGGTTTCCTCTTCTTACCTCGTTAATCGGGTTAAGCGAGGATCAACTTTAGGGACCCTGGCCCTAAAAACGATCATAGAAATACTAAGAGGCCGCCCTTTTTAGCGAACGGCCTCTTTAAGAGCGTTAGTCGCGTTACCTCAGAAGCTGCAGGACGGTCTGCGGCATCTGGTTGGCCTGGGCGAGCATCGCCGTGGCCGCCTGGTTGAGGATGTTGAACTTGGTGAACTCCATCATTTCCTTGGCCATATCGGCGTCGCGGATGCGGGCTTCGGCAGTGGCCATATTTTCCTTGGTCGCGCCGAGGTTCTTGATCGTATATTCCAGGCGGTTCTGGAGAGCACCCAGCTTGGCCCGTTCGGTGTTTACCGTAGTCTTGGCGGTATCCAAATTGGTCATTGCACTTTGTGCGCCACTCTGCGTTGCGATGTTGATTGTGCTAATGCCGAGGGCGGTGGTGTCCATGTCGGCAATCGAAACACCAATCTGTTGATCAACGCTGTTCTCCGCTCCGATCTGCAGCGTTACAGGGGCGTTGGCGCTGGTGATGATTGTCTTCCCATTTAGCGTGGAACCTACAGACGTTACGGTCGCGCCTGAAAGGACAATCTTGACGCCGAGCTTATCGAAGTTCAGCGTTGAATTGCCAGTAACGCCGCTGAGTGTCTGCTGGTTACCACTGCCGTCACTCAAGGACACGACGCCATCAGCGGTGTTCCCTAGGGTATAGGTGGTACTCGCCTTGGCTCCCGCTACTTCTACTGAAAGGGCACCGTCCGTGGCTGCCAGGGTGCCGCCGCTGCGGGTTACGCCAAAATTGCCGTCAAGAAGAATCTTATTGTTAAACTTTGTAGACTTGGCGATAGTGTTGATCTGGCTGAGCAGTGAGCTAACCTCTTCCTGGGCTACATTCCGGTCAGCATCGGTGAGGAGGCCGTTGGCGGCCTGGTTGGCCAGTTCGTACATGCGGTCGAGCATGCCGTGAATCTCCTGGAGAGCACTGTCAGCCGTCTGTACCATCGAGGTCCCGTCCTGCGAGTTTTTAATGGCCTGGTCGAGACCCCTGATCTGCAGTCTCATCTTTTCCGAGATGGCCAGTCCGGCGGCGTCGTCGGCCGCGGAGTTGATGCGCAGACCCGAGGAAAGCCGTGCCAAAGACTTGTTGGCCAACACGGTGTTGATGCCCAGCTGCCGTGTGGCGTTCAGGGCCGCGATATTGTGGTAAATCTGCATTCTGTTTTCCCCCTTTATTTGGGTAAAGCTCGAGGGCCCCCGGGAAGCCCCTCTGACAATAATTTCGGAGCCCACCGGGCAAACTTAAGACCTATTTAGTCAAATTTAGCCCTTAATAAAATTTTTATGGGTTTTTACAAATAGGGGCTAAAGTTTAGGGGGGAGGGTACCGATATACTATCTAAGCGATGTTTCTGCAACAAAACAAGTAGTGCCTGATGAAATTGCATAACTAATTAAAATAGCACGTCCAAGCATCTAAGACAAAAACTATAATAGCGTAAAAACATGCAAATTTTTAAATTAGCCTGATATAGTTTTATCAGGCTTGTGGTGTCTTTGTCTTGGACAGGGATACATTTTAAGGCGATACCATTATAAAACTTTGTTATAGTAGCTATATGCTTGTTTCACCCGTCCATTATCATGGGAGGTCTTGCCATGCAAGGCCTCCCCGTCTTTTGCAATCCGTTTGACTCCCGGGTTTACGTCGTTTCGAGCGGTTATCCTCCTGCCGTTAGGGCGGTAAATCAGGGAGTTCCCTCCATAAACTTTTATCGGTGGCAAATGCGGCATTTCGACAACTATTGTCAACTTGTGTAGATTGACTGTAAACTTAGCTAGAGATGGAAACGCCGCCATTGTTTGGCCAAGCAGATAATACTCCGTCGAAAAGGCAAACCTATCGAAAGATGGGGACGCAAAGCCAAGGACCTAAAGCCACTGTCAAGTTGGTTAAGGTAGCCGGTTACCGAAACGGGAGAGGGAAATGAAGGCTATCCCGGTTTCGGGGTAGCCTTCTCTTATTACACGGTGAGATTTTTGGGAGGGATGTATCGTGCGCATCTTTGGCGACCCTACCATAACGCTTCTCCATAAAGGTCTTGATGCCCAGGTCCTGCGGCAAAAGGCTGCGGCCAAGAACGTCGCCAATATTGACACCCCCGGCTATAAAAAGGAACGTGTGGTTTTCGAGCAGGTGCTTGACCGCACCCTTAACGGGGGCGCAACGGTGGGTGTCGAGCCCAGGGTCGTCCGTGACAACCGCCCGTCGCTCCGCCCGGACGGGAACAACGTCGACCTGGAAGAAGAGATGATCGAGCTTAGCGCCAACTCCTTGATGTACAACACCACGACGCAGTGTTTAAAAAAGCATATTGCCGTCTTACGTGAAGTCATAACGGGGAGGAGGTAACTAAGTGAGCGATTTCTTCTCCGGTTTTAGAATCAGTGGCTCGGGTATGACCGCACAACGTTTTCGGCTCGATCTCTTATCCAACAACATCGCCAACATTCAGACCACGAGGACGCCCGGCGGCGGTCCTTACCAGCGTAAGATGCCTGTTTTTACGGAGATGCTTTCGGGTGGTGTGGCCGTTACCTCTCTGATCCCCGATCCAGCACCACCCATCAGGGTCCAGGAACCGGGACACCCGGATGCCGACGCCCAGGGTTTTGTAGCCTACCCGGCCGTCGACCTCGGGCAGGAAATGGTGAACATGATCGGCGCAACGAGAGCTTACCAGGCCAACGTATCAGCCTTTGAGGCGTCGAAACAGATGCTTTTAAAAGCCTTAGAACTTGGAGCCTAGGCTCTAAGTTCTAAGGACGGTGTAGGGTATAGGATGTAGGATGCAGGATGCAGGGGGATGGGAACCGATGATAAAGGATATCGCTTCGATCAACAACGTACCGACTCTTGTTGCGGATAACAGGGTTGGAGCAGCGAAAGGGCCGGCTTTCGGGGAAGTCCTGACCAGGGCGATTGAGGAGCTGAACGCTTCGCAGGTTAAGGCTGACAAGGCCGTGCAGGGCTTTCTCTCCGGGGAGGTCAAGGACGTACACCAGGTGATGATCGCCCTTGAAGAGGCTCACCTGATGATGCAGCTTTCCCTGGAAGTCCGGAACAAGCTGGTCGAGGCTTATCAAGAGCTGTCACGCATGCCTGTCTAAACGGTCGTCCGTCGTCGGAAACAGAGGACCGAATCGGCTACGCCGATTCCTGACTCAAAAACGGTCGTTCGTTGTCGGGAACCCGGAAGGAACCGGTTACGCTGATTCCTGACTTAGAATCAGTCGTCGGTCGTATGTCGTACGTGGTACGGAACAGCCGAAATACCGGTCTACAACCGATACGGTTTATGATGGTTTCGCGGGTAGGGCCGAAACAGGTGAGCGTAGCGGGCCCGGCCTGAAGTTGATTCCCGAGTTCTTCCTTAAGTCCTACGTCCTATGTCCTACGTCCAATGACAGGGAGGTTTTAAGGGGTGGCTGACCAGCCGGTACAGGGGAACCTGCTAAGTCGCTGGCAGACCATGTCCGCCGTGCAAAAGGGGGCAGTCGTGCTCCTGCTGATCGCCTTCGTTGCGAGCGTCTATCTCCTTTTCAACTGGCTCAAGACGGTGAACTACGCCCCGCTCTTCACAGGGCTCGATCCCAAGGAAGCGGGCACGATCACCGAAAGCCTGAAACAAATGAAGATCCCCTACATCCTCAAGGACCAGGGAACGACGATCGAGGTCCCCAAAAGCAAGGTGCACGAGGCCCGTATCCAACTGGCTACCTCGGGCGCCATCGGTGTTGACGGACCTGGCTTCGAGCTCTTTGACAAGACTCGGTTCGGCGTGACCGAGTTCGAACAGAAAGTCGATTACCAGCGTGCCCTCCAGGAAGAACTCCGTCGCACCATCGTCCAGCTTGTCGAGGTCGAGCAGGCCAGGGTCCACCTGGTGATCCCCGAGAAGAGCGTTTTTAGCGACGAAGAGGCGGAAGCGAAGGCTTCCATAGTCGTGAAGCTGAAGCCGGGGGCCGGTCTCTCGCGCCAGCAGGTCGAAGGCATCGTTGCCCTGGCTACCGGCAGCGTCGAGGGGCTGCACAGCGAAAACGTCCACGTCGTTGATGCCCGGGGACGCGTCTTGAACGGCGACATGGCTGCCGACGAATTGACCGGCGCGGCCCTGGCCCAGCACGAAGCGACACGCACCTTCGAGCGCGAGTGCGAGAAGAAAGTGCACTCCGTGCTCGAACGGGTCCTCGGCGTCGGGAAGTTCGTCGTGCAGGTGACGGCCGAATTGGACTTCGACCGCCAGGAGCTGGTTTCGAATATCCCGTCGGAGAACTCCGCGGTGCTTACCGAACACAATTCGCGCGAAACGGGCAGCGGGGGACGGGCCGGCGGGATCCCGGAGACCGAAAACAGCCTTTCCCAGGTGCCTACCTACAATACCGGCCAGGGTGCCGGGTCCTCGTACGAGCGCGAGGAATCGAGCAAAACTTATCAGGTCGGGACGGTGCATGAAACCACTGTCAAGGCCCCGGGGGCGGTAAAGCGGATCTCGGCGGCCATTGTGGTGGACGATACGGTGGCGCCGGGCCGCCAGCAGCAGATTCAGCAGGTTGTAGCGGCGGCTTTGGGGTTGGACGAGCAGCGCGGCGACCAGGTGATGGTGTCCAGCCTGGCCTTTGAGCCCGGCGCGGAGGAAGACCTGGAACCGGCTCCCGAACCGGCTACGCAAAAGAACAGGTGGCTTTTGTACGTCGCGGCCGGCGGCGGGGCGCTGCTGCTCGCGATTATCGGGTTTGTCGCGATGTCGGTGCTGCGCGGGCGCAAGGTTCCCGCTAAACAGCCTGCGGTCCAGGAGGTCACGCCGGTTATGATCGGACAGCTCGACGGCCAAAAGCAGTCCGGCAAAGACCCGTCGCCGATTCGCGAGCTGGCCAAGCAGAAACCGGAACAGGTGGCGGAAATCATCAAGGTCTGGCTGACTACCGATCAGGGGAGATAAGCGATGGCAAGGACATTAACAGGCGTTGAAAAAGCAGCCGTACTTCTGCTGGCTCTGGGCGCCGACCTGTCGTCCCAGGTCCTTCGCCAGAACTTCTACGATGAGGATATTGAAAGAATCACCTATACCATCAGCAACATGGGGAGGATTTCCCCCGAGACGCGCGACAACATCCTGACCGAGTTTGAGGACCTGTACCAAGCCAAGCAGTACATTCTCCAGGGCGGTATCAAATACGCCAAGGAGCTTCTGGAGAAAACCGTCGGGCCGAATAGGGCTTCCGAGATCATCAAGAAGCTGACCAGCACCTCGAAGATTTTGCCCTTCGGCGCCCTGCGTAAGACGGAACCCAGGTACCTGGCCAACTTCATCCGGGACGAGCACCCTCAAACCATCGCTATGATCCTCGCCTACCTGGAGCCCAACCAGGCCTCGGCCTGCCTGTCGATGCTGCCCCAGGAAATCCGGGCCGACGTCGCTCGGCGCATCGCGCTTATGGACAAGACCTCCCCCGAGGTGGTTCAGGACGTGGAAAAAATCCTTGAACGTAAGATGGCCGCCCTGGTCCAGCAAGAGAGTTACACTGTGGGCGGTTTGCAGGCGCTGGTCAAGATCCTCAACCAGGCCGATCGCGCGACAGAAAAGAAGATCCTGGAAGAACTGGAGTACGACGATCCGGGCCTGGCCGAGGAAGTCCGCCAGCAGATGTTCATCTTCGAAGACATCGTTAAACTGGACGACATCTCGATTCAGCGCATATTGCGCGAAGTTGACAATAAAGTCCTGGCCCTCGCCCTGCGCGGCGCCAACGAGAGCGTGCGCGAGCGCATCTACAAGAACCAGTCCCAGCGCGCCTCGCAGATGCTCAAAGAAGAGATCGAATTTATGGGCCCGGTGCGCCTGCGCGAAGTTGAAGAGGCCCAGCAGCGCATAGTCAAGATCATCCGCTCGCTGGACGAGGCCGGTGAGATTGTCATTTCCAGAGGAGGGGAAGATGCCCTTGTTATCTAGCGAACGGATTCTTAAAGGGACCCTCCTTGAAGACAGGAGCAAGATCTCGCTGCCCCTGCGAACCCTTTCGCCCGCGGCCCTGATTTGCCCCGTGTGCGACGAGGCGACCTTGCGGCGGGAACTGGAGACCGAATGCGAGGAACTGCGCGCCAAGGCCCGGGAACAGGGGTTCCAGGAAGGCTACCGCGAGGGTATGAACAAGGCGAAGCAGGAAGCCGCTGAAATCCGGCGGCAGGCTTTGGGCGTCCTGCAGCAGGCACGGGAGATCTACCGGCAGACCCTGGACGACCTCGAGCCCGCGCTGTTGAGCTTGGCCTGCACCATCGCCGAAAGACTGGTCGCCGAACAGCTTGCCCTCAAGGAAGACACCGTTGTCGCCATCGTTAAAGAGGCCCTCGCTGTCGTGCGCGCCAGACCGCGGATAACCATCCTGGCCGGCACCGATGACGCCGGCGTCATGCGGGAAAATTTGAACGCGTTGCTGGAAGTGGTTCCCGGCAGCGAGGTGAACATTATCGAAGACCCGGCCTTGCCGCGGGGGGCTTGTAAAATCGACACCGACGACGGCCTGGTTGATGCTTCCTGGGATGTGCGATGGCAAAGCATCCGCAAGGCCTTGGGATGCAGTTGAAAAATATCGTTGACGGTGGGGGGTTGGGTTAGGCGATGGCGCGCGGTGCGGTGAACATCGATTTGGACCGCTGGGCTGCCAACGTGCAGCGTGCCCCGGTTCTCAGAGTCAGCGGCAAGGTGAGCAAGGTCGTGGGCCTTACCGTGGAAGTCGTGGGCCTTAGCGTGCCGATCGGCGAGGTCTGCGACATCATCGTCCCCCGCGAGCCTTTACCCGTAAAGGCCGAAGTGGTGGGGTTCCGCGACAGGGTGTCGCTCCTGATGCCTCTCGGCGACTTAAAGGGCGTGCACCCCGGCTGCCTGGTAACGCCCGCCGGGCGCCGGCTGACGATCACGATCGGAGAGGCCTTGCTGGGCGAGGTGCTCAACGGGTTAGGCCGGCCCTTCAGCGGCAAGCACATCGCAGGGGAGTCCTTCCCGGTGGACAACAACCCTCCCAATCCTCTAGAGAGGCCGCGCATCAAGGAGCCCCTGCCGACCGGCATCCGGGCCGTCGACGCTCTCCTTACTTGCGGCAGGGGGCAGAGGCTGGGGATTTTTGCCGGGAGCGGGGTGGGAAAAAGCGTTTTACTGGGCATGCTCTGCCGCTACTGCGCGTCCGACGTGAACGTCGTCGCCCTGATCGGGGAGCGCGGCCGCGAGGTCCGGGACTTCCTGGAACGCCACCTCGGCAACAGCCTGGCCAAGTCCGTCGTTGTCGTGGCTACCTCCGACCAGTCGGCTTTAGTGCGGGTGCGCGCCGCCGCGGTGGCCACGGCTATCGCGGAATACTTTCGCGACAGGGGACACAACGTTATGTTCCTGATGGATTCGGTGACACGTTTCGCCCTCGCCCAGAGAGAGATCGGCCTGGCTATCGGCGAACCGCCGACGACCAGGGGTTACACGCCTTCGGTGTTCGCGGCCCTGCCGAAGCTGCTGGAACGGTCCGGGACCAACGCCAGGGGTACGATTACCGGTTTCTACAGCGTGCTGGTGGAAGGGGACGATATGCAGGAACCCATTGCCGATGCGGTGCGGGGTATCCTTGACGGGCATATCATCCTCTCCAGGGAACTGGCGGAAGCCGGCTACTACCCCGCGATCGACATCCTCCAGAGCAACAGCCGTTTAATGCCCGACGTGACCGAGGAGGAACACGTAAGACTTGCCCAAAAGGCCAAGCGGTTGCTGGGGGCCTATCGCAAGGCCGAGGACTTGATCAACATCGGGGCCTACGTTAAGGGCTCGGGCCCGCTTGTGGACCAGGCCCTTGCCGTATACCCCGAGCTGATAAACTTTCTCCAGCAGGACCAGACTGAATACTGCGAGTTCGAAACCACGCTGTCGATGTTCAGACAAATCCTCGGAGGCGATGCTGACTGATGTCCAAGTTTGCTTTCAGCCTGGAACCGGTGCTGCAGGTCAAGTCGGCGAGGGAACAGGCTGTGCTGCAGGAACTGGCGGCGGCCGATGCCGCTGCTCAAGCCTGCCACGAAAACCTCGCAAAACTCAAGGAAATGCTGGCGAACGTTCAGGAGTCCGGTATCAACCTGTCCGATATCGTAGCCATGGTCGATTTTGAGGCCTACCGCGGCCTGCTCGACGCGCGCATTTCCCAGGCCGAGCGGGAACTGCAGGAAAGCCTGCAGGAGGCTGACAGCAAACGCAGCGAGGCTGTAACAGCGATGAAGGAACGTATGGTTCTGGAGTCGCTGAAACAAAAGCAGCAAAATGCTTTCGAAAGGGAGGTGACGCGGAAGACAAACCGGGAAATGGATGCCTTGGCTACGATCTCGTATTCCATAAAGAAAGGAGGGATGTAGGTTGTTACCGGGTTTGGTTTTAACACCGAATATGGTCGCGCAGCCGCAGCAACCCGGCTTGGGCGGCGGCCGGAATACCGGGCCGTGCTTTCTGCAGGGGCTGCTGGACGTCCTGGGAATGGGACAGCCCGCTACGGGTCATCCGGCGGCGTTCGCGGCGCTTCCTGCGGCGATACGCTTCGGCGAAGCAGTGTGTCCCGACACGGGAGCTGGTGCCGCAGTGCTCCTCGTTAAGGCGGCAGCCTTTGCAGAGACATTGCCGCCGGCCACAGCAGCGCCCTGCACTGCAAGCGCAGGCCCTGTTGAAGCGCCATTGCCTGCAGTCTCCGACCCGCTGCCGGGTTCCGCATCCCCTTCAGCGGCAAACTGCCCGGGCGCGCATGCCGACCTCCGCATGCCGGCCTGCGCCTCAACTGCGGGACAGACGGTTGTCGGGTTCCAAGACCCTGGCGGAGAACCTGTCCCGGAACTGGAACAAACGCTGCGGGACGTTGACGCGCCGGGCTTGATACCGTTGCCTGTCGCAAACAGTCCGCCGGTTTTAGATGCTTCGACGGAAACTCCCGTCGGAAGCACGCCGCCGACAAGTACGGGTTGGGACGTTAACATTGAGGCTGTAAAAGCCGCCGGCACTGCCGGACCGCCGCCGGACAGGTTATCCTCGTTGACTGATGCCGCAACCCCGGCCGGATCGGCGGGCGGTCCCGGAGAGGCGGTACAAGCCGGGAATGTTGCCGTGGAGCAAGTTGCCGCCGGAGCGTCATCCCACATCCCTGGCGAGTCCCCATCGTTGCGTGGTCAGCCCGTAACCTTGCGGTCGGTCGTCCAGGTACCGTCTCTGGACTCCCCGGTTCTGACGCCCCTGTCGGCGGTTGACCCGGGTCAGGATGCGAGCCGGGTACCGTCCTCCCCCGCAATGCCGCCGGACAGGCTTCCGGAGGGGGCAACCGTGGTAAAGCCCCATGTCACAAGCAGCCCTGGCGTTGAGACGGGTACTGTAAAGAATCCGGTTGCGCCCGGCCTGAACGTTTCGGTGCCGGCGGATGCTGTGCTTAAGTCTCCGGCGCTTGCGCCGTCAGGGACGGTGGATGCCGGTCCGTTTGCCGGCCTCGAGCGCCCGGGCGATGGGTACGGGCGGAACGCGGGCGCGGCGGCTCCCAGGATTACGGACGTATCGGCCGGAACAAGGCCGGGCGGTTTAAGGTCCGGTGGGGAATCACCGTTAATAACCGGGAGAGTCTTTGAAAACACCGGGACCCGCGGGCAGGCGGCGACTCCGGGAACCAGGCCGGAAGGGCTGTTGCCGGGACAGGAAGGCAAGGCGGAGCGACCCGGCGTTCCCGCATTCGTGGTAACCGTGAACGCCCCGGATACGCCGGTTAAGAATGTAGCTAAGGTTGCCGGACCGGACGGTGTCTTCAACACGCAGACTTTTGCCAGTCAACTGGCCGGCAAGGTTGCCAAAGCTGTCGAGAAAGCCAGATGGTTGCCCGATGGAAAAGCCGTGCTGGAAATCCGGCTGGACCCGCCCCACCTGGGGAGCGTGAGGGTGAAGATCGTCTATTCCTCGGCCCAGGACGTGGATGTCAAATTCTTCGCCGCCGAACACGGCGTGAGGGAGGCCGTTCAGCAGGCGCTGCCCCTGCTTAGGGACAGCCTGACGCGTCTTGACATTCATCTTTTGAGCGGGGACGTTTTCCTCAGCGCGGACGGTGAACGCCGGGAGGCGCCCGCGGACGGGGCTGCGGCCCGGATGGCGGATGCGCCGGTCACCGAGGCGCTGCTTGACGGGACGGATGATTACTTCGGCGGTGCGCCGCGCGGAATCAACCTGCTGGCGTAGTTACAAGGAGGTATGAAGATGGCGGTAGATGCTATCGGCGGGGTTACCCAGGCGCAGCCCAAGGCCGCGCCCCGCAACACATTCGACAAGGACACCTTCCTCAAGGTCCTCGTGGCCCAGCTGCAGCATCCGGACCCGTTTGCGCCGCAGGACATGACGTCGCAGATCGGGCAGATGGTCCAGTTCGGAATGTTGGAGAGGCTCTTCGCCGTGGAACAGGCCCTGGAGCAGATGGGCAAATCGACGCGGGTGCGCGAGGCCCTGGACCTGCTCGGCAAGGAGGTCGTCCTGAAGACCGAGTCCGGCGAGATCACGGGCGCCGTCCGGAAAGTGACTTTTAACGAGGAAGGGCCTCTGATCGTTGTTGGCGGCGAGTCTTATCTCCTGACCCAGGTAGCCGAGATCAAAGTCCCCGGAACCCAGGAGCCTGCTGCGGCGACCAGTGTTGCCGAAACACAGGCGGTATGACGGGGCAATCGTTTAGCACAGTATGCGAGGAGGTGAGGGTTATCTAGATGGTGGTAAATCGCACAGGCGGCATACCGCCGGCCGGGCCGTCACCGGCCGCACAGGGAGCGGTCAAGAACAGCGGCTCCTTCGCCGAGCTCTTGGCCCGCGAGCTCAAGCAGCAGGAGGTTAAGCTCTCGGCGCACGCCAGCCGCCGTCTCAGTGAGAGGAACATCGTTCTTTCACCTACCGACTTGCAGAAGATCGGCAGCGCGGCGGCCGAGGCCCGTCTTAAGGGTGCGCGGGAGTCGTTGATCCTGTACAAGAACATGGCCTTGGTGACCAGCGTGGCCAACGGAGTCATCGTCACGGCCGTCGTCAACGACGACCGGCAGAACCAGGTCTTTACCAACATCGACAGTGCGGTATTGATAAAGTAGGCAGCCGGCCCGAAAGGAGGCTGCGGGCTGCGGACCGACTGAGGCAGCCCACATATTCCAAGGAGGGTATTTAGCGTGATTCGTTCTTTAATGGCAGGCGTGGCTGGACTGAAGAGCCAGCAGATCCGCATGGACGTCATCGCCAACAACATCGCCAACGTCAACACCACTTCCTTTAAGAGCGGGCGCGTTCTGTTCACCGAACTGTTGAGCCAGAACATCCGCGGCAACTCGACTTCCCAGATCGGGGTCAACTCCATCAACCCCGCCCAGGTCGGCCTGGGAGTGACCGTTTCGGCCATCGACTGTCTGTTCGGGCAGGGGTCGCTGATGGCTACCAACCGCGTCCTGGACCTCACCGTTGACGGCAACGGCCTGTTTGTACTTGCCTCATTCGATCCGAACGATGTTCAAGGCGGCGTAGTCAGTGACGGGGCTGTACCAACCAAGAACTTCTATACCAGGGACGGCGCCTTCTACGTTAACGAAGCAGGTTACCTGGTCAACTCGTCGGGGTTGTACGTTTTGGGCAATTCTCAGGACATTGCTCCGGATCTTGCCGCGTTCGATGACACGGCTCGTGCGCCGATTCGCCTTTATGACCCTACCACACACGGGTTGGAGACCATCCGCATCACCAGTGACGGCGGCATTTGGGTGACTGTCTACGATGACACTGGTACCCGTTCAAGCGGCTACATCGGTACGATCGGGCTGGACAACTACCCCAACCCCGAAAACCTCATTAAGCTGGGGTTTAACCTTCTGGAGGTTCCGGTTGATGACCAAAACGTTCCCACAAGCACCGGCTGGGGTGCGCCGGAGTCCGGCGGCCGGGGCAAAGCCCTCTCCGGTAACCTGGAGATGTCCAACGTCGACCTCTCCACCGAATTTTCCAACATGATCATCACGCAGCGCGGCTACCAGGCCAGCGCCAGGGTGATCACCGTATCGGACGATATGCTGCGCGAGTTGATCGACATTAAGCGGTAAGTTTCGTAGTAAGGAGTTATGCTGATGCCCGGTTCCGGTGAAGCGCAAGAACCCAAGGCAGTCCCGGCGCCCAGGCGCCGGTTGCTCGTCAAGCTCATCGCTTTAATGCTGGTGTTGCTCATAGTAGGCGGCGGTATCGCCGCCGCCTACTACAAATCTTCTCCCGCCTTGCAGGCAAAAGTGGGATTGAAGCTGCCCAAAAAAGAGGAGAAGTACAAGCTGGTCGAACTCGGCACCATCGTCGTCAATCTCGCCGACGTCCAGACAGCCCGCTATCTCAAGATCGGGTTGGCGATTTCGATCCCGGAGAAAAAGGCCGAGGAGATCCACGAGAAGGACGTGCAGATCAAGGACCGCATCATCAACACCCTGCGCCGCAAGACGGCCGCCGAAATCCTGGCCGTGGACAAAACCGACGATCTGCGCAAGGAACTGCTGGACCAGGTCAACAGTGAACTGCACGGGTTCAAAGCCAAGGAAATTTATATCGTCGAGTTCCTCGTCCAGTAACGGTTGGAACGGGGGGATCAGCACTGCGGAAGAGCGAGATCAGCACCTTTTTGTCGGCGCTCAGCGATGAGGGGACGACGGTCCACAAGGTGAGTTTCCCCAAGCTGGACAGCCAGACGCCGGCTCCGAAAATCAAGAATAGTCTCCGCTACCTGGAAGACGTGAAGCTCAGCCTTTGGGTGGAACTGGGCCGGAAGACCATCCGCGCCGGTGATATCCTTCAGCTTGAAGAGGGTTCGGTGATCGAACTGGAAAAGGCGGTCGGGGAAGCTGTCAGCGTTTACCTCAACGACCAGCGTTTTGCCAGGGGTGAGGTCATCGTTCTCGATGACTCCTTCGCCGTGCGCATTCACGGCATCTTAGCGCCGCGGGCTTACCAGGCCGGGGGAGCGAAGAAATGACGATGGATCTGATTGGCGCTGTATTGAGGCTGGTGGTCGCTCTCCCGCTGACTATCCTGTTGATCTACGTGTGTCTCCACTTCCTGGCTGCGGCAAAGCCGGTGGGATGGACGGGCAAGCGTCGGATGCGGGTCATCGAGCAACTTCCCCTGGGAGGCAAGTCCCGCATCAGCCTGGTTAGGGTAGGCGACGCCTATTACTTGCTGGGGCACGGCGAGAACGGCACCACCCTGTTGAAGGAGTTCCAGGACCTGCCCGAAGCCTTCGAGTGGACCCCCATCCAAGGGGGTTTCCCTGAGAGGCTGTCGATTAAGCCTTTCTTACATTTTTTACGCCGTACCGCAAAGAGATCCGGCGAGGGACTGGGGAGGCCGCCCGGTGAGTAGGTTAAGACAACTGATCCTCCTAACGGCGGTTATCGCCGCCTTCTTGGCTGCCGGGCCTGCAGCGGCGGCGCCCCCCGAGACGCTGACGCCGGTGCCGGGGGTCAACATCAACGTCAGCCAGCCCGGGTCGCCGGCTGAGATGGTCAAGACTGTCCAGATTTTCATTTTCCTGACCATCCTGTCCCTGCTCCCGGCTTTCCTGGTGATGGTGACCTCTTTTACGCGGATCGTGATTGTTTTATCGTTTTTGCGCACGGCGCTGGGAGCCCAGCAAGCTCCGCCCAACATGGTCCTGGTGGGCCTGGCCCTGTTCCTTACCTTTTTTATTATGGCTCCGGTATACAACGAGATCAACGAACAGGCCCTGAAGCCTTTCGTCGAGAACAGAATCACGCTCGAAACCGCGCAGGAAAGGGCGGCGGCCCCCCTGCGGGAGTTCATGTTGAAGCAGACGCGGGACAAGGACCTGGAACTGTTCGTGAAGATGGCCAAAATCCAGAAACCGGACAAGGAGAGCCTGCCCATAACGGTTGTCGCCCCGGCCTTCGTCACCAGCGAGCTGAGGACGGCCTTTCAGATGGGCTTCTTGTTGTACCTGCCCTTCCTGGTGATCGACATGGTGGTGGCCAGCATCCTGATGTCGCTCGGTATGTTCATGGTCCCGCCGGTGATGATGTCACTTCCTTTTAAAATCTTGCTCTTTGTGCTGGTCGACGGCTGGTACCTGGTCGTGAAGTCACTGGTAGAAAGCTTCGCTTAGCTGGCATTCAGCGTTCAGCATTCGGAATCAAGCAATACCCTTTCAATAAAGGTTCCAAAAAGGTTCCAAATCCGAGTGCCTAATGCCGAGTGATGAGTGCTGTATAACGGAGGGATGCACATGGCTACCTCGATAGCCCTGGAACTGGTGCAGAAGTCACTGATGATGATTCTATTGCTGGCCGCCCCGCCCCTGCTGATCAGCCTGGCGGTCGGCCTGGTCATCAGTATCTTGCAGGCGACGACGCAGATCCAGGACCAGATGATCCAGTTCGTGCCCAAGATCATTGCCGTACTGCTGGGCCTGCTGCTGTTCGCGCCCTGGTACATCAACGTCATGCTGCGTTTTACGGGGGACATCTTCTTGAGGATGGCTGACGTGCGTGCCTGGTGAAATATTCGGCCTGGGTATGGACCGGCTGGCGCTGTTCCTGCTGGTGTTGACGCGGGCGACCGCCTTTGTCGCCGTCTGCCCCGTGTTTTCGGCGCGGATGGTCCCTCCCCTGGTGAAGACCGGGCTGGGACTGATGCTGGCGCTGGCGGCTCTACCGCTTATTCCGGCGGCGCCGCCGGCAACCGATCACTGGCTGTCCCTGTCCCTGGCCATCCTGGGCGAGGCCGCTATAGGCGTGGGCTTAGGACTATTTGTCAGTCTCGTCTTCTTTGCGGCCCAGGTGGCCGGTTCCCTGGTGGGCCTTCAGATGGGCCTGGCGATGGCCGAGTTCATCGACCCGTCGAGCGGGGGGCACAGCATTGCTCTGGCCCAGTTTTTCTACCTCTGGACGCTGGTGCTGTTCCTGACGGTCAACGGGCACCACGCCCTGATCGCCGGCCTGATGAAGAGTATCGAGATCGTTCCCCTCGGTCACGGGGTACTTACCGGGGAGCTTACGCTGTATATCATTGACAGGTTTGCCGAGATGTTCGTCGTAGCCTTAAAGATTGTAGGACCCCTGATCGCTATACTTTTCACGGCCGACGTGGTTATGGGGCTGATGTCCCGCCTGGTCCCGCAGATGAACGTTTTCATGCTGGGTTTCCCGATCAAGATTTTCGCGGGTTTTATGGTGATCATGCTGACCGCGCCCCTGATTAACTGGCTGCTGCAGAAGACATTCGCCCAGTTGAGCGCGGACTGCCTGACCGTTATCCGGTACCTGGGAGGCTGACCTTGGCAAACGACGCCGGACAGAACAAAACCGAACAGGCGACGCCGCGGCGGATCCAGGAAGCCCGCCGCAAGGGACAGGTGGCGAAAAGCCAGGAGCTTACCGGCGCCTTCGTTCTTCTGTCGCTGGTCACCTTAATGGCCACCAGTTCCGAATGGTACATCGAGCAGTTTTACAGGCTCTTTACGCTGCACCTGAGGAGTTTTTCGACCTTCAACGTGGACGAAAGGAGCCTGGTTTTCCTGGTTCAGATGGAACTGTACAACATGCTGGTCCTGCTCGCCCCCATGCTGGCGGTCGCCCTGATCATCGCCGTTCTGAGCAACCTGGCCCAGGTCGGTTTCCTTTTCGCTCCGGGAAGCCTGGCGCCGAAGCTCGAAAGGATCAGCCCGGTCAGCGGGCTGCAGAGGATTTTCAGCGCCAGGAGCCTGTTCGAGTTGGGGAAGGCCTGCGCCAAGGTGCTTGTCGTGTTTATCCTGGCCTACCTGATACTGAAGGCGCACATGCTGCAGCTTTTCACCCTCACCGCCACGACTCCCGCGGCGGGTTTTGTTACCGTCACGAAGCTGCTGGTAAAGCTGACGGTCACGGTCGGAATCGGGTACCTGGTGCTGGCGCTGGCCGACTTCGCCTACCAGCGCGTCACCTACAACCGCAGCCTGATGATGACGCGCACCGAGTTGAAGGAAGATTTGAAACACGCGGAAGGCGACCCCTACCTCAAGAGTTGGATCAGGCAGCGGCAGCGGCAGATGGCCCTGAACAGAATCCGCCAAGAGGTGCCGCGGGCTACGGTTGTGGTGACCAACCCGACCCACTTCGCCGTGGCGCTACGCTACGAGGGACACAAAATGGCCGCCCCTCAGGTGGTGGCCAAGGGCGCCGACCGGATGGCCGCGCTGATTAAGGATTTAGCCCGAGAACACAACGTTCCCGTTGTGGAAAACAGGGACGTTGCCCGGTACCTCTACTGGAAAGTCGATGTCGGGAAGGAGATCCCCGTACAGCTATATCAGGCGGTGGCCGAAATCCTGGCCTTCGTTTACAGGCTGAAGGTGCAAAAACGGGCGGGCTAAATAACTGAGAGAGGTAATCATGGCTGAGTCACTGCTTAACCCGGCAGGATTAAGACGGAACCTGGACTACTTGGTGGCAGCCCTGATCATCGGCATCGTACTGCTGATCGTCATCCCCCTGCCCCCGTTTGCGCTGGACGTGCTGTTGATCGTCAGCATTACCAGCGGGTTGCTCGTCCTGCTGATCACGTTGTTTACGACCGACCCCCTGCAGTTTTCGGTTTTCCCCACGCTGCTCCTGGTGCTGACGCTGTACCGGCTGGCCCTGAACATCTCATCCACCCGCTTGATCCTGGGCCAGGCCGCGGCCGGCAACGTCATCGACGCCTTCGGCCAAGTGGTCGTCGGGGGAAGTTACATCGTCGGTTTTGTGGTCTTTCTGATCATCACCGTTATTCAATTCGCCGTCATCACCAACGGCGCGGGGCGCGTGGCCGAGGTAGGGGCCAGGTTCACCCTCGACGCCATGCCCGGCAAACAGATGGCTATCGACAGCGATTTCAACGCCGGCCTGATTACGGAGGAAGAAGCCCGCGAGCGGCGGCGCAGGCTCCAGCGCGAGGCGGACTTCTTCGGGGCGATGGACGGCGCTTCCAAGTTCGTCAAGGGGGACGCGATTGCCGGCCTGATCATCACCTTTATCAACATCATCGGCGGTTTCATTATGGGCGTCGCGGTGATGGGCTTGTCGATCGGCGATGCCTTGCGCACCTATACCATCCTGACCATCGGCGACGGTCTTGTCGCCCAGCTTCCCGCGGTGCTGGTATCTACGGCGGCGGGCGTGCTGGTTACGCGCGCGACTTCCGACGCCAGCTTCGGTTTGGAGATTTCGAAACAGCTGACCCGTTTCCCCAAGGTGCTCATGGTCGCTTCCGGCATCCTGGTCGCCATGGGGCTCTTCCCGGGCATGCCCAACCTGCTGTTTCTCACCCTCGGCGGTGGACTCGGCCTCATCTCCTATAACATGGTCAAGACCGAACAGACCAGGGTCGAGCAGCAGGCTGTGGCGGCCAAACGTCCCGCGGAACCGAAACCGGAACCGGAAAACGTCCTGAAGTACTTTCAGGTCGATCCGCTCGACTCAACTTTGACAGCCAACACCCCTCCCGGGTCCGCGGAGCCTTGAAAATCAAG